>DJBM01000059.1 GCA_002430405.1 Actinobacteria bacterium UBA5976
GGCGCGAACTTCCTGGGATCATCGAACTTTCAGTGGGTTATTGATCCAATTGATGGAACGGTTAATTACCTGCACCAAATTCCACATTGGTGCGTTTCGATTGGGCTAAAGAACCACCAGACCGGGGAATCAATTGCTGGGGTGGTTTATGCCCCAGTTTATGACCAAATGTATATCTCAAGTTTAGGTTTAGGGTCATGGGTAATTGACCAAGGTGTGCCTCGAATCTTGCAGGTATCTGCCTGCAAACAATTAAGTGATGCCGTAATCGGAACTGGATTTGGATACGCAAGTTCTCGCCGAGCAAGCCAAGCCCGGGTGTTAGCGCAAGTGCTGCCTCAGGTTGCCGATATCAGGAGACTTGGCTCGTGCGCGATTGATCTGTGCCTGGTGGCAGACGGAGTTTTGGATGGGTACTACGAACGTGGGGTAAATGATTGGGATCACGCGGCTGGTGAGTTGATAGCGCGCGAAGCTGGCGCAATTGCAAGTGGGCTTCGGGGAAACAAGGTGGGCAACGACATGATTGTGGTTACGACATCAGGTATCCACGCTGATCTGGTTGCCATACTTGAAGCTAATAACGCCGATAGCGATGTAATCGAAATAGAAGTTTGATTAATTTGCATTTACCGCAAGAGAGTTAGGGAAAAACATGGCAATTTATGCATTTGGCGAGAAGGTTCCACAAATATCAGCAACGGCTTTTGTACATCCTGAAGCAGTCATAATCGGAGACGTAACTATCGGCGAACTTTCTTTCATTGGACCATGCGCCGTGCTGCGCGGAGATTCAAGTCGAATAGTTATTGGCGCTCGCACCTCGATTCAGGATGGCACGGTGATCCACTGCACAGCCGAATTACCAACGATCGTTGGCGATGAATGCACGGTTGGTCACAATGCGCATCTAGAGGGCTGCACGATTCAAACGGGCGCCTTAGTCGGATCTGGTTCACTTGTGCTGCATGCGGCAATAGTTGAAACGGGCGCCTTAGTTGCAGCCGGCGCTGTTGTACTTGGCGGTACGCTCGTACCTGCTGGCGCCTTAGCTGTGGGTGTACCAGCAAAAATAAAGCCGGGCGCGGCAGATCCAGAAACCATTGCGTATTCAATTAGAACTTATGTTGAAAACGCAAGAAAATATCCCAATGAAATGCGGCGAATCGGTTAAAGTAGGGGCGGTGTTTGTACCGAAACACCTATGACGTACAGTCCAACACGAGCGCAACTTCGCGAAAAGAAGTTGTACCCCAATCAGCAAGGAGATTTGAGTTCGAAATGGCAACAGATTACGACGCCCCACGAAAGACTGACGAAGAGGAAAACGAGGAAAGCCTCGAAAACCTAAAGGCGCAACATGCCTCTAAAGTCAGTTCCAGTGTCGATGCGGATGAAGCCGATCGAAATGAATCTTTAGAGTTGCCCGGCGCAGATCTTTCCGATGAGTCAATCACCGTGATGGTTATTCCTAAGCAAGCTGACGAATTCACTTGCTCGCGCTGTTTCTTGGTGCATCATCGCAGCACCATGGCTAAACAAGTTAAAGGTCAACCAATTTGCAATGATTGCGCATAATTTCGCGAAGGTTATCGCGCCTAAAATCACGCAAGTCTAGGGTTTCTAGATCTAGTTAATACCTTTAGCTTCTGCCAGTTTTTGGGCAAGAATTTTGGGATTTCGACTTGAAATTTGCCAATACGGATGTGGGTCACTGGTGTCGGTAATTTCCAAAATTAATGTTTGCTCGATACCTCCGCGCAATTGGAAATACGCATCTTTGTGTGCATCAGTTGAGCGGGCCCGTCGAGATTCCTGCTGATCTAAAATTTGAACCTGGCCAATAAATTCAAGTGGCATTCGAGCGCGACCTACTTGGAAGTTAAATTCATCGATGCGAATCGTTGCCGTACTTTTTAGCAAACCTAAAATTGCAATCACACTTGCAGCGGTGCCAACAATTACTCCCAGATTAATTCCGTAAGCACGACCATAAGCAATACCTAAAGACGCTGTCATCACTAATGCAAAAAACCACATGCCAATCGAGGGCCACAAGCGTTCGGTATAAACCACCTGCCCAGCAGAACTACTTTCGCTTGGCGTCATAAGATCTCGAAATCTTTCCGGGCAATTGGATGAGAGTTGAATTGTTAGTAACGATACTCTAGGAACCATGGAACGAATTGGTCGTATAGATCACCCGCTGGTGATTCCCCACGATGCGCTACCGCCACAGCGCCATGCAGATGCGCCAAAGCCGGGCGAAGCTATCGCAAGTCACTACCGAAATTGTTTTGGGTGTGGTGTGGATCACCCAACGGGACTTCATATGCAAATCGAAGCTGGCACTGAGATGACAACGCACGCCGTTTTTGAAGTTACGCAACATCATCAGGGTGCGCCAGGTATTGCTCATGGTGGAATTTTGTCCTTGGCATTTGATGAAGCACTAGGTGCAACTAATTGGTTGATTAGATCACCGGCAGTTACCGCGCACTTAGAAGTTTCGTATCGACTTCCTGTTCCAGTAGGCACCAAAGTATTTATTGAGGCAACAATGCGGGCTGTACTAGGGCGAAAAATATGGTCAACTGCTGAGGGTCGATTGAACTCAGCTGATGGCCCGCTAGCAGTTGAGTCTGGTTCGCTTTACATGCAGGTACCACAGGAGCACTTCGATCGCCATCGTGGAGTTACTGACATGGATTCGACTTTGCTAGATATCGCACCATGAGCGAAATCGAAATCAAATTTGTCTTACTTCATGAACTTGCCGAACCACCGCGATATGCACATCCCGGCGATGCCGGAGCGGATTTAAGTTGCGTCGAAGGTGTCACTTTGGCACCGGGTGAACGCGCTTTAGTACCAACGGGTCTAGCAATTGCACTGCCAGAAGGTTACGTTGGGTTAGTTCATCCCAGATCTGGACTTGCATTCAAGCACGGAATCGGAATCGTAAATACTCCTGGAACCATTGATTCCGGATACCGCGGTGAGTTAAAAATTTGTTTAATTAATTTGGATAAAACTGAAACTGTTCAGTTGCCGGCTGGGAGCCGAATCGCTCAGCTAGTAATTCAAAAAGTAAGTACAGCGCAATTCATTCAAGTTGCTGGTCTAGAGATAACGCCACGAAATGACCAAGGCTTTGGCTCAACTGGAGTTACGGCGTGACGCAGGGCCCATTCGATATTGCTGATGCACCCGACACCAGCAAGATGCTCGATTTGGGTTCATTGCTGTTGCCAAATGTTCCTGGCCTCGAGGTACACCTTGATTTAGATGTAAAAACTGGAAATGGAAAGTCTGTCTCGCTTCATTTAGATATGTCGATAGTTGAGCTGCAAGTATTTGCAGTTGCAATTAACGAAGACCTCTGGGGCGATATGAGAAATGCAATCGCCGATGGCTTGCGAGAGCAAGAAGTCGAATGCCAAGTTGTTGAAGGCCGATTTGGCACCGAAGTTCGCGCTGTTATGCCCACTGTCGATTTAGATGGAAATGCGCACGTGCAACCTGTTCGCTTTGTGGGAATTCGTGGACCGCGTTGGTTTATCCGGGCAGTAATTAGTGGGTATGGCGCAGTAATTGAAAGTGAAAAAAAATCTGAGATTGATGATGTGATTGCTCAGGTCGTAGTGCATCGAGGCAACGAGCCACAACCTCCTGGTCAAAGACTTTGGTTGCGTAGGCCGACCGTAAATTCTGAGTTGGTTACGCAGGAAAATGAGCCAGGCAACTCAAAATTTGGCCACCTACACATTTCGCTATAAAAGTAGGTTTCAGACTTTAGCTCGTAGTGTTGATAAAGTAGAAACGTGAATAACAGTTGGCTCGCGACATGAGCGAACCTAACCCAAAATCCCAAGACGAAAGTATTGTCCACGAGATTAAGGACGATTCCGAGTTGCTTGCCAAAGCGCTCGGTGGCTGGTCCGGAGTAATTGATTCTGGCTTACCATTTTTGGTGTTCACGATCGCATTTCTGGTGACTGATCGAAATTTACAAGTAACCCTTTACGCAGCACTTGGTACTGCTGCCATTTTGGCGCTGTTACGGCTATTGCGCAGACAAACATTGCAGCAAGTTTTAGCTGGCCTGTTTGGCATTGCAATCGCAGCCTTTATCGCACGACGTACTGGAAATGCAGATAATTTTTTCCTACCAGGGATACTGACAAATGCGGCTTATGCTGCGGCCTGCCTAATAAGCATTGTTGCGAAACGGCCATTGCTTGGATATGTACTGGAAGCGATGCGCGGCAATGATATGTCGTGGGTTAAAGACAAAAAGAAACACAAGCGATTTAGCACCATTACTTGGTTATGGACACTAATTTTTGGAATCCGAGTTGCAATTATGTTGCCCTTGTATTTTTTGGGGCAAACTGCCGCGCTTGGGACATTAAAAATCCTTTTGGGATATCCATTATTTGCATTGGCTATTTTTGTAACGTATCGATTACTTACTAAGGAAAAATTAACTTCGAGCGAGAACTTGTGACACAACTGCAAGAAACTCGAATCGGTGACGTAGTTGAATTAACGGTTGACAAAGTCGCAAACGGTGGCTTTTGTATTGCGCGCCATAACGGACAAGTTGTGTTTGTGCGCCATGGCATTCCTGGTGAAGTTGTGCGGGCAGAAATTACTGACATCACTAAGAAGTTTTTGCGCGCAGATGTTGTCGCGGTAATTAAACCAAGTGAGCATCGAACTACTGCGCCGTGCAGTTACGCGGGAACATGCGGTGGTTGTGATTGGCAGCACGTCAGCTTGTCACATCAACGAGACTTAAAAAGCGAAGTTGTGCGTGAACAATTAAGTCACTTAGGTGGCATTACACATGTAAACGGTAAGCCACTGGCAGAATTTCAGGTGGTCGCACTTACGCCACACGAAACCGGCTTACGCTGGCGCACTCGAAATCGATATTCGCGTATTGGTGGTGTTTCGGTTGGATTGAAAATGACTAGGTCACACACTGTTATTGAAATTGATGACTGCTTGATCGCAGTTGAAGGCTCAGTTGCGCTGGCCCAAGAAAAAGTGCATCTTGGAAATGACGACATAAGCACAGCGCTTAGTTCTGCGGGTCAACATGTAGTAGTTGACCGGCGCGGTGGTCCGTGGCTCGATGAGTCAGTAGGGGATCGCAGTTGGCGAATTCATGCAGGATCTTTTTGGCAAGTTCACAAGGACGCACCTGAAGTTTTCGTAGAAACAGTGCGGCGCTTCGCAAATTTGAAAGCCGGCGACAAGGCATTAGATCTTTATGCCGGCGCGGGATTATTCGCCGCCAGCTTGGCATCTGATGTTCGAGAAAGTGGTGAAGTTGTTGCTGTTGAATCCGTCATTGATTCAATGCGAGATGCTCGTCGCTCGTGCAGCGATTTGCCTCAGTTGGATTTGATCACGGCAGATGTAACGAAGTGGATAACCCAAATAGATGAGGATTTTGAAGTTGTAATCTTGGATCCGCCGCGCGCTGGCGCCGGACTTGATGTCATTACCGAAATTGATCGAATTGCTAAGCGAGCGATCGTTTACGTCGCGTGTGAACCCAGCGCACTAGGAAGAGATGCTAAGTACTTGGCGGATGCGGGTTGGTCGATGACGCAACTTGTTGGATTAGACGCCTTTCCGATGACAGGCCATGTGGAATGTATCGCCTTGTTTGAGAAATATTCCTAACCTGCGACGAGAAATCATTGGTATCAGGCGTATAATTTATCTTGACGTCAAGATACTTTAGGAGTCTCGTGAAGAGCCTTAATTCCTTCAATGCCCAATCCGAACTAACAGTGGCTGGCGAAACTTTCGCGATTTTTCGCCTAGCTGCGCTTCCCGGTACCGAGCGGTTGCCCTTCACACACAAAGTACTGCTGGAAAATTTATTGCGTACCGAAGATGGCGCCAATGTGACGGCCGCGCAAATTAAGACATTGGCAAATTGGGATTCGCAAGCTGAGCCAACTGATGAAATTCAATTCACACCTGCTCGCGTAATCATGCAGGACTTCACCGGTGTTCCTTGCATAGTCGATCTTGCAACTATGCGGGAGGCAGTCACTGAACTCGGTGGGGATCCAGATCGCATTAATCCATTAGCGCCAGCGGAACTTGTAATTGACCATTCAGTAATTGCAGATTTTTTTGGTGATTCCCAAGCAGCAGAGAAGAACGTAAATCTGGAATACGAACGAAATAATGAACGTTATAAATTTCTGCGCTGGGGCCAGGATGCGTTCTCCGACTTCAAAGTCGTTCCACCAGGTACTGGAATTGTTCACCAAGTAAACATTGAAGCGCTAGCGCGCGTTGTCATGGTGCGGGATGGATTCGCATATCCAGATAGTTGCGTAGGCACAGATTCACACACAACTATGGTTAATGGTCTTGGTGTTCTTGGTTGGGGAGTCGGCGGCATTGAAGCCGAAGCAGCAATGTTGGGCCAACCAGTATCGATGTTGATACCGCGCGTAGTTGGCTTTAAATTATTCGGACAAATGCAGCCTGGAACTACTGCCACTGACTTAGTCCTAACAATTACTGAAATGCTGCGTAAGCACGGCGTAGTTGGAAAATTTGTGGAGTTTTATGGGGAAGGTGTTACGGCAGTATCTCTAGCCAACCGCGCCACCATCGGAAATATGAGTCCGGAATACGGATCTACGGCAGCTATTTTCCCAATTGATGAGGAAACTCTAAATTATTTGCGACTTACTGGCCGCCCAGAATCCCAAATAGCCTTGATTAAGGCTTACACCCAGGCTCAAGGACTATGGCACGACGTAGAAATTGAACCAACATATTCTGAATACATCGAACTTGATTTAGGCACTGTGCGTCCCTCGATTGCTGGACCAAAGCGACCACAAGATCGCGTGCCGCTGGCAGAGGCAGCAACCTCGTTTGAAACTGCTGTTGCAACATTTACCAAAGATCGAAATCGGACTGCATCAGTAACTGTAGGCAGTGAAAACTTTGAAGTAGGAAATGGCGCGGTAGTAATCGCCGCAATCACTTCGTGTACCAATACCTCTAATCCATCAGTGATGATGGCTGCTGGTTTGCTGGCCAAAAAAGCAGTAGAAAAAGGACTTGTTACCAAGCCTTGGGTGAAAACCACTTTGGCACCAGGTTCACAGGTTGTCACGGATTACTACAACAAGTCTGGGCTCACAAAATATTTGGATGCCCTCGGATTTAATCTCGTTGGATATGGTTGCACAACTTGCATCGGTAATTCAGGTCCAATCGCATCAGAAATCAGTTCGGTTATTGCCGAGAATAATCTGGCTGCAGTCGCAGTTCTTTCAGGAAATCGAAACTTTGAAGGTCGAATTAATCCGGATGTAAAGATGAATTACTTAGCGTCACCGCCGCTTGTTGTGGCATACGCGATTGCCGGTTCGATGGCTATTGACATCCAAAATGATTCGCTCGGTGATGATAAAGACGGCAACCCGGTTTACCTAAAAGATATTTGGCCGACCTCACAAGAAATTGCAGATGTCATAGATTCTTCGATCAACGCTGACATGTTCACTTCGCGCTACAAAGATGTGTTTGCTGGTGATATTCGTTGGCAAAATCTAGACACTCCAACGGGATCAACTTTTGCATGGGATCCAAGTAGCACTTACGTGCGTCGCCCTCCATATTTTGAAAACATGCCAGCGGAGCCAATCCCAGTAACCGATGTCTTGGGCGCGCGAGTACTCGCAAAACTGGGCGACTCAGTTACAACCGATCACATTTCCCCAGCAGGTTCAATTCGTGAAGATAGCCCAGCTGGAAAGTACCTCAAGGAAAACGGTGTTGCAAGAGCAGACTTTAATTCCTACGGCTCCCGTCGAGGAAATCATGAAGTGATGATTCGTGGAACCTTTGCGAACATTCGCTTGCGTAACCAATTACTTGACGACGTTGAAGGCGGATATACCCGCGACTTCACAGTTGCCGATGCGCCGCAAACTTCAATTTACGAAGCATCAGTTGCTGCTGCTGCCAAGAATGTGCCGATGGTAATTCTTGCTGGTAAAGAATATGGTTCTGGCTCATCACGTGACTGGGCGGCGAAGGGAACTGCGCTTCTTGGTGTTCGTGTTGTTATTGCAGAATCCTACGAACGTATTCATCGCTCTAACTTAATCGGCATGGGAGTTTTACCTTTGCAATATCCAGCAGGTGAAAGCGCTGACTCCTTAGGTCTAACTGGTACCGAAACCTTTGATGTAACGGGAATTGCTGAGCTTAACAATGGCGTAACACCGAAATCGGTAACGGTGAGCGCGCATGGAAGCGATGGCAAAGTCACCACATTCAAGGCAGTGCTACGAATTGATACCCCAGGTGAGGCAGATTATTTCCGTCATGGTGGCATCTTGCAGTACGTCCTTCGTTCACTTGTTAGCGCTTAACCGCTTAACTTAATGAGCAGTTGGCCATCTGATCTCACGCCAGCTGGCGCTACCGGCTGGCAAGTGAAAGCAATTTCCTGGTTACTTGATCGCTGTCCTTCGGAATTTCGCACCTACGAAGTGTTTCGCACCCAGCCAGCCGCATTGAGTTATGTGACGCAATTTCACTTGGAACACCAAGTAGAAGCAATTCGAGATGCTTACCGAAGCGCCCGAACTACTTCGAATTTAAAACCAGAACCACTCGATGAATTACTGGCAGCCCTTGAGCACGAAGGTGCCAGATTAGCTTTAGAACTTGAGCAGGCGCGTTGCGTTATTCATGCCCTGCAGCGAGATAATTCCCAATAGTCCAAGCCCAAATCCAGTGAATTAAGGCACCTGGCAGAGGGAACAAATCCCATTTGGTCATTAGACTTGGGCAAATCGCGCTTTAAGCAGGCTTTTGCTTGGCGCAACCTGATTCGGAAGGTGGGTTTATGTCGTTATTAAATGGCGTTGAATCCCCGGCAGATCTGCGGACCTTGACTCCAGCGCAGCTTAATCAGTTAGCAAGTGAAATTAGAAAATCTCTAGTGGATTATGTGACTCGTACGGGTGGGCACTTAGGTCCAAATCTCGGAGTTGTTGAACTAACTCTGGCTTTACATCTGGTTTTTGATTCGCCAAAAGATCCGATCTTATGGGATACCGGTCACCAGACTTATGTGCACAAAATGATTACTGGTCGAGCTGGCGATTTTGAATCTCTGCGACAAGAAGGTGGGCTATCGGGTTATCCGAGCCGCGCCGAAAGCATCCATGACGTTATCGAAAACAGTCATGCCTCTACTGCACTTTCTTATGCGGATGGCATAGCGAAAGCTTTTGAAATTCACGGTGAGGGCGATCGCCACGTTGTTGCCGTAGTCGGTGACGGCGCGCTCACTGGTGGCATGACTTGGGAAGCGTTAAATAATATTGCCGATGGCTCGAATCGATCGATTGTAATTGTTGTAAACGATAATGAACGTTCGTACTCACCAACCATTGGCGGCATGGCACGACACTTAGCAACACTGCGAACCACAAAGGGTTATGAAAAATTTTTGGACTGGGGTAAATCCGTACTGGAGCGAACCCCAGTTGTTGGCGCCCCAGTTTATGACGCGCTACATGGCATGAAAAAGGGAATAAAAGATTTCATTGCGCCACAGGGATTATTTGAAGATCTAGGTCTTAAGTACATCGGCCCAATTGACGGTCACAATATCTCTGACATGGAATTTGGTTTCCAGCGTGCACGCGACTTTGGTGGACCCGTCATTGTGCACGTCATTACGGAAAAAGGCAGAGGTTACAAACCGGCGGAAACAGATGAAGCCGATCGCTTCCACGCCGTTGGAATTGTGGACGCTGACACCG
>DJBM01000094.1:0-2384 GCA_002430405.1 Actinobacteria bacterium UBA5976
GTTAGTGAGACACCTTTGACTGCGTGCACAGATTGTATGAGCTGTCCAGGCGACTTGCCACTAAGTAAACTCAGAAGCGCTCCTGCAGCCGAGCCAGCGCGCGCACCACGGATCAATTTATATCTCACATGTAGGTCATCGACCACGACCGTGGGGATCTTGTCAGTTGACATATTTCCGCTCCCCGCGATGAAAGTAAATTAAGCCAACCAAGAAGAATAAGAACGCCCAAAACACACCCATCACCCAGATGATTGGCCGATTGGTTTGGGAGGTCATCAAGGAATCGCGAACCAAGTCAATGTAAACCGCGCCTGGATTTAGCAGCAATACAGTAGAGATCCACTCTGCAAATGTCGCCGTAAAAACAGTAATGCTAAAGAAAACACCGGAAACGTAGCGCCAGGATCGGGTAAAGAATGGCAGTAGCTGGTTAATGTCACGGGAGTTTGCGCCCCATCGAGCAAAAATTAATCCCAGGCCAGTTGTGAAAAGAATTTGAAGTATGAGTACGACCGGCATGGCCAGCCACATCAAGGTAACTGGCTCACCAGTAAGAAGCACAATCACGATTAGCACCGCGAGTGACACGAAGTACTGTTGAATTTGTTGCACTACTACCGCTAGTGGTAGGACAAGTTTGGGAAAGTGAATTGCTTGAATTAATAGCAGATTTCTAGGCAGGGCACTGGCAGCGAGCGTAACTGAAACTTGCATAAAGTTGAATACAAAAACTCCAGCGACCAAGAATGTAGTGTAATTTTCTATTCCCTTTTTGGTACCAAGCAAAATTCCAAAAATGAAAAAATAAATTGCAGCATTTAAAAGTGGTGTAAGTAATTGCCAAACGCGTCCAAGTAGGCTGTCAGAATATTCAGCAGTACTTCGAGCCCTGGCAAGTTCTATTATGAAATCTCTTCGTTGCCAAGTTTGCTTTAGGTAACTACCTAGTGGTGGAATTTTGCTCGCGCTGACTAAGCCGAATTCATCGATGATTGCGTTGACACTTTTGCCCGTCATACGATTCTCTTATTCGCTCGTTCTAAGTCAGCTTCGAAATCCACTTCAACGGCGAACAAATCACTGATATCAACTGGAAGGACCTTTAGCCCATCTTTTTCAATTGCCAATTCAATGCCACGCTCAAAGTAATCTTGGTCATCGCATTGCGCTAACCAATTAATCAATTTCACTTTATCTTTAGCAGCAATCAGGTTGATTCCTACGGCTTCGCCCAGTCCATTCACAACCGTTTTAGAAAGCTCATTAACCATGCCATCAGCAGTCACGGTGTATTTAACTTCTTCCTCAGACACAGCTGAGGTATTCACCGCAATAACGGTTTGATCCGCATCGATGTTTGCTTGCATTCGTTTAAGAATGGCAGGATCAAATACCACATCACCGTTCATCCAAACAACTGGTCCAGCACTTGAGGTCCGCAACGCCTTTAACAAACTGCGGTTGGTATTGGTCTGGTCGTAGCGCTCGTTATAGACAAAGGACACATCTGGGGCCGCTTCCAAGATCAAATCCAGTTTGAATCCAACCACAATCTGTACTTTGGTGTCGGCGCCGTATGCCTCATAAATATTTTCCAGCTGTTGCGCCAAAATAGTCCGACCATCCTCAAGCAGGGTCAGGGGCTTTGGGAATGGACGTCCCAAACGAGTTCCCATGCCGGCGGCCAGAATCGTTACTTGTGGTTGAGTCATAGTGAACTAAGTCTTTCGGGTTTAGGCGCGATGTTCAAAGTGAGGCCCAGTGCCCTTTGTAGCCAATGATTTAGCACGTTGAACATCTGCAGAATGCTCGGTAATAACTTGCCTTAGAGCTTTAAAGAATCGTGGCGCACTTTCCCCGACTCGGACATTGTCAAAATAAAAATCACGCAAAACTTTTCGATCTTTGAAAAAGTCATCGGCAGCAAGAACCTGCCCGATAATACTTGTCGCGTCTGCAATATTTTCTCTCGTGAGAACTTTCGTAGCAACGCTCAGCGGAGAATCGAAGTGAAGCTGCTCTACATTATTGCGGCGATCCGTCAAGATAATCGGTGCTTCAGTTCGCAAATATAAAAAATCAAGTGCAATGCTGGATACGTCTGAGATCAATAAATCCACGCGTGGAAAAATTGCCAATATGTCGCCCGTTTTTCGAAATTCGTGACCGGCGCCAGAATCTTTTGCGTTAGCTCGCTTTATCAATCGGATTATTTCTCTGTGGTGCTTTTTGATCTGAGAAGTTTCAGGTTTTGCAACTCGAGGGTGCGGCTTGTAAATTAACCGAACGTTCGGTTGTGCCAAGACTGCCTCAACTATTTTTGGTCCCATAAATTCCATCGAAGTGTAGTTATTTGCCTCATCCTCGCCATTCCAAGTTGG
>DJBM01000094.1:2710-3214 GCA_002430405.1 Actinobacteria bacterium UBA5976
AAGCACTGCAGCTTCGCCAGCAACGAAAACACGATCGTAAGCCTTAACCTGGTTACTCACCATGCAAACTTTGTCGCTCTCACCATGATTAACATGAATGTGGGCAAGTTCAGCGACAGTAAGTGATTGAAAATTCCCCATACCGTTGTTTACATACATCACAGCCTTGATCGGACTGCTTCGATAGAACTTCATTAGTTCGGAAAAAGTTGGCAGATAAACAACTGGTAACTTAGTTAACTTCACCAACTGGCGGTATACATCAAGGTTTCGAACGACTAAACCAAAGGAAAGATCTGCTGGGTGATGTTCTAGGATCGCAAGCCATTGCGTTAATTGGTAGGCCTTGGGAATCTCATCGGGGAAATAGACTGCGACATCAACTTGGAGCCCAATTTTAAGGTCCACGCCACGAGTACCGTTGGCAAATCTTTGACGCAAATGCAAAAAAGCAAGTACGGCAGAAATGGCACCACGAACTGGGTATGGGATTACCGCCTTAAG
>DJBM01000139.1:0-260 GCA_002430405.1 Actinobacteria bacterium UBA5976
GATGCTCGGCCACCACCAAATGGTTGCTGACCTACAACTGCGCCAGTTGGCTTGTCATTGATATAGAAATTGCCGGCCGCAAAGCGAAGTGCCTCTGACATTTCAGTAATAGCATCTCGATCTTGCGCAATGATGGCACCGGTCAGCGCATACTTAGCCACGCTTTCCATTTGAGTTAAAGTATCGCGCCAGTTGTTGTCCTCGTACACATAGATGGCAAGAACCGGGCCAAAGTATTCATCAGTAAAGAATTCCGCAGT
>DJBM01000139.1:415-13213 GCA_002430405.1 Actinobacteria bacterium UBA5976
GCAGCAGAACATTTTTGACCCTGGAATTCAAAGGAGCCACGAATCATGGCGGTTATTAGGGTTCGATGTTCGGCTGATGGATGCGCAAAAATAAAGTCCTTGCCACCCGTTTCGCCAACTAGGCGCGGGTAAGTCTTGTAGTTCTCAATGTTGTTTCCAACGGTTTTCCAAAGGTGTTGAAATACTGGCGTCGATCCAGTGAAGTGAATGCCGGCAAGATCAGGATCAGCAAGCGCGACATCAGAAACCGCAATGCCATCTCCAGTCACCATGTTTACCACGCCAGGTGGCAATCCAGCAGCCATTAACAAATCCATTGTCAGGGAAGCGGCAACTTGTTGGGTTGGCGATGGCTTCCACACCACAGTGTTACCCATTAGCGCTGGGGCAGTCGGTAAGTTTCCTGCGATCGCCGTGAAGTTAAACGGTGTGATGGCATAAACGAAACCTTCGAGAGAGCGATGATCAGTTCGATTCCAAACACCGGGGGAGGAAACGGGCTGCTCTTGCAAAATCTGACGCGCAAAATGCACGTTGAATCTCCAGAAATCAATTAGCTCACAAGTTGAATCAATTTCGGCTTGGTAAGCAGTTTTGGATTGACCCCAAACGGTTGCGGCCAAAATTTTATTTCGCCACGGCCCTGACAATAAATCAGCAGCGCGCAAAATAACGGCAGCGCGCTCATCAAAGGGCAAGTCACGCCACATCGGAGCCGCAGCTTTTGCTGCAGCAATCGCACTTTTTGCATCGGCGTGCGTTGAGTTACCAGTTACGCCAAGAACACGAGAGTGTTCATGCGGACTTCGAACCTCAATTTTCTCACCGGTCGCCATAACGCGCTTACCGCCAATAACATTTGGCAGTTCGTGCTGCGTTGCAACTAGATCTTTAAGACCCTGTTCTAACCCAGCGCGCTCGGGTGTGCCGGGAGCAAATGTGCCAATCGGCTCGTTGTACGGAACGGGAACTTGTGTGATTGCATCCATGACTACATCCTGACACTTACCTATTAATAGGCAACAATGGACCTATGCGAGTTTGGGTTCCAGTTTCCATCCAGGATTTTCTGGTATTTGATCAAACTGGCACCCTTGAAGTTTCCAAGGGCTATTCGGTAACTCCAGCCTTTACCCAAGAGCAATCCGAGCAAGACGAGGAAGTCCTGGAAGCTCAAATATTGGAAATTGCCGGTTTAGCTAAACCCATAGTTTTGGTCGCAGAAGCATCAGCCACTGCGATTGCAGGCGGGAGCGGCGAAGTAACTTTGACGCAGGTGCTCACCCAGCCGCTAATTCGCGCCATTTTCGCTAGTAGCCCCCAAGAACCTGATGAAATGCTCTGGTTTGGGTCAACTGAGCGACCCGAAGTTAAGGATTTCCTGGGCCTTGATATTGGCTCATAACTGCCCTCAAATTGACCTAAAGTCAATAACTGCTTAGATTTGGAGTTAGCACTCTAAAGCCTCGGGTGCTAATTCAAATCGAGAAATAATCAGGAGACACGACGTGTCGGTCAAAATTAAGCCACTTGAGGATCGCATCCTCGTTCAGTCACTAGAAGCCGAGCAGACCACAGCTTCGGGTTTGGTAATTCCAGATACTGCCAAAGAAAAGCCACAAGAAGGCAAAGTTGTTGCAGTAGGGCCAGGTCGTTTCGATGAAGACGGCGAAAAGCGGATTCCGCTTGACGTCAAAGTCGGCGACGTAGTCATCTATTCCAAGTACGGCGGCACTGAGGTTAAGTACAACGGTGTTGAGTACTTGTTACTTGGTGCCCGCGACATTCTCGCAATTGTCGAGAAGTAAGAAATTTGCGATAGCGCCCCGGCTGAATTGCTGGGGCGCTAATCACAATCATTAAGTTTTGGTTGCCCAGGTGCAGCCGATGGAAATACAGGTCACTAACTAGTGACAACATAAAAATTGGAGAAATACAAAATGGCAAAGACCGTTGAATTCGACGAAGAAGCTCGTCGCGCATTAGAACGTGGCGTTAACGCTCTGGCTGATGCAGTGAAAGTAACACTTGGACCAAAGGGTCGCAACGTTGTCATTAGCAAGGCTTGGGGCGCGCCAACAATCACCAACGATGGTGTGACAATTGCGCGCGAAATTGAACTTGAAGATTCTTATGAAAACCTTGGTGCGCAGCTAGCTAAAGAAGTTGCTACCAAGACAAACGACGTTGCCGGTGACGGAACAACTACTGCAACAGTTCTAGCCCAAGCACTTGTGCGCGAAGGACTAAAAGTAGTTGCAGCGGGCGGTGCTCCAGTTGAACTGAAGCGTGGAATCGACGCTGCAGTAAAAGCTGTCAACGAAGAATTGTTGAAGCAAGCGCGTCCAGTTGATGGCAAAGAAGGCATTTCCCAAGTTGCCTCTATTAGTTCCCGCGACAAAGTAATTGGCGACATGATTGCCGAAGCATTCGACAAGGTTGGCAAGGACGGCGTCATTTCCGTTGAAGAATCCAGCACAACTGCAATGGAACTTGAATTCACTGAAGGTATGCAGTTCGACAAGGGCTACATTTCGCCTTACTTCGTAACAGATGCAGACCGAATGGAAGCAGTTCTGGATAACCCAGCCATTCTTTTATTACAGGGCAAAATTTCTAGTGTTTCTGACTTACTTCCAATCTTGGAAAAAGTTTCAGCTGCCAGTAAGTCACTTGTAATCATTGCCGAAGACGTGGATGGCGAAGCGCTTTCGACTCTTGTTGTGAACCGAATTCGCGGCACTTTCTCCAGCGTTGCGATCAAGGCACCAGCATTTGGTGATCGCCGCAAAGCGATCTTGGAAGACATTGCAATCCTTACTGGCGCACAGGTTGTTTCAGCTGATGTCGGCTTAAAAATTGACCAGGTTGGACTAGAAGTTTTGGGTTCAGCCCGACGAGTAGTTTCCACTAAGGACAACACCACGATTGTTGATGGCGGCGGTGACGCTAGTGCAGTAAATGATCGGGTTGGCCAGATCAAGCGCGAGATTGAAAATTCAGACTCCGATTGGGATAAAGAGAAGCTTTCAGAGCGGTTAGCAAAACTTTCTGGTGGCGTTTGTGTCATCAAAGTTGGCGCACACACTGAAGTTGAACTTAAGGAAAAGAAGCACCGTATCGAAGATGCAGTTTCGGCAACCCGGGCTGCAATCGAAGAAGGCATCGTTTCTGGTGGCGGATCTGCTTTGATTCACGCTTCTGCAGTTCTAATTGGCGATCTTGGACTTACTGGTGATCAAGCAATTGGAGTTCAGATTGTTCGCCGTGGTGTCGTTGAGCCACTTCGCTGGATCGCGGAAAACGCTGGTCTCGAGGGTTACGTAGTCGTTGATCGGGTTCGCGAACTTGGTCAAGGCCAGGGTTTAAACGCAGCTAGTGGCGAGTATGGCGATTTAGTTGCCCAAGGCGTCATCGATCCTGTAAAGGTAACTCGCTCCGCACTTGAAAATGCTGCCTCAATCGCAGGAATGCTTTTGACGACAGAAGCACTTGTTGTGGAAAAGAAAGAAAAGGCTCCAGCAGATGCAGCGGGACACGGTCACGCTGGTCACACGCATTAGAAATTAATTAAGTAAAAAACTAACGGCCCTGGAGCTAATCCAGGGCCGTTAGTTTTTTCAAAAAATGTTAGGAAGTCAGACGGCTTTGGCTGGCTTGCTGCGCGTAGATAACTTCGCGATCTTCCTCGCCAAGTCCACCCCAGACACCATAAGGTTCTTTAGTTTTTAGTGCATGTGCACGACATTGCGCCATTACTGGGCAAGCTGCACAGATTGCCTTGGCAGTGGATACCCGTCGCTCCCGAGCAGAACCGCGTTCGCCATCTGGATGGTAAAAAATATCAGAGTCTAATCCGCGGCAGGCAGAGTCCAATTGCCAATCCCAGAAATCTGCGTTTGGTCCAGGCAATCTTGAAAGATCAGCCATGTCTTGCCCCCTAAAAAAACTTGCTCCCGATACTTTCGATACTAGAACCGCGCCATAAGTTGGTCAAGTAAATTCAATGAACAAGTTTTGGCGGGTTTCCTCACAGCCCTAGAAAAACCCAATGAATTAGCGAAACTTCAATGGCTCAGGGTGCGCAAACCGCAAAACCACACAAGAATGAGGTACATGTCACAAACCGCGCCACCCGCAGAAGTCGGACTTACGGTTGCTGCAGTAGCCCGGCGCATTGGCATTGCGCCCGCCACACTTCGAACCTGGGATCGCCGATATGGACTTGGGCCGACGCTTCACAAAGCTGGATCCCATCGCAGGTATTCCGCAATCGACGTCGCCCGCATTGATTTAATGCGAAAACTTATGCTGAACGGGGTCTTACCTAGTGAGGCAGCGCGAAGTGCGATGAATCAAGAAGTTCCCCCAGCCAACTTGGTGCAGGGTGGCCCTGACTTAAAACCAAAAGCTGATGTTAAACAGGTGAGTGCTAAGAATTTGGCTGCTAATAATGCGACTCCTGACAATGTAATTGCTATTGATGGCCCAAAGGCAATCATTCGTTCACTCAACCGAGCGGCTTCAAACTTGGATGCCACTGGCTGTGATCAAGTTATTTCCAACTCAGTCAAAGCTCATGGAGTTGTCTGGACTTGGGAACAAGTTTTGCAACCGGTCTTGATATCGGTGGGCGAAAAATGGGCAGAAACTGGTGAGGGTGTTGAACAAGAACATCTACTCTCCGAGTCAATAATTGGTCAATTTAGAAACTTGACGTTACAAGTGACGCAACCGGAAAATGCTCGGCCGGTTTTATTGGCCTGCGCGCCGCATGAACTCCACACAATTCCAATTTTTGCCATCGCAGCTGCGCTAGCTGAGCAAAACATCGCAAGCCGAATTTTGGGCGCTCGGATGCCAGCTCAAGCCCTTGCCAACGCGGTCAAGAAACTGGGTCCAAGCGCAGTAGTGGTTTGGTCGCAAACGCTTGGCACCGCCGACACTTCAATCTGGGATTTAGTTGAGCCGATGCGTCCTGGACACTTGCGAATCTGTGCGGGCCCGGGCTGGCAAGAGGCACTTCCAGCTGATGTGACGAAACCCAACGATTTCACCAGCACATTAGTTGCTCTTGCGGCTGCTTCGGGGCGTTAGTTTTAAATATTGACCTTTTTGGTCATAGCCCACTTCGCGGTAACCTTGAGAAATTCAGTTATGGGAAGCTCATCTCGTGCGTGCTAGTTGCTCGGAAAACCGACTGATAAGAAAGGTGATCCAATGACAACAACGCAGGGCTTACCTGAAAAATTTGCCATGCTGGGCCTCACCTATGATGACGTGTTGTTACTTCCCGATGCCAGCGATGTAATTCCAAGTGAAGTTGATACCAGCGCAAAACTTACGAAAAAAATTACGCTTCGGATTCCGTTGCTTTCCTCTGCGATGGATACGGTGACTGAATCACGAATGGCGATTTCTATGGCTCGCCAAGGTGGTCTCGGAATTTTGCATCGAAATCTTTCGATTGAAGATCAAGTAGCCCAAGTAGATCTTGTAAAGCGTAGTGAAGCTGGAATGATCACGAACCCGGTAACCTGCCTGGCAACAGATACTTTGGCACAAGTCGATCGACTTTGTGCAAATTACCGAATCAGTGGCTTACCTGTCGTTGACGCCGATGGAAAACTTATCGGAATCGTAACTAATCGTGATATGTGTTTTGAAGATGACAAAAATCGTAAAGTTGGCGACGTCATGACTCAGATGCCTCTGATCACCGGAACACCTGGCATGACTGGCGAATCTGCTTTAGAACTATTACGAACTCACAAAATTGAAAAACTTCCGCTAGTTGATAAGTCAGGCAAATTGACTGGGCTGATCACAGTTAAAGATTATGTAAAGAGTGATCGCTACCCATTAGCAACAAAAGACGAGGCTGGACGTCTGATGGTTGGCGCTGCTGTGGGCGTTGGTGAGGATTCGTTTGCGCGCGCAATGGCCTTGGTCGAAGTGGGACTCGATGTAGTCGTTGTCGACACCGCTCATGGCCACCAAAAAGCTGTACTTGAAATGGTTTCCCGCCTGAAGAAGGCAACATCGATTCAAGTTATTGGTGGAAACATTGCAACTCGAAGTGGCGCTCAGGCACTTATCGACGCTGGCGCAGACGCTGTAAAAGTTGGCGTTGGGCCGGGTTCGATTTGTACCACTCGCGTTGTCGCAGGTGTTGGCGTGCCACAGATCACTGCAATTTACGAAGCATCCCTTGCTGCTGGGCCAGCGGGCATCCCAGTTATTGGTGATGGTGGATTGCAGTACTCGGGAGATATTGCCAAAGCGATTGTTGCAGGTGCTGACACCGTAATGCTTGGTTCGTTGCTTGCAGGCTGTGAAGAAGCGCCAGGTCAATTAGTTTTCGTTAACGGCAAGCAGTTCAAGCAGTACCGGGGTATGGGTTCACTTGGGGCAATGCAATCTCGCGGATCTGGTAAATCATATTCCAAGGATCGGTATTTCCAAGATGATGTTTTATCTGAAGACAAATTAGTCCCAGAGGGCATTGAAGGCCAAGTTCCATACCGCGGTAATTTGGCCGCAGTGGCGCATCAATTAATAGGTGGGCTTCGAGCCTCAATGGGTTACGCGGGCGCAGCAACTATTTCGGATTTAAAACAAAATGGTCGCTTAATTCGAATCACTACCGCAGGTTTGAAAGAAAGTCATCCGCATGACGTGCAACTAACTGTAGAAGCACCGAACTACCAAGTTCGATAGGGGACAAAAATGTCAGATGTAGAAATTGGTCGCAGCAAGCGCGCTCGCGTGGCTTATTCTTTCGATGACGTTTCCTTGGTTCCAAGTCGTCGAACCCGTGATGATGAACTGGTTTCGCTTAACTGGAAAATTGATGCGTATTCTTTTGACCATCCAATTATTGCTGCGCCAATGGACTCGGTGGTTTCTCCAACATCTGCCGCAACCTTCGCAGCTAATGGTGGACTTGCAATTCTCAATCTCGAAGGCGTTTGGACTCGTTATGAGGATCCAACTGAAGTTCTAAATGAGATCGCGGCACTGGATCCAAAAGCTGCCACAGCAAAACTACAAAAGATTTATTCCCAGCCAATAAAACCAGAGTTGATCGCGGCACGCATTCAAGAAATGCGCAAAGCTGGAATTACCGTTGCGGGTGCGCTTAGCCCGCAACGTACTGCGCAATTTGCTAAACAGGTCGTGGATGCTGGCGTAGATATTTTCGTAATTCGTGGCACTACCGTAAGCGCCGAACATGTCGGAAATGGTGGCGAAGCACTAAACCTTAAAGAGTTCATTTATCAACTTGATGTTCCAGTTATTGTCGGTGGCTGTGCTACCTACGGGGCAGCTCTGCACTTAATGCGTACTGGAGCCGCTGGAGTGTTAGTTGGATTTGGTGGTGGCGCAGCACACACGACACTTGATGTGCTCGGAATCCGAGTTCCAATGGCGAGCGCACTTGCAGATGTGGCAGCGGCGCGTCGGGACTACTTGGACGAATCAGGTGGCCGCTATGTGAGCGTTATTGCCGATGGTTCGATGGGTCGAAGTGGTGATGTTTCCAAGGCAATTGCGCTGGGCGCTGACGCTGTAGTAGTCGGGTCAACATTTGCAAGAGCAACAGATGCACCAGGTCGCGGTAAGCATTGGGGACTGGAAGCAACACACCCATTATTACCTCGCGGCGAACTAGTTGATTTGGGAACAACCGGAACTTTGACCGAAATTATTTCTGGTCCGTCACACACAGCAGATGGCACCATGAACATGGTTGGCGCACTTCGCCGAGCAATGGCCACTTGTGGCTACTCAGATTTAAAGGAATTCCAACGTTGTGAAGTAGTTGTCACCCCTAACTAATTGCATTTGGGTACGCTTAAATTGTGAGTGCAACAATGATTTCCAACCAGAATCCAGGGTTTCTATTTGCCACCAGTGGGGAAAATTTTCGCGCCGAAAGTCCATTTCCTGGAGTAGAGCTTGAACCAACTTCGATTTCCACAACTTCTGATGTCGTAACTGCGACCGAGGTTGCACGTGGAACGCAATCCACTTGGAACAAAACATCCCTAAAGCACCGTATTGACATCCTTAATCGTTACCACGATCTAATACTGGAACACCAAGACGAAATTGCCAGCATTATTCAGCGTGAAACTGGCAAGGCACGTTCGCATGCAGTCGAAGAGATTTTGCAAGTCGCCATGATCAGCGCTTACTACGCGAAGAATGCTAAGAAATTTTTGGCTCCACATAGTAGGGCTGGGGTTTTGCCAGTTTTAACTCAAGTGAGAGTTATGCCCGCCCCAAAAGGTGTTGTTGGAATTATTTCCCCGTGGAATTATCCCTTCACACTTTCGATGTGTGATATTTTGCCCGCGATTTTGGTGGGTAACACCGTCGTGCTTAGACCGGATCAGCAAACAATGTGGTCAGCAATTCGCGGCTTGGAATTGTTATTTGAAGCAGGGCTCACCAGTGGTGTAGTCACGATGGTAAGTGGGCCAGGTTCGATAATAGGGGCAGCAGTAATTGATGAAGTCGATTACTTATGCTTTACGGGCTCAACTGCGACAGGAAGAATTGTTGGCGCGCAAGCCGGCGCTCGACTAATCGGGGCATCCCTTGAACTTGGCGGAAAAAATCCGATGATCGTATGCGCAGATGCAAATTTAAATAAATTCCTCGACATTGCAACGCGCGCCTGCTTCACATCTGCTGGACAACTTTGTATTTCGATTGAGCGAATGTATATCCATGAATCTATTTATGAAAAATTCCTTGTCGCCTTTAATGTCCGGGTCAGAGAATTGGTACTTGGCGCAGGAGTTGGTTGGGGTTATGACGTTGGTTCACTTGTTGGTCCTGCGCAACTAAAGCGTGTAACGCAAGCAGTAGCAAAAGCAGTTAGCCAGGGCGCCAAAATCGAGGCAGGTGGAAACCACCGACCTGATATTGGCCCATACGTTTTTGAGCCAACAGTTTTATCTGGCGTAACAAAAGCAATGGAAATTAGTACTGATGAAGTTTTCGGACCTTGCGTTTATGTGCAACCATTCAAGACAATCGAGCAAGCGATAGCTCTTGCAAATGATTCAAGTTTTGGACTTTCTGCTTCAGTAATTACGTCAAACATAAAATTTGGTAAGGCCGTAGCAGAGCAAATACGAACTGGAAGCGTAAACATAAATGAGGGCTTTGCTTCCGCGTACGGTTCAGTAGACGCTCCAATGGGCGGAATGGCAGCATCGGGATTAGGTCGGCGTCACGGAATTGAAGGACTGCTCAGATTTACCCAACCGCAAACTATTGCCACTGCTCATGTTGCGACTATGAGTCCAAAGTTTGGTCGTAGTGACGAGCAATGGTCTGGGATGCTGGTGAAATTTCTCCAAATTATGAAAGCACTTCGGTTACGGTAATGGATTTTGATTATGACGTAATAGTTGTTGGATCAGGCTTTGGCGGATCTGTAGCGGCGCTACGACTTACCGAAAAAAATTATAAAGTTTTGGTAATTGAAGCCGGACGAGAATTTAAGGACAAAGATTACGCAACTTCGTCATGGAAAATTCGAGACTTCCTGTTTGCGCCAGCAATTGGCTGCTTTGGTATTCAGCGAATTCACATGTTGCCGGATGTTTTGGTCTTAGCTGGCGCCGGAGTTGGTGGTGGGTCTTTGGTTTACGCCAACACCATGTATGAACCACCGGAAGAATTTTTTTCACAAGGACCATGGGCAAAGATCACAGATTGGCAATCGGAACTTAAGCCGTTTTATGACCAAGCTCGGCGCATGCTTGGTGTTGAAAATAATACTTTTCATTCACCAGCAGACGAAGCAATGAAAAGTGTTGCTACCCGGATGGGAGTAGGTGGGTCATTCAAGCTCGCACCGGTTGCAGTCTATTTTGGTAATGGTCCAGGAATTGAATCTAGTGATCCTTACTTCGGGGGCGTGGGCCCAGCCCGAAACGGCTGTACTAATTGTGGGGAATGCATGACGGGTTGCAGGCATAACGCAAAAAATACTTTGGATAAGAATTATTTAGCACTTGCCAGACATGGTGGCGCAGTAATCCAGGCAATGACAACGGTTACTCAAATCAAACCAATTGAAACGGGTGGCTGGTTCGTGCACACGAAAAAAACTGGTGGACAAACGAAGAACACTTTACGAGCGCGGCAAGTAGTAGTTGCTGCCGGAACTTTCAATACTCAAAAATTATTGCACCGCATGAAGGATGAAGGAAAATTACCAAATCTTTCAGATCAATTAGGTCATTTATCACGCACAAATTCTGAAGCATTGGTTGGCGCAGTTGCTAAGAAAAAGCCAAATCCTGATTTCACAAATGGTGTTGCCATAACATCTTCATTTTTTCCTGACGAACATACCCATGTTGAACCCGTTAGATATGGTGTGGGCTCAAACGCAATGGGATTATTGGCAACTGTGCTAACTGATGGAAAACCAGGAACACCTCGCTGGCGAATTTGGATGAGGGCAATTACAGAATCGCCCTTGGTGGCGCTGAAAAATCTTTGGGTTAAAGGTTGGTCACAAAAAACAGTGATTGCACTAGTTATGCAGAGCCTAGACAACTCGATAACTGTTTTTGGAAAAAAAGACAATACTTTTGGCGGTTGGAAATTAAGCAGTCGCCAAGGTGATGGTGAACCCAACCCAACTTGGTTACCAGTTGCTAATCAGGTCGCACGCGAACTAGCCATTGCAATCGATGGAGTCCCAATGGGAAATCTTGGTGAGGTAATTAATGCCCCATTCACTGCGCATTTTGTTGGTGGATGTGTAATTGCGAATTCACCTGAGCACGGTGTTGTGGATCCATACCTTCGAGTATTTGGATATGAAGGATTGCACATTACAGATGGGTCAACAATTACTGGAAATCTCGGAGTCAACCCTTCGCTGACAATAACTGCGCAAGCAGAACGAGCAATGTCAATGTGGCCAAATAATAATGAAGTCGATTTGCGCCCAGCAATCGGCGCAGCTTATTTGCGACTTCCTCCGACAGCGCCACTCTCGCCAGTTGTGCCACAAGGCGCATTGGGTGAATTGAAATTAACTTAATCCTCCATACTTTTCCAAACCAATCGGCCAATAGGCTGGATACGTGACGCAAGCCCGCCCAGTACTCGTAGTAGATTTTGGCGCGCAATACGCTCAATTAATCGCTCGCCGAGTACGTGAAGCAAATATATATTCGCAAGTTGTGCCAAGCACGATGCCGATATCACAAATGTTGGCAATGAATCCGTTAGCGGTGATTTTGTCTGGCGGACCATCAAGTGTTTATGCCGAGAATGCCCCCCAAGTTGATGCCGCATTATTTGAAACTGGCCTTCCAGTCTTTGGAATCTGCTACGGCTTTCAAGCTATGGCAACAACTCTTGGTGGCACGGTTGCAAAAACTGGTCTCTCCGAATTTGGGGCAACGGAACTTAAAGTTACGGGAGTGGGCAGTTTATTCTCGGGACTTCCAACATCTCAAAATGTCTGGATGAGTCATGGCGACAGTGTGCAAGTTGCGCCCGCTGGATTTGAAGTAACTGCTTCAACGGCAGGTGCCCAAGTGGCCGCGTTCGAGGATTTAACTCGAAGTCTTGCAGGCGTGCAATTCCATCCCGAAGTGATGCATACCGAACATGGACAAAAAGTTCTGGAACATTTTTTATATGACATTGCAAAATTGCAGCCAACCTGGACTTCAGCCAACATTGTCCAGGATCAAGTTGCACGCATAAAAGAACAAATTGGTGATTCGTTAGTTATCTGCGGACTATCAGGTGGAGTTGATTCTGCGGTAGCAGCTGCGCTAGTTCACAAAGCCGTTGGCGATAACTTAACCTGCGTTTTCGTAGACCATGGATTACTTCGCACTGGAGAACGCGAACAAGTGGAGCAAGATTACGTTGCAGCAACTGGCATCAAACTGGTAGTCGTAGACGCGGCTGATCGATTTCTTGCAGAGCTTGCCGATGTTACTGATCCAGAAACAAAGCGAAAGATAATTGGCCGGCTTTTTATTCGAGTATTTGAGGATGCTCAAAAAGATTTAGTTGCAAAGTCAGGTGACACTGGAAAGCCAATTAAGTTTTTGGTGCAAGGAACGCTTTATCCAGATGTAGTTGAAAGTGGTGGTGGCACTGGCGCGGCCACAATTAAGAGTCATCACAATGTTGGTGGGTTGCCGGAAGACTTAGATTTTGAACTATGTGAGCCACTTCGCGAGCTATTCAAAGATGAAGTGCGAGCCGTTGGCCGTGAACTTGGTTTGCCTGCTGCCATGGTCATGCGCCACCCATTCCCAGGTCCAGGACTTGGTATTCGAATTGTTGGGGCAGTGAGTAAAGAACGATTAGAAATATTGCGCGCTGCTGATGCAATCGTGCGTGAGGAAACGACAAGTGCGGGATTAGATTCCGCAATTTGGCAGTTCCCCGTTGTACTTCTTGCAGACGTGCGAAGCGTTGGAGTCCAAGGCGATGGTCGAACTTACGGCCATCCGATTGTCCTACGACCAGTCTCAAGTGAAGATGCCATGACAGCGGACTGGACTCGCTTGCCCTATGACGTAATTGCCAGAATTTCAAATCGAATAACGAATGAAGTGCGGGAAGTTAATCGCGTAGTGTTGGACGTAACCTCAAAGCCTCCGGGCACGATTGAATGGGAATAGCCATGGAATTGTTTTATAGTGCACTCGTAGTTCTACACGTAGTTGGAATTGTGGCAATTGGCTACGGATTCTTTAAGGAACTTGCCAAGAAAACCTTCGGCGTAAATGT
>DJBM01000139.1:13461-14416 GCA_002430405.1 Actinobacteria bacterium UBA5976
AATCTGGCAGTTTTATTTGACGAAAAGTTTCAGCTAGTTTACCTTCGGCAAAACCTGCGGCCAAAGCTTGCATAGTTCCCCAACCCTGCAACATTTCTTCGAGTTCTTCCATGTGTGAAGTCTGACTTGCGTGAGCATGTAATGCCTGAAGTTTTATTGGAAAAGTTTGCGTCATGTCGATCCAGTGATTTGGTTCTGGATGCCCCTGCAACCAAAGCCAAGTAACAGTCCAGGCTTCTAAACCCTCATCAAGGCGTAACTCAGGATAGGCGTATGGGTTTCGAACTGCTGGATAAAGCGCACGAGTGGTTGCTTCTCCGGCAGCCATGTGGTCTGGGTGACTGGCAGGCAACCGGTCCCAATTGCGTTCTGGGGATTGAGTGATAACAAGTTGTGGTTGCACTTTGCGCATAACCCGAACTATGTCGCGTTGTACTTCATGGCTTGCTTCTAAATAACCATCTTTGTAACCAAGAAAATGAATATCAGTTACGCCACAGAGATTGGCCGCCGCTGTCTGTTCAAGACGCCGAATTCCTGGAATCTGCGACCGATCTGTACTGTCATCAAACCCACCAGCATCGCCATCGGTACAGATGCAGTACGTCACGCTTATTCCAGCTTGGGTCATCATTGCGATGGTGCCACTGGCACCAAAATCCACATCGTCCGGATGGGCAGTCACAACGAGTACTCGGGTAACACCTTCAGGTATTCCAAAATTATTTTCCGCAAGATTTACTGAGGTCATTTGTACATTCTATTTCTATTACACAATTTTGGTTTATGCTGTAGGCGCAGACGTCACACTACCTACGTAGACTATGCGTGTGCCCTCTGCCTTACTCGATGACTTAAACGAGCCACAGCGTCAAGCAGTAACCCACTCGGGATCTCCACTACTAGTTGTCGCTGGCGCTGGTTCGGGAAAAACTCGAGTACTTACGCGTCGAAT
>DJBM01000139.1:14442-17503 GCA_002430405.1 Actinobacteria bacterium UBA5976
AATGAGATGAAGGAACGAGTTGCGCACATTGTCGGACCAATGGCTCGAACGATGTGGGTTTCCACCTTTCATTCAGCTTGCGTTCGAATATTACGAAACGAAGCCAAGCGCCTAAATCTAAAGTCCTCATTCACAATTTACGACACTGCAGACTCGGTTCGCATGCTTACTTTGGTTTCCAAAGATTTAGGCATTGATCCAAAGTCTTACAGTCCAAAATATTTACTTGGCCAAATAAGTAATTTGAAGAATGAATTAATTGATTACGAAGATGCAATGAATAAGGCAGTTACGGCACAAGAACAAACGGTTGCCCAGGCGTATGGCGAATATCAACGCCGACTAATGCTTGCCAGCGCGGTTGATTTTGATGACCTCATAGGACATACCGTTGCATTGCTGCAGTCATTTCCAGATGTTGCTGCGCAGTATCGGCGCAAATTCCGACAAGTTTTAGTCGATGAGTATCAAGATACGAATCATGCGCAATATATTTTGATTCGGGAATTAGTTGGAACTGACCAAGATGGCATGCCACCAGCAGAGTTGTGTGTAGTTGGAGATGCAGATCAAAGTATCTATGCATTTCGAGGCGCAAACATCAGGAACATAGTTGAGTTTGAAAGAGATTACCCAACTGCGAAAACTGTGGTTCTTGAACAAAATTATCGATCTACCCAAAACATTTTGACGAGTGCAAACTCAGTAATTGAAAAGAATTCTGGTCGACCAGTTAAAAAATTGTGGACCGCTGAAGGAAGCGGCGAAAAGATCGTGATTTACACGGCTAACGATGAGCACCATGAAGCCGACTTCATCGTCAATAACATAGCTGACTTAATTGATAATCATGGATTTGAGTACAAAGATGTGGCTATTTTTTATCGTACAAATAACCAATCTCGCAGCGTGGAAGAAGTTTTTATCCGCCGAGGGTTACCCTACAAAGTTGTTGGTGGTACGAAATTCTATGAACGTAAAGAAATTAAAGATGCACTCGCCTACTTAAGAGCCGTTTCAAATCCGGAAGATGATGTCTGCGTGCGGCGAATCTTGAATACGCCGCGTCGTGGAATCGGCGACAAAGCTGAAGAGGCAGTTGCGGGATTTGCTCGGCGGGAAAAGATCACTTTTAGTGCCGCTCTAAACAGGTTGCCTGAGATTCACACACTGCCAACGCGTTCAGCAACGGCCCTAAATGAATTCAACCGATTGCTTGGAAATTTACGGACTTTGGATGAATCAGGCGCCGGCCCAAGCTCCATTTTGGCTGCTGCCATGGAAACCTCAGGATACTTGAAGGAACTAACCGCAAGTAAGGATCCGCAAGATGAAGTGCGGGTTGAGAACATTGCTGAACTTGAAAACGTAACGCGGGAATATGAAGAACAATTCGTTCAAGATAATGAAACCGACGAAGTTGCAACTCTGTCTAACTTTTTAGAACGGGTCTCGCTAGTCGCAGATTCAGACCAAATACCAACTGATGCCCAGCACGGTGGCGTAGTGACTCTTATGACATTGCACACCGCCAAAGGACTTGAATTTCCTGTTGTGTTTTTAACTGGGATGGAGGAAGGAATTTTTCCACATCAGCGCGCGCTAGGTTCAGCCGTAGAACTTGAAGAGGAACGGCGCCTTGCTTATGTTGGAATGACTCGAGCCATGAAGCGCTTGTATTTGTCGCGGGCAGTTGCGCGATCTACTTGGGGGCAGCCAAATTACAATCCTGAGTCCAGGTTCCTAGCCGAAATACCAGCTGAACTTGTTGACCGACAAGGTGAGGAACCAGGTCCACTTGGATTATCTGGTTCTGGATATTCCAAGCCACAAAAGCGAGAAGAACCAGTCATGGTTTTAGTTGTGGGCGACCGCGTATTGCACGACAAATTTGGAATGGGAACCGTGATTTCCGTAATCGGAGAAAATGAAAAAGCCGAAGCAACCATTGACTTTAAAAGTGCTGGCGAAAAGCGACTGCTCTTACGCTACGCGCCAGTCGAAAAACTTTAAGCTACTTTCCCCATAACCAATCGGTTGGGTTTTCAAACAAGCCATCTTTCATCACTTCGAAGTGAAGATGGGGTCCAGTGGTATTTCCTGTGGTTCCAGACTTTCCAATTTCCTGCCCAGCAATTATCTTGCCTGAAGTAACTTCAATTCTTGACAGATGGTTATACGTTGTGACGTATCCATTACCGTGATCAATTTCGATCCGATACCCGTACGCTCCGCCCCAACCCGCATTAATTATCGTGCCATTGGCTGCAGCGAAAACAGTCGTACCACTTTGGACGCGGAAATCTAGTCCAGTGTGCCAACCTGCAGCCCAAATTCGACCACGCTGTCCATACCTTGCGCTGAGTTGATAGTTGCCGTCAATTGGGATAGCGATGACGCCAATTTTTCGAATGCGTTCAGCTTCCAACAGCGCAGCTTGTACTGCTGCCTCTGCCTGAATTTTGGCGTTCTCAATTGCTTGCTGTTCCGAAATTAAAAGTTGCGCTTGCTGTATTTTTTGATCTTGTGCTTGCACAGTCAGGGAATCAAGTTGATCAGCTGTAGCAGCTACAGCCTGCAGAGATTTACGTTCGGTGCCGGACATTGTCGGAGTTGCATCAATCACGGCCGTGATGTCTGCCACCGGATTATTAGCATTTGATGCCAAGGCCAAAATGTCGCCTTCAGCAATAGTTTGCCTGTCATCTGATCGGCTGGCGGCTTGGGCTCGCGCGACATTACTGGCTACTTCAATTTGGGTTACCACGGGCCCGGATGCTGTGACTTCATCGAGGGAATTGTCAGTGACACGTAGGTCGCCAGCTTGGACTATGCCACTAACCGTAGATCCCGAAGTTAAAACCACCGAACTTATGCCAGCAAGCCCAAAGACGCTTCCAAGTTTCTTGCCGGAATTTGCCTTATTTTTAGGGGCAGCATGACGCGAAGCGCGGTGACGACCACTTGGCGCTGTACTCATGCGAAACCCTTTCTTTGGCAAAAGATTCGTGAACTTACCTTCTTTTCTATCGGATTATTGCCAGCAATGGAAATGAAATTG
>DJBM01000139.1:17625-31745 GCA_002430405.1 Actinobacteria bacterium UBA5976
CAGCAAAATTGGAAAATCCCCAATTTTGCCGTATTAATAAGGAATGGCGCCAATTCGCATAGTTATAGCTAAACCAGGCCTAGATGGACATGATCGCGGCGCAAAAGTTATTGCTAGAGCCCTTCGGGATGCTGGCTGCGAAGTGATTTATACCGGCTTACATCAGACCCCAGAACAAATTGTGCAGACTGCAATTCAGGAAGACGCAGATGCAATCGGAATGTCAATCCTCTCTGGTGCGCATCTGACTTTATTCCCAGCAGTAATCGAATTATTGGCGCTCAAGGGAGCCTCTGACATTGTGGTTTTTGGTGGCGGTGTTATTCCAACTGATGACGTCACGCAATTACACTCCTCCGGTGTTGCACACGTGTTCACACCGGGCACACCGATAAGTGAAGTGGTGGAATGGGTTAGTGCCAACGTGGGTGTAAATAGCGTTCGATAGAGTTAAGTCACAAACTAATCGGGAAGTGGCGCATTAACTGTGGATCTTTATGAATACCAAGCCAAGGATTTATTCGCAGACCATGGTGTAGCAGTGATACCAGGAAAAGTTTGTTTCACTCCTGAAGAAGCCCAAGCAGTCGCAACCGAAATTGGAACCATGGTTGTGGTGAAAGCACAAGTCAAAACGGGTGGCCGAGGTAAAGCTGGTGGCGTAAAGCTTGCTAACAATCCGAGTGAAGCACGAGATCGTGCACAAGACATTCTTGGATTAGATATTAAAGGCCATGTTGTTCACAAAGTTTTGGTGGCGGAAGCCGCAGAGATAATCTCAGAGTATTACGTTTCATTTTTGCTAGATCGAACTAATCGCACGTTTCTTGCAATGGCAAGTGTTGAGGGTGGCGTTGAAATCGAAGAAGTTGCCGTCAACAATCCATCAGCTCTTGCCATGATTCCGGTTGATGCAATCCAGGGGTGCACTGTCGCCAAGGCAACAGAAATTGCCGATGCTGCCAAATTCCCGGCGGAGGTGCGCGAGCAAGTAATTGAAATGTTGTGCAACCTCTGGAAAGTCTTGGTTGAGGAAGATGCAACATTAGTTGAAGTAAATCCACTTGCCAAGATTTCAGATGGTCGCGTACTTGCACTGGACGGTAAAGTTTCGCTGGATGACAATGCGCAGTATCGCCATGAAAAACATTTGTCCTTAATAGATAACTCACAAACAGATGCGATCGAATTGCGGGCTAAAGAATTTGATTTAAATTACGTCAAGTTACAGGGCGAAGTGGGAATCATCGGAAACGGTGCTGGGCTAGTTATGTCCACACTTGATGTCGTTGCTTATGCTGGAGAAGAATTTGGTGGTGTTAAACCCGCTAACTTCTTGGACATTGGTGGTGGCGCCAGTGCGCAAGTTATGGCTAATGGGCTAGATATTGTTTTAGGTGATCCCGATGTGAAAGCAGTATTTGTCAACGTCTTTGGTGGCATCACTGCATGTGACGCAGTTGCAAATGGGATTGTGCAAGCAGTTGCCATGCTTGCCGAGCGCGGTGAACCGATTACCAAGCCAATCGTTTGCCGTATCGATGGAAACAACGCAATAGAAGGACGCCGCATTCTTGATGAGTCAGGAATTGCATTAATTGAGCGTGTTGAAACTATGGATGATGCAGCTCGCCGTGTCGCCCAACTAGCTGCTGGTAAGTAGGAACTCTGATGGCAATTTTTATAACTTCGGAAAGTAAAATTCTGGTTCAAGGAATGACGGGAGCCGAAGGAACAAAACACACTCGTCGCATGGTTGCAAGCGGCACTAATGTCGTTGCTGGCGTCACCCCGGGTAAAGGTGGCCAAGAGGTAGATGGCATCCCAGTATTTAACAATGTTGGTGAAGCAATGGCTGCAACTGGCGCAGATGTTTCTGTCGTTTTCGTGCCACCAAAATTTGCAAAAGCCGCAGTGATTGAGGCTATCGATGCGCAAATTCCACTTTGTGTAGTTATCACTGAAGGCATTCCAGTTCACGACACTGCAGTATTTTTCCAATACTCGCAAAATTCTGGAAAAACCAGGCTGGTAGGCCCAAACTGTCCTGGCTTGATTAGTCCAGGACTTTCAAACGCCGGAATTATCCCGGGCGACATTACGCAAAAAGGCCGCATTGGTCTTGTTAGCAAGTCTGGCACTTTGACTTATCAAATGATGTTTGAACTTCGCGATCTTGGTTTTTCTAGTTGTGTTGGAATCGGCGGCGATCCCATCATCGGAACAACGCACATCGACTGTTTAGCTGCGTTTGAAGCCGATTCTGAAACTGATGTGATTGTGATGATTGGTGAGATCGGTGGCGATGCCGAAGAGCGCGCCGCTGCATTTATTAAAGATCATGTAAGTAAGCCAGTCATAGGTTACGTTGCGGGATTTACTGCGCCAGAGGGAAAAACCATGGGCCACGCGGGCGCAATCGTGTCTGGATCTTCAGGCACTGCGGCAGCCAAAAAAGATGCTCTTGAGTCAGTTGGTGTCCGAGTGGGCAAAACTCCCAGCGAAGCAGCGCGCCTAGTTCGTGAAGTTTTAGCCAGTCGTTAGGGCCGTGTCGGTTCGCCCTTTATTAAGTGCAAACTGGGACGATTTTAAATGTGGCTAATGTACTCGCAGGGAAAAAACCAGCGGGTGCGAAAAAGCGCCAATGGCGTCGTCCCGTTCTAGACGAACACATAAATCACCATCCACCATTTATTTCTGCCACAATCGCTGCTGTTGCCGCAGTGCTTATTGGTTGTGTAATAACACTTAGCTTTGTAATGGCAGCGTGGCTGGTTGCAGCCCATGGAACTGAGTCCACGTTTACTGTTATGCGCGCAGCAGGTGTGACATGGCAAGTTTTGCACTTAACACCCGTAGCTATTGGTACCGTCACTCTTGGAATTTTACCTTGGGGATTTTTGTTGATTCCAATATTAATTGTTTGGAAGGCCACACAGTGGGCGCTGAAAAGTGCACGACCTAAAAATGCATTTGACTTTATTCGAGTCGCTGTTTCTCTTAGTACGCTTTATGGTGGCCTTGCATTTGGTTTGAGCTTAATTTCAAATACACCCGACTTAAGTACTTCAGTGACAAGAAGTTCAGTGAATGCCTTTGTATTGGCACTACTTGTAACACTTTCTTGCATCATCACATACGCACCATCGCGCACCATCGTTACTGATGCGATGCCAACACTGATTGTGAATGGTATTCGCCCAGGCCTCATTGCTTTTGGATTACTTTTTACTTTTGCATCGTTACTCACGTCAATTTCAATTGCATTGCACTGGGTTGAAATACGAGCGGTTACGACTTTAATGGCGCCTGGCCCGATCGATGGATTTTTGATGACTTTGCTTGGCATTGGGTACATTCCAACCGTAACTGCCTGGACTTTGTCTTACCTACTGGGTTCGGGGATTTTATTAGGCGGCGGAGGAATAGTAACTTCGCAAATAGCAAGCCCTGGCGCATTACCTGCATTTCCACTGCTATCAATTCTGCCCAATGAAACGCCACCATTTGCTTCTTACTTAATTGCAATCCCAGTTTTAATTGGAGTATTAATTTACTTTTTATTGCCGCGTGAACGTTGGGTCGCCCAAGGTGATTCACTTGCGGTCGCAATGTCATTTGTATTGCGCTGGCGGGAAATGGTGACGCTATTCGTTGCATTAGCCACTCTCGGAATTCTGGTGTGGCTCACAACTGCAGTCTCAGGTGGATCACTTGGAACAAGTTTTCTGAAATACTTAGGCCCAATGCCTAATCAAGCTGCCCTCGCAGCAATCTCAATTTGTGGCGTGGCTGCGTTACTAACCTTGTTACTGCCACGATTGGTTTTATCAGTTATTCATTGGTTGAATCATCGAGATTTGGCTGCGAAATAGAATTGAACTTGTGCCCAATCTTCGCGTCGTAGTCCTAGCTTCTGGGGCAGGCACACTTTTTGAAGCACTTGCAATTCGCGCCAATGATATCGAAATTGAGATCGTCGGGCTGGTCACAGATGCAGAGGTGGCCGCCTGTGATCGCGCGGCCGCACTAAATATTCCGGTCACTGTAATACCGATGAGCGTAGATCGAATTGCATGGGATCTGTCCCTTGCCACCGAACTAAGACGTTTGAAGCCTGAGCTAATTGTTTCTGCAGGATTTATGAAGATCCTGGGGCAAGAAGTTCTAGCTAGTTATATGGGGCGAATCATCAACACCCATCCAGCATTATTGCCACTATTTCCTGGGGCACATGCAGTGCGTGATGCATTGCAAGCAGGAGTATTAGAAACGGGCGCAACAGTGCACTTTGTGGATGCTGGTATCGACACTGGACCAATAATTATGCAACAGCAAGTGATGGTTGAGCCAGATGACACTGAGGCACTTTTACATGAACGCATCAAAGTAGTGGAACGAGAGATACTCGTACGAGTGGTTCGCGATATTGCGAATGGAAAAATTATGCTTGGTGATACGGTGCACAAATGAGCGAATATCGCACAATTAAACGGGCACTCATCAGCGTGTATGACAAGACTGGGTTGCCGGAGTTAGCCCATGGCTTACACGCTGCTGGGGTCGCAATCGTCTCCACAGGAAGTACAGCAGCAGCCATAGCTGAGCTCGGAATCCCTGTCACCCAAGTAAAAGATGTAACTGGATTTCCAGAATCACTTGATGGCCGAGTTAAAACTTTGCATCCAAATATTCATGGCGGCTTACTTGCTGACGTTCGTAAACCTGATCACGTAGCTCAACTAACTGAATTGGGTATTGCGGCTTTCGAACTTGTCGTAGTGAATTTATATCCATTTGCGCAAACTGTTGCCTCTGGAGCGAGCATCGAAGAGTGCATTGAACAAATAGATATAGGCGGCCCAGCCATGGTGCGGGCAAGTGCCAAAAACCATGCGAACGTTGCAGTCGTTGTTGATCCAAAGTCTTATGGCGACGTATTAGGTGCCATTCGAGAAAAGGGCTTCAGTAAAAGGGATCGAATCGCACTGGCGGTGTTAGCTTTTCAACACGTTGCGCAATATGACGTTGCCGTAGCAAGTTGGCTTGGCTCAGTAGTTTTGCCAGATTCTGATCCAGCAATGAGTGGTTTCCCGGCTTGGTTTGGCGGAGTTTGGGAACGCGCGCAAACTTTGCGATACGGCGAAAATCCGCATCAAGAAGCCGCTCTTTATATTTCTACGTTTAGCGAAGCCGGAATTGCGCAAGCCGAACAGTTACACGGAAAAGAAATGTCCTACAACAATTATGTTGATGCAGATGCTGCGTATCGAGCGGCTTATGATCACGTTCAACCTGCGGTAGCCATTATCAAACATGCAAATCCCTGTGGCATTGCCACTGCTCCCAAGATTGACGCAGCCTACCTAAAAGCGAATGCGACAGATCCAGTATCAGCCTTTGGCGGAGTAATAGCGGCCAACAGAACAGTAACCGAGGAAATGGCGATAGCTATCTCAGAAGTATTTACCGAAGTAATTTTGGCACCTGATTTCGATGCTGCAGCTTTGGAAATTTTGCAAGCGAAAGTAAACCTCCGAACTTTGAAAGTATTGCCACCAAAAGATCATGTGCATGCTGAACTTCGACCTATTTCAGGTGGCTTGTTGCTGCAATCCCAAGATCGTTTCCAGAGCGAGGGAGACAAGGTCGCCAATTGGACATTAGTTTCAGGAAAACCAGCCGAGCCAGAAACTCTGGCAGATTTGCAATTTGCTTGGCGCGCGATTCGTTGCGTTAAGTCAAATGGAATTTTGCTAGCTAAAGATTTAGCTGCTGTTGGAATTGGAATGGGCCAAGTTAATCGAGTTGATTCGGCCCGATTGGCAGTTTTGCGGGCTGGGGAGCAGCGCGCCTTAGGAAGTGTGGCAGCAAGTGATGCATTCTTCCCATTTGCTGATGGCCTAGAAGTACTTATTGCCGCTGGGATAACCGCAGTTGTTTCACCTGGTGGCTCAACACGAGACGCAGAAGTCGTAGCTGCTGCGAATAAATCGGGTGTCACAATGTATTTCACGGGAACCAGACACTTCTTTCATTAATTAGAGGTATTTGTGGCCTCCCACCCAACCACCAAAATAACTGGCAGGATGGTCAAGTTATGAAAAATTTCGTACGCAACCAGTGGCCCATACTTTTGGTTTATTTTGGGATTCTTATTTCGCTAGCAGTTGTGATTTTTATTGATTTCAGATCTGGCGCGATTTTATTGTCGCTGAATGTTTTATTGGCATTTTGGTTCAGACTTCGGTTACCAGATTCGAAGGCAGGTTGGTTAAGAATTCGCCGTCGACGTGTTGATTTGACGGTACTCGCAACACTCGGAATCGTATTATTTATTTTGGCACTAGTAGTGCCACAGGGAAGCAAGTGATTTTATGACTGCAACACAAGAGAAAAAATCTGACATTAAAGTTTCACACATTGTGGTTACATTTATTGCATCCGTGATAATCACGGCGCAATCATCAATAAATAGCGAATTGAATTTATTCACTGAGGATTCGTTAGTTACGGCACTAATTAACTTTGCAACTGGTCTGCTAGTTCTTTCGTTGGTGATGTTAATCAGTCGACCAACTCGGCAAGGATTCGCCCGTATCCCAAGTCTGGTCCGAGCCGGGACTTTGCGCCGCTGGCAGTTACTTGGTGGACTCTCTGGTGCGTTTTTTGTTGCGACGCAGAGTAGCTTGGTTCAAGTTGTTGGGGTAGCCATCTTTACTGTTGCCGTTGTTGCGGGTCAAACTTTCGCAGCGTTACTCGTTGACAAATTTGGAATTGGACCAGCGGGCAAGCAGGCCGTAACCATTGCTCGAGTTGGCGCGGCTATTTTGGGAATTCTTGGGGTATTCGTCTCTGTCTTAGGTCAAGGTTCAACAAAGCAGGTTGCATTTGGCGCTGTATTTATTGCGTTTGCAGCTGGTGCGATTGTGGCAACTCAACCTGCTCTTAATGGCCAGATCGCAAACTTTACCGGTCAGCCAGCGGCAGCAGCGATGGTTAACTTCGTTGTCGGATTTATCGTTCTGGTTGTAGTTTTTGGGGTTAAACAGCAAATCTCTCCGCAGCAAATCATCGTTCCGCCGATGCCTTGGGAAAATCCAATCATCTGGCTTGGTGGACCATTCGGAGTGTTCTTCGTTTTAACAGCTGCCTTCATGGCTAAGACTCTGGGCGTTTTCCTATTCACGCTAACTTCAGTCGTTGGTCAATTGTCGGGCGCTATTTTGATGGACGTAGTTTTTCCGACTGCAGTCACAAACATCACATGGCAACTTTTGCTTGGTATCTCGATGACTGGTGCTGCCGTTGTCTTAGCGAGTGGAAAGCAAAAAGTTAAGACTTAGTAATACTGCCTGCAAATGACTTCATGTCAGGAAATACTGCATCAGGAGTGGCGCTGGCTTGTGGGGCGGCGCCATTACCTCTGCGTTTTATGTGGACCGTAGTCATCCCAATACTTTTCGCTGGTGCATGGTCATGAAACAAACTTTGCGCCACGTGCAAAATACGATCTTTAGGAATACCAAGAGTGCGCTGAATCTTTTCATGCGCAAAGTGGAAGTTTTCAATATTCGGCTTATAGGAACCAACTTGGGCTGCGGTGATTACTTCATCAAACGTTATCCCGAGGCGGGCAGCCGATGCAGCAAAGAGATCATCATCGCAGTTTGTAATGACCACTAACTTGTAGCGCTCTTGAAGAGACACGAGTGCATCGTGCGAATCTGGGAAAGCTGGCCAATCCAGAACACTTGCGCCGAATTGGGCTTCCTGTTCCGGCGATATTTCTAGGCCAAGTTCGCCAGCTAGCATGTGTGATGTCAGACCGAGAACTTCGCGGTAATTTTTGTAAGGAACTTCCGCAGCGTGCTCATGGTGAGCGAACCTTGCTAGTAACTGCGCATCAGATTCGCCTTCGATACCTGAACCCAAGGCCGCCTTTAAACCATTTAAGATTCCGGTTTCCCAATCAATTAAAGTGCCGTAGCAATCAAAAGTTAAAGCATCAAATGCGTCGTAATCAATCAAGTTCGCTCCCAGAGTTGGTTATCTGCACCCAATCTAGTTGCCTGCCAAATCCAGTTGAATCGCAGACCAGATTAACTTCGCGCGCAATGAGTGGGCTAGAATAAAAGTGTCTTGACGTCAAGATACTTTCACTTTAAGGATTTTTTATGGCTGGCAAAGTAACTGTTGTGGGTGCCGGGTTCTATGGCTCAACAACTGCGCTTCGAATCGCGGAATACAACATCGTCGACACGTTGGTATTAACAGACATCCTCGATGGAAAAGCTGAGGGGCTAGCACTGGACATGAACCAGTCTCGCGCTATCGAGGGATTTGAAACTAAAGTCATTGGTCAAACAACAACAGTTGAAGGCGCGGGCTACGAAGCAGTTTCGGGTTCAGACGTGGTGGTAATTACTGCGGGGCTACCCCGAAAGCCAGGCATGAGTCGCATGGACTTGATCGAAACTAATGCAAAGATTGTGCGTGGGGTAGCTGAGAATGTTGCTAAGCACGCCCCAGATGCCGTGATCATCGTAGTTTCAAATCCACTTGATGAGATGACTGCATTGACCCAACTTGCAAGTGGTTTTCCAAAAGAGCGAGTACTTGGGCAAGCAGGCATGTTAGACACCGCGCGCTTTACAAACTTTGTGGCCGAGGAACTAAAAGTTCCAGTCGCCAGCGTGAAAACTCTTACTCTGGGTTCACATGGTGACACCATGGTTCCAGTTCCTTCTCGCTGCACTGTGGACGGTAAGGCGCTAGCCGATTTATTGTCTGCGGAAAAAATTGAAGAACTAGTAGTTCGTACTCGCAATGGTGGCGCAGAAGTGGTAGCCCTGCTAAAAACTGGTTCGGCTTACTACGCGCCTTCAGCAGCAGCCGCTCGCATGGCTAAAGCAGTAATTGAAGATTCCGGCGCAGTAATGCCGGTATGCGCTTGGGTAGACGGCGAGTATGGAATAACCGGTGTTTACCTCGGCGTTGAGGCACAAATTGGCAAAGGTGGCGTACGCAAAGTTGTGGAAACCAAGTTAACTGAAAGCGAACTAGCTGAACTCAAAGTTGCCGCTGAAGCAGTCCGAGAAAAACAAGCCGACGTAGCAGGTCTGTAACTTATGTCAAAAATCAAAGTAAAAGGCACTGTTGTTGATCTTGATGGTGACGAGATGACGCGCATCATTTGGTCCTTTATTAAAGAGCAGTTGATTCTGCCTTACCTCGACATCAATATTGATTACTACGACTTAGGCATGGAAAATCGCGATGCCACGGATGATCAAGTAACAATTGATGCTGCCAATGCCATAAAAAAGCATGGGGTTGGAATTAAATGCGCCACAATCACACCTGATGAAGCGCGTGTTGAAGAATTTGGTTTAAAGAAGATGTGGAAATCGCCCAACGGCACAGTCCGCAATATTCTGGGTGGCGTGATTTTCCGGGAGCCAATCATCATAAGTAACATTCCACGACTAGTTCCAGGCTGGACTAAGCCAATTATTATTGGTCGCCATGCCTACGGAGATCAGTACAAAGCAACTGATGTAAAGATTCCGGGTGCTGGCGCGTTAACTATGACTTTTACTCCAGCTGATGGCGGGGCGCCACTGGAATTAAATGTTTTCGATTTCCCATCTTCTGGTGTGGCAATGGGCATGTACAACTTAGATGAATCAATCCGAGAGTTCGCAAGAGCTTCGCTGCGTTATGGCTTAAATCGTAACTATCCGGTCTATCTCTCGACGAAGAACACAATTCTAAAGGCATACGATGGCCAGTTCAAAGATATCTTCCAGTCTGTTTTTGAAACTGAATTCAAAACAGAATTCGATGCTGCCGGACTAACTTACGAGCATCGGTTGATTGATGACATGGTTGCTTGCGCCATGAAGTGGGAAGGCGGCTACGTTTGGGCTTGCAAGAACTATGACGGCGACGTGCAGTCTGACACTGTTGCCCAGGGCTTTGGTTCACTTGGTTTAATGACTTCGGTATTAATGACACCAGATGGAAAAACTATTGAAGCCGAAGCTGCTCATGGCACAGTGACTCGTCACTACCGCCAACATCAACAGGGCAAACCAACTTCAACAAATCCAATTGCATCGATTTTTGCTTGGACACAAGGATTAGCGCATCGAGGCAAGATAGATGGCACACCAGAAGTTACCAACTTTGCCGAAACCCTAGAGCGCGTGTGTATCGAAACGGTAGAGAGCGGAAAGATGACAAAAGATCTTGCGCTCCTGATCAGCAAAGATCAACCCTTCCTAACGACTGAAGAATTTCTTTCTGCAATTAATGAAAATCTACAGAAAGCTATGTCGGCTTAATTTATGCTCGGTGTGATTTCGGCGAATGCAAATGGAGTTCGGGCATCACTTAAGCGTGGCGGGTTTGATTGGATTAAAGCGCAACTTGATTCTGGTGTTGCCGATGTCGTTTGCTTGCAAGAAGTGCGAGCCACTACTGATCAACTTAATGAGGTATTAGCAACCGCTGGACTATCTCACCTTCACATCGCACATGATTCTAGTGCTCGGTTGGGTCATGCTGGTGTGGCAATCTTGAGCACGCGTGAACTTTCTAACATCAAAACCGGAGTCGGACCAAAAGAATTTGCAGACACTGGTCGGTGGGTGCAGGCAGATGTTGCTACCAAAAAAGGTCCATTGACTATTGCCTCGGTTTACGTTCATTCTGGTGACGCTGAAAAACCAGTCCAGTTAGAAAAGTATCGGTTCTTGGACGCTATGACGAAACGCTTTCAAGCAGCTCAAAAAGCTGATGGGTTGTTTTTAGCCAGTGGCGACTTCAATGTTGGACATCGTGAATTGGATATAAAAAACTGGAAGGGCAACATCGCAAATGCTGGGTTTTTACCGCAAGAACGTGCCTACTTTGACAAATGGTTTGAAAAACTTGGCGTAGTCGATTTGGGCAGAAAAATTGCTGGCGAAGTTGAGGGGCCATACACCTGGTGGTCATGGCGCGGCCAAGCTTTTGATAACAATGCTGGCTGGCGCATTGATTATCACGTTGCGAATAGTGCTCTAGCCCCACATTGCACAGATGTCGTTGTTGGCAGGGCTAATTCTTATGCGCAGCGTTGGAGCGATCATGCGCCAGTGACCGCGCACTTTAACTTGTAGAATTCATTTCATGAGCACTTTTTGGCAAACCATAGCCATAGTTTTACTCTTTACAATCGTTGGCGGAATTTTTGCTGCTGCCGAAACTGCGCTAATCTCCTTGCGAGATAGTCAAGTAAAGAAACTTGCTACCACTGGTCGTCGAGGGCGCCGACTAGAAAAATTGATGCTAAATCCCAATCGCTTCCTGGGCTCAGTACAAGTCGGAGTAACTCTTGCTGGATTTCTTTCAGCAGGCTATGGCGCTTCAAAAATTGTGCCGGTCTTTAGTCCACAAATTGTTAGCTGGGGATTGAGTCAAAGCGCCGCTGAAACACTTGCTTTTGTTGGTGCCACTGTGCTGATTGCCTACATGTCTTTGGTCGTCGGTGAACTCACTCCGAAACGCCTAGCAATTCAGCATGCCGAACGTTATGCGCTTTTGTTAGCCACACCCGTCGATTTCATTGCAAAAATCACAGCCCCTTTTATTTGGTTGCTTTCAAAATCTTCTGACGCGCTGCTTAGGATTTTGGGTGGTGATCCAAAGGCAGGTAAGGAACAAATTTCTGAAGAAGAATTGCGTGGCATGGTCGCGATGCATAAAGACTTATCCCACGCCGAACGCGAATTAATTGATGATGTCTTTGAGGCGGGGGATCGAGAGATTCGCGAAATCATGATTCCGCGAACTGAAGTGGCCTTCCTGAATGCAGATTTACCGGTATACAAGGCAGTAAAAATTGTTACGGATAAACCACATTCACGATATCCAGTATCTGATGATTCAGAAGATGATGTTTTGGGGTTTGTACACGTTCGAGATCTGCTTGATCCTGAAATTCGAGAGCGCTCAATTCGAGTTGGGGACTTAGTTCGCGATGTCGCTCGCTTGCCAGGCACTAAGCGCGTAATTCCAGCACTAACTGACATGCGCGCGACGAATGCACACATGGCGATCGTGGTCGATGAATATGGTGGCACTGCGGGAATAATTACCATGGAAGATTTAGTTGAGGAACTAATTGGTGACATTCGTGACGAATACGATACTGACGCATCCGAAGGTGTCATTCCTCTCGGAAAAGACATTGTTGTTGATGGCTTATTAAACCTTGATGACTTTTTAGAAGAAACATTAGTAGAGTTGCCAGAAGGCCCGTACGATACTGCTGCTGGATTCTTAGCATCACAACTTGGTCGAATACCAATGGTGGGCGATGAGATTGTGATTGAGTCGGGCACCTTAAGCGTCGTTGAGATGGATGGTCGTCGGGTGTCTCGAATTCGAGTAGTTCGTTCTGCCACAATAGGGCAATGACACAACGGGTACTTTCTGGCATTCAGCCAACCTCAGATAGCTTCCATGTTGGAAACCATTTGGGCGCGCTTCAAAATTGGGTTGCGATGCAAGAAACACATGAGTGCGTTTACTTCATTGCGGACATGCATGCCATCACAGTTGAACAGGATCCTGCCCAATTAAGACAACGAACTCTGCTTTCCTATGCACAATTACTTGCCCTTGGCATTGATCCAAATCGATCAACCCTTATCGTGCAAAGTCACATCCCCGAGCATGCGCAATTGATGTGGGTTATGTCCTCGATCACGGGACTCGGTGAAGCAAATCGAATGACGCAGTTTAAAGATAAGTCCGCAAAAGGTGGCTCGTCCACAGCAAGTGTTGGCTTACTCACCTATCCGATTTTGCAAGCCGCTGACATTTTGCTTTATCAACCAGATGCTGTTCCAGTTGGAGAAGATCAACGGCAACACCTGGAACTTACTCGAGATTTAGCAATCCGATTTAACACCCGCTTTGGTGACACTTTCACAGTGCCGCAAGCTCACATCGTTAAGGGAACGGCAAAAATTCAGGACTTACAAGACCCAACAGCGAAAATGAGTAAGTCCTCCCCGAGCGGTTGCATTAATTTATTGGATCCACTGAAGACCACTGAAAAGAAAATCAAGTCTGCTGTCACCGATTCTGATTCTGTGGTCGAATTTGACCTAGTTAAAAAAGCTGGCGTCTCTAATTTGTTGACAATAATGTCTGCATATTCAGAAACTTCAATCGATGATTTAGTAACAAGTTTTGCAGGTCGAATGTATGGCGACTTAAAGAAAGAAACAGCCGCGGCCGTTCTTAGTTTTGTCGAACCGTTTCAAGCAAAAGTTGAAGCATTTATGTCGGATACCAGCGAGCTCGAAAAGATGATGCGCACAAGTGCCGTGCGAGCCCGTGAGATCGCAAGTAAAACTCTTGCTGATGTGCATGACAAGCTTGGATTTGTTCGGCCATGAGTTATGACGTAATACTTTTTGACTTAGATGGCACGCTAACAGATTCAGGTTTAGGTGTTGCCAATGGCGTTCTTTACGCATTGGAAAAAATGAAGTTTGAAAAACCTGATGAGTCGTTACTAAAGAGGTACCTTGGCCCACCACTTTGGACGTCTTTTGCTGACTACGCAGGTATGTCTCAGGAGCAAACGGTGGAAGCCGTCAGACTTTATCGGGAGTACTACAACGAGACTGGCGCGTATGAAAATTCGGTTTATCCAGGAATCCCGGAATTGCTAAAACGGTTGACTGAGGCAGGAAAAAGGGTTGCAGTAGCCACTTCCAAAGTTGATTATGCCGCGGTCAAAATTCTTCAGCACTTCAACCTGGATCATCATTTTGAAGTAATTGCTGGCTCGGATGAGTCTGGAGAATTAAGGGGCACCAAGGCCAAAGTAATTTCTCATGCCTTGGCGGAACTTCGGATGTGCGACGGTACCAACATCATCATGATTGGTGATCGTGAACATGACATTTTGGGTGCCAAGGAACATGCAATTCCAGGGATTGGAGTTCTTTATGGATACGGTGACCGAGCCGAACTTACTGCTGCCGGCGCAGTAGCAATAGTGGCTGATGTTGCAGAATTAGAAACTGAGCTTTTTCGCTAGATTTTGTGCGACA
>DJBM01000050.1:0-909 GCA_002430405.1 Actinobacteria bacterium UBA5976
TCCAACAAATGGGTAATTGCGAACTTCAACTAACCCGCGGCCCGCTAAATGCAAACCAACTCGGCGTTGCAGTTTTTGGGCTGGCGTTAGTCCGCGACCAGCAGGAGCAGTTGGCAAAGTTGCTGGAACTTTTTCATAGCCATCGATCCGAATTACTTCTTCGACTAAATCAATAGCGGCAACTAAATCTGGTCGCCAAGATGGCACGCGCACATTCCACTGCGCCGCTTTTGAATCAACGATGCAACCAAGGGCTGTCAGAATCTTTTCGATGTTTGCAGGTTCGTAAGTGTGGCCCGCAACTTGACCTGGCATTGCTGGATCAAGTGCGATCACAGTTGGGTTTGGTGCTTGCTCAACACCAGAAGTACCTTCGAAAGTTGCGCCGCCATGTTCGAGTAACAATGCTGCGAATCTGGCTGAGGCAACTGGTGGGAGCATGCGATCAACGCCGCGCTCCAAACGACGCGAAGCTTCCGAGGAAAGTTTGTGGCGACGACTTACCCGCGCAATCTCAACTGGATTAAAGTGCGCGGCCTCTAGACAAACTCGCGTGGTTGTTGCAGAGATTTCGCTGTAAGCACCGCCCATAACTCCAGCAAGAGAAAGTACGCGAGCATCATCGGCAATTACTAAATCAGTTGGCGACAGAGTGCGCTTGATGCCATCTAGGGTTTCAAGTTCTTCGCCCTTTTTGGCCCAGCGCGCGCGAATAGTTCCAGTGATCTTGTCAGCGTCAAAGGCGTGCAGTGGTTGGCCAAGTTCAAACATTACATAGTTAGTTAAATCAACAGCGAGTGAAATGGATCGCACGCCAACCGCTGCAAGGCGGGCCTTAATGAAATCTGGTGTTGGCGCAGCCGGGTTGTAATTGCCAAGAGTGCGAAGCACTAATAAATCACATGCTTC
>DJBM01000050.1:1051-5498 GCA_002430405.1 Actinobacteria bacterium UBA5976
AAAACCAAAATGCCATCGTGTTCATCGCCAAGACCTAGTTCGCGAACGGAACAAATCATGCCATCAGAAATGTGGCCATAGGTTTCGCGCGTTGCAATCGTGAAATCTCCTGGCAACGTGGTGCCAGGCAGCGCAATAACAACGGTGTCCCCTTCAACGAAGTTTCGCGCACCACAAACAATTCCACGAATACCTGGAGTTTCCGCGTTGCCATGTGCAGCGCCCACTTCAACCTGACACCAGCGGATTGGTTTTTTGTAATCGGTTAGCTCTTCAATTGTCTTGACGCGACCAATTACTAAGGCGCCCCGAACATCGCCAACTGTGTCAACGCCTTCAACTTCGAAGCCAACCTTTAGCAATAGCTCGGAAACTTCACGGCCAGAAAGCTTTTCGGGAATCTCAACAAATTCGCGTAACCAAGAAACTGGAATTTTCATTAGACGCCCAGTCCAAATGCTCGGGTAAAGCGAACATCGCCTTCGACCATATCGCGCATGTCAGTAATGCCATGACGGAACATCAAGGTTCGCTCCAGACCCATGCCAAATGCGAAGCCGCTGTAAACCGTTGGATCAATGCCAGTTGCAACTAAAACTTTTGGATTGACCATCCCGCAGCCACCCCATTCGATCCAGCCTTCACTGCGGCAAGTGCGACATGGCGCATCTGGATTGTCAACGGAAGTGCCGCGGCAAACAAAGCACTGCAGATCAACTTCAGCTGAAGGTTCAGTGAATGGGAAGTAAGACGGACGAAGTCTGGTCACAATGCCTTGGCCAAACATTGCTTGCGCAAAGTGATTTAGCGTTCCCTTAAGGTCGGCCATGGTGATGCCTTTATCTATGACAAGACCTTCGACTTGGTGGAACACCGGTGAATGTGTGGAATCAAGTTCGTCAGTGCGGAAAACCCGACCTGGGCAAATTACATAGATTGGGAGTTCGCGAGTGAGCATGGAGCGTATCTGTACTGGCGAAGTGTGAGTGCGAAGCACAATGCCAGAATCTTCCGTGCCGATAAAGAATGTGTCTTGCATGGTGCGCGCGGGATGATCGGGTGCAATGTTTAGCGCATCGAAATTGAGCCATTCAGATTCAACTTCGGGTCCTTCGGCTAATTCATAACCAAGAGCTACGAATACATCTGCGATCTGTTCTTGAATTGTGGTTAGTGGATGCCGGCCGCCTTGCGCGCGAACCCCAGTTGCAGTTGTGACATCCACGGCTTCTTCTTTTAGTAATACTGCGTCGCGAAGTAGTTCGAGCTCTTCGGAGCGCTTAGTTAAAGCAGCATTAACTTCGCCGCGAGAAATTCCCATGCGCTTACCTGCTTCGGCTTTTGCAGCTGGTGGCAAGGCGCCAATTTCTCGATTGGCAAGTGACAACGGCGAGCGATCTCCGGTGTGAGCCAGCCGTACTTCTTTTAGTTCATCCAAGGTGCCAGCGCCAGAAATTGCGGAAATCGCATCTTTGACAAATCCAGCCAGCGCTTCGACTGACAAGGTAGTGACTTCTACTGGGTCAAAGGACTTATTTGGCGCGCTCACCCGATGATCTTATCGGCTAAAAGCCTTGGCAACGTTGAGCGCGTGAGGTCAGCAGGAAAAAATGCTTGAGAATTATCGAGCCCAAGACTTTGCCGCGTTAAGCGCCTGGGGGTGCCAATCGGATTTGATCCAAAATTTCCATAACTCGAATAGATTCCGAAAGCTCTGGCAGCCATCCTGATTCACCAGAAATGCGGGAGCCAAAATCTTGGAGCATTACTTGAAATGGATCAATGGGCGCAAAGTCCTCTTGCCGATCTCCGATACGAAGTGCACTCGCCGAATTCCAAGATGTGAATGCTTCGTTGCCAACGCATTCAAGTTGCTTTAAAGATCCTGTGACAACTAACCGCTGCTGCTCTGGGCGTTCAAAAGATGCCAGCGCCCTAACTTCAATCCGTGCAGATTCAGTGTCGCTTAAATGCCCAGTGACTTGAGTTGTCATGTCGATTCCCGTTGGTCCAATGTTTCGGTCTAACTCCAAGACATTAAATTGCGAATCGATACCGCGCAGGGCCACCCAAGTGTGAACTTGGTAAGGGCCAACATCGAGCAAACTTCCACCGCCAAACTCTGGGCTCGTTCGGTAATTATCAACAAAGTTTCCCGGGAAAGTGAAAACCGATTCAATTGAGCGCAACTCGCCTAACTCGCCACCGCGCACAATTTCTACCATGCGGGCAAAGCGAGGATGCCAACGCGTCCAGACTGCCTCAACAAGTAGTCGATCATTTGCCTCTGCTGCGGCGGCCATTAATCGCGCCTGCGCACTCGTTGTGGCTAGCGGCTTTTCACACAGCACATGTTTGCCAGCAGTTAAGGCTTTGATTACCCATTCGCAATGTAAATGATTGGCAAGGGATATGTAAACTGCATCAACATTTGGATCAGCTAATAATTCTTCATAGGAATTATGAACTGTCGTTGGTTCAAAAGCAGCAGAGCGTTTTGGGTCGCGACTGGCAACGGCTTGCAAAGTTGCATTGGTTGCATTCTTAACGGCAGGTACTAGGGCGGTCTTTGCTACCCAGCTCGCACCTAGAAAGCCCCACCGAATACTCATCCGCGGATTAGTACTGGGGTAACTGGAATTCCATTTAGCAAAGCAGATTCTTCAGCGGCCTGCATGATTGCAACAACATCGCGGGACTGCGTTGCAGTTACCGTCATCGGCGTTGCATTATTTAGGTAATTCACAAGTGAAGCGTGAAATGAGAATGGTTCAACAGTTAGGTGCGGGATAACGCGAGATTCGCCAGCTGCGTTACTCACCGTCAGGATCGCTGGCAGATCTGCAACTGAATCGCCAGCAGCTGGATCCCAGTTGCCAACAATTGCGCCTTGCGTGCCCAGCACAAAGAACTTTGGCTTTCGAGCAGCAGCAAGGTCAGAGTTTGTAAATATTGCTTGAACACCATCTGTAAAAGTAATTGTTACCTGGGCGTGATCGGCATTAGTTACGTGATCCCATACGCGCTTTTGGTTTAGCCCACTGACATTTTGAACTTTGGAAGCGATAACAGCCAAAATCTGATCAATGAAGTGGGAACCCCAGTCAAAGATTGCGCCCCCAGAGACTTCAACGTCAGAGTGCCAATATGAACACGGCTTTGAATACCCGCCCACAAAACTTTCGTAGTGAAAAACTTCGCCAATCTCGCCAGCGTCAATTATTGATTTGATCGTGACAAAGTCCGCGTCATAGCGACGATTTTGGTAGACCACTAGCAACAATTTTGAACTCGCAGCAAGCGCCATTAATTCATCGCACTGATCAGCCGTTAATGCCATCGGTTTTTCCAGTACTACGTTGATACCGCGAGTAAGCGCGGCCTTAGCCCAGTCATAGTGACTATTTGGCGGGGTTGAGACAACTACTAAATCTATTAAGCCAGAATCGAGCATTTCAGTTGCGTCTAAAAATGTTTTTGCATCGGGGGCAATTTCTAATGCTGCTGCCAAGCGCTCGGGATTGGTATCGCAAACTGCGGTTAACACCATGCCAGGGGTCGCAAGTACTGCCCTGTTGTGTTCATCGCCAATTGCGCCATATGCCAACAGACCAACTCGAATATTTTTGTCAGACAAAGTCTTGACTCCCTTTAACGCTTGTTGAGTTTCTAATTCTACTTGCCGGAAGTTTTTCTCGCGATTTTAAGGATTTGTTACGAACTCTGCGCAGTTGCTGATGCATAAAGGCAAAGCGCACTAGCAGTTGCAAGATTTAATGATTCGGCTTGGCCGTAAATTGGAATGCTAACAACATGATCAACAAGCTCGAGTACTTCCTTTGGAATTCCCCAGGCTTCGTTGCCAAATATCCACAATGTTGGTTTAGCTAAGTTTGCATCGCCATAAAGTGAAATACCACCAGTATCAGCAGCGAGCACTTGCATGCCATTTGATCGAGCCGTGGAAATTGTTTCGGCTAAGTTCTGGCCAATTGCGATTGGCAAATGAAAAAGTGAACCAACTGAGGCGCGGACAACTTTTGGATTAAATAAATCTACGGAATCACTGGACATGATTACGCCGTCTGCGCCAGCGGCATCCGCAACTCGAATTACCGAGCCAGCATTTCCAGGGTCGCGCACCGCCGTCAACGCAACGACAAGTTTTGCTGACGCGTGAAAAATCTCATCTGGGTTTTGGTCCCACATGCGAACAACTGCAGTCATACCTTGTGGGGCTACGGTGCTGCTGAATTGTTCAATCACAGTTGAATTGCACAAAGTAATTTCAGCGCCAGAGTTTTCAACGGTTGCCACAATTTCTGGGTAACGATCTAGGGCTTCTTGAGTTAGAAATAATTGCGTTACTTTTCCAGCGAGCGCGCCTTCGCGACATGCTTGCGGGCCTTCGGCTAGGAATGCGCCATCTGATTCGCGAAAACCACGC
>DJBM01000050.1:5743-5992 GCA_002430405.1 Actinobacteria bacterium UBA5976
CTATCTGATTCGCGAAAACCACGCTTTAAAAGACGACGTGCGCGCGCCACTTTCGGCGCGCGCACGTTCGTTAGAACTTCATAGTGCTGCATAGAGCGATTAAGCAGAAGCCTTAGGCGATGCATCTACTGGCAATGCCTTTGCTGCCATCTGAACTATTGCGGCAAATGCTGCTGGATCGTTTACTGCCATTTCGGCGAGCATACGACGATCAACTTCGATCTGAGCAAGGTTTAGACCCTGGATCAA
>DJBM01000129.1 GCA_002430405.1 Actinobacteria bacterium UBA5976
TGCGCAATTGTAGGGTTAATTTCAATTTTGTTTATTCCTCGAATCCAAGCAAAAGTAACTAGCAAACTTTCCGCGTGAGATAATTAGGGCATGAGCGCCCTGCCAATTGAGGACATCCAGGTCAATACACTCATCGACGTTCCATGGATCACGCTGGTTTGGAATGACCCAATAAATTTAATGACTTATGTGACTTACGTTTTTCAGACTTACTTTGGCTACGACAAACCAAAGGCCGAAAAACTTATGCTTGATGTGCACGAAAAGGGCCGCGCAGTTGTCAGTACTGGCTCCCGGGAAGAGATGGAACGTGACGTTGCTGCCATGCATTCCTATGGCCTCTGGGCTACTCTGCAAAAGGACGTTTAACGTGTTTGAGTTAGCAATAGACGGCAAGATTACGATCACCTTAGATGCCGGAGAGCGCGAGGTTCTTGGGCAGTTATTTGATCAATTGGCGCAGCTACTGCAAGAACTAGGCGCTCAAGAAACTAGTGATCCACTTGAAATCATGTTAGGCATGAATGGTTCAACCCAAATCTCCGATGATCCCGCGCTTGCTCGATTATTCCCAGACGGCTATTCAAATGACGAGCATGCAAGTGCAGATTTTCGTAGGTTCACCGAGCAGGATCTAAGGCAACAAAAAATTGCAGCCCTAAGCGATGTGCGCGACACCTTAGAGAATAAGCAAGATTCAACTTCAGTGAACTCGCAGCAAGCACAGTCATGGCTAAAGGCAATAAATGATTTACGCCTAGTGCTTGGAACTCGCCTGGAAATAACGCAAGAAAATGACTTCGACTTTGATTCAGATGATCCAGGTGTGAATCTCTACAACTACTTAACATATTTGCAAGGGACGCTGATTGACTCTCTAAGTTGAGCAAACTAAAAACCCCCTAGCCAAATGACTAGGGGGTTTTTAGTTTTAATTAATTAGTGCATACCTTCAGCTTTTGCGTATGCTGCATCGTCTGCTGCACTCTTTAGGCGGGCAATCTTGTAGATTGTCAGACCAAATAGACACTTAGCAAGAATGTCAGCAACGGTGTAACCGACCTGACGTCCTACGAATGCATTTCCACCCTCAATGCCAAGCAATGGAAGTAGGTACGAGATTGGGTACACACCCCATGTTGCGATAAGCAATAGGCGAAGACGCTTTACAGTTGCAGCAACAGTAGCTGGCTGCTTGTCTAGTGCCTTTGTTAGCTCAACGAACAATACGTAAAGGATGAATAGGAATGGGATTGTGGAAAGTGCGCCCCAAATTCCCTTGGTCATCATGTCTGAAGAAACTTCGCCTGGGTAACCAAGGATGATCATTGCAGCAGATGCTGGAACTAGCTTTGAAACTAGAGACTTGCGCTGTATTGCCGGAAGGGCAAGTACTGCAATTGTTTCTAGAAGCAATAGTGGAACAGTTAGTAACCAGTCAACGTAGCGGTATGCCTCGTTGAACGCTTCTCCACCCATGTGAGCTGCTTTGAAGGAATCGAAGATTCTCCAGTAGTGGTAAAGCGCAATCAATGTTACGGTTCCGGAAATTACGATTGCCTGACGGTACTTAGGAAGTACGCGGGCTTGGGCTAGATATAGGTAGATCGTTGTGGCAAGCATTGCTGCAAAGCCAAGTGACAAGAAACCGCTAACAATGACGTACTGATTAGCGGTTAGTGTCGTAACGTCATAGATTCCATCCATGAAGTAATTTCTCCTTTTGTTGGGAACCACCGAGTTGGTTCTAGTTATAGCTGCAAATGCAACCATTAATTACTGATACCAGCGTGCTGGACTTGGACCCTGTTTGCAACCGAAACACGCAATTATTAACGCTATTATTGAAAAAATTCATACAATTTAAGGGGATTTAGCCAAAAATGCTTCAAATTTCGCAAGGCTTGGTGGCTAACCTGCTAGCCCATGCCCGCACTGACCACCCAGATGAGGCCTGTGGCGTGATCGCTGGACCAGCTGGGAGCGATCGTCCAACGCGATTTATCCCTATGGTCAATGCCGCCAGATCCCCGACGTTCTATGAATTTGATTCAACAGACTTATTAAAGCTTTACCGAGAGCTTGATTCCAACGATGAAGATCCAGTAGTTATTTACCATTCCCATACTTCGACCGAGGCGTACCCATCTCGCACAGATATTGCCTATGCATCAGAACCTTTCGCGCATTATGTTTTGGTATCAACTCGGGAAACTGGAACGCAAGACGGGCCTTATGAACTGAGGTCATTTCGAATTGTGGATGGCGAAGTGACTGAGGAAGAGATAGTAATTACTTAGTAGTTCCCTCAGGCCCAGAGTTGGCCATCGAGAGCATCTGAAGCAACATCCACATTGCCTTCGTAAGCACCAGTTGAAAGATACTTCCAACCACCGTCACAAACAATGAAAACTATGTCTGCCTTTTTGCCCGCTTTTACCGCCTTGTCAGCCATGCCAAGGGCAGCATGCAAAATAGCGCCAGTTGAAATACCAGCGAAAATTCCTTCGCGATTTAATAATTCCCGAGTTCGAGTTAGCGCTTCTAGTGGCCCAACCGAAAAGCGAGTGGTCAACACAGACTCATCATAAAGTTCTGGCACAAAACCCTCATCTATGTTGCGCAGGCCGTAAACCAATTCGCCGTATCGAGGCTCTGCCGCCACTATGGAAATGTCCGGCCGATGTTCGCGAAGGTAACGCCCGGCACCCATCAAGGTTCCGGTAGTGCCCAGACCTGCAATGAAATGTGTTACCGTTGGGCAATCTGCCAAGATTTCAGGTCCAGTGCCGCGGTAATGCGCATCTGAGTTTGCTTGATTTCCGTATTGATAAAGCATGACCCAGTTTGGATTTTCAGCTGCCAAATTTTTTGCTACTCGGACGGCCTCATTGGAACCACCG
>DJBM01000102.1 GCA_002430405.1 Actinobacteria bacterium UBA5976
ATTGGTTGCATTGGAGTAGTTGTAGCAAGACCAGCAATTTTTTGGATTGGCATCGCACTATTACCAGTGGCGCTAATTGTTGGCAAAGTTTTAGCACTTCTTGGATTCGGTAAATCTGCAAGCTAGGCAAGGCGAAACTAGCTTCGTTCCAAATTTTGTATTCCCTCTAAACTAGGTACACATCGCCAGGAGGGCTCACTCTATGACTTCAGTCTTAGCTTCAATTATTTCTGGCGTACAAGAAGACCTTGCACTTCGCATGCAAAAAGTTTCAATTGATACTTTAAAATCCCAGATTGAAAAATTGCCACCAGCCTTGCCGGCAGCAAAAATACTTAGCAACCGATCTTTTAGTGTCATAGCTGAGGTGAAGCGAGCGAGCCCAAGTAAAGGTCACCTTTCAAATATCTCTGATCCCGCCCAACTCGCTTTTGATTATCAAGCAGGTGGCGCGCAAGTAATCAGTGTTTTAACGGAAGAACGCAGATTCAATGGCACTCTTGCTGACCTTGACGCGGTTCGCAGCAAAGTTTCGGTACCTGTGCTTCGCAAAGATTTCATGGTGACCGAATACCAAGTTTGGGAAGCTCGAGCCCACGGGGCAGATTTAATCTTGTTGATCGTTGCCGCCCTAGATGATTCTGAATTGAGCAAACTTAATGCCCTCGCACTTGAACTTGGCATGTCAGTGTTACTTGAGATTCACGACGCGACTGAACTCGAGCGCGCACTTGCGTTAAATCCGGTTTTAATTGGTGTCAACGCCCGCAATCTTAAGACCCTTGAAGTCGATTTAGCCACCTGCTTTAAACTTTTGCCCCTGATTCCAGAGCACATCGTTGCCATTGCGGAGTCAGGTATTTCCAGCACTGCCGAAGTCCAAGAATTAGCAAATTGTGGCGCGCAAGCAGTTTTAGTTGGCGAGGCATTGGTCACAGGTGGTACTCCAAGCGAAACTGTCAGAGAATGGACTAAGGCAGGGGAACTTGCCCGCGCAAACTATTTGATAAATGGCAGTTAGGACATAGGCACATGAGTGTTGATGAAGTTTTAGTTATGCCAGACTTACGCGGCCACTTTGGAAAATTCGGCGGCCGATTCGTACCCGAGGCCTTGATGGCCGCACTTGATGAACTAGATGATGCATTTCGCAAAGCCATGGTTGATCCAAGCTTTCTTGCCCAGCTCCATGACTTGCAAGTTAACTACACTGGCCGACCAAGTCCGATCACGCACGCAAAGCGCTTCTCGGAGCATGCAGGTGGCGCCACAGTATTACTCAAGCGCGAAGATTTAAATCACACTGGCTCGCACAAAATCAATAACGTTCTTGGTCAAGGATTATTGACTCAGCGCATGGGTAAAACTCGTGTGATCGCGGAAACAGGTGCAGGACAACACGGCGTTGCAACTGCGACTGTTGCAGCGTTGCTCGGTTTGGAGTGCGTTGTTTATATGGGCGAAGAAGACACCAAGCGCCAAGCACTAAATGTTGCTCGCATGAAATTACTTGGCGCCACTGTCATTCCGGTAACTTCAGGCAGCAAAACTTTGAAAGACGCTATCAATGAAGCCATGCGCGATTGGGTAGCAAACGTTCAAGATACGCACTACATGCTTGGCACAGTTGCTGGACCTGCGCCATTTCCAGAAATGGTTCGCGATTTCCACCGAATCATTGGTGATGAATCCCGCGAACAAATGTTGGAGCGCTTTGGGCGCCTGCCAGATGTCGTAGCTGCTTGTGTTGGTGGCGGTTCCAATGCGATTGGAATTTTTACGGCGTTTATTCCAGATAGTGATGTGCGCTTACTTGGACTCGAAGCCGGTGGCGATGGCATTGAAACTGGTCGGCATGCTTCAACAATTGTTGGCGGCGCAGTCGGGGTACTGCACGGAGCTCGTTCTTACATAATGCAAGACGATGATGGCCAAACTATTGAAAGCCATTCAATTAGTGCCGGCCTGGACTATCCAAGTGTTGGTCCAGAGCATGCTTATCTAGCTGACATTGGTCGCGCAGAATATCGTTCCATCACTGACGTCCAGGCTATGAACGCCTTTAAGTTGTTGTGTGAAACTGAAGGAATAATTCCAGCCATTGAAACTGCGCACGCACTTGCTGGCGCACTTGAAATTGGAAAAGAGTTGGGCAAGGATGCCATCATCTTGGTGAATTGCTCAGGTCGAGGCGATAAGGATGTTGAAACTGCTGCCAAGTGGTTTGACATGAATCCATGAGTCTGCTTCACGAAGTTTTTGCGCGCGCTAAGTCAGAAAATCGCGCGGCGTTAATTGCCTACTTGCCCGCAGGGTACCCAACTGCTGATGGCGCAGTGGAATGTATTGCAGCGATGGTTGCTGGCGGCGTTGACATAGTCGAAATAGGTTTTCCTTACAGCGACCCTGTTATGGATGGACCAACTATCCAGGAAGCCGTAAATATTTCCTTGGTTGGTGGAACTAAATCTGCCACGGTAATAGAAACTGTAAAACGTGTTTCCGAACTTGGGGTACCAACACTCGTTATGTCGTATTGGAATCCGATTGAACGCTATGGCCTAGAAAGTTTTGCCACTGATTTTCATGCTGCCGGTGGCGCAGGGGTAATCACTCCCGATTTAACTCCTGAAGAAGCTGATGATTGGATTGCAGCAACGGATGAACAAGATGTGGAACGCGTTTTTCTCGTAGCGTTATCGAGTTCAGATGAGCGAATTTCTAAAGTTGCAAGTGTTACAACTGGCTTTGTTTACGCTGGAGCAGTCATGGGCGTAACTGGCGCTCGCGCCTCACTCTCTGATGCCATTGAGGGATTAGTTACTAAAGTGCGCCGCCATACTGAATTACCAGTTGCAGTTGGCCTTGGCGTATCTACGCCCGAGCAAGCCCACGAAATTGCCCAATATGCAGATGGCGTCATAGTCGGCAGTGCCTTTGTAACGGCAATAGCTAATGGCGGGCCGCAGGCAGCAAAAGCACTAGCACAGGCACTTTCGCAGGGACTAAGCCGATAGCACCTAGAGTCCCAAGTTTCAAGCATTCTCAAAGTGCGACATAATTAGGTAATCAGTATTGAGAACTTGGACGTAGTTTTGGAGTATTTGTGTCAGAAGAAAATTTGAGCGCCAAAGCAGCAAAAGCCGCAGCCGCTGCTGCTCGTAACGCCGCCGCCGCAGTAGAGCAAAAGCGCCAACGCAAGATTCGGTTAATTGGTGGCGCAGTTGTTGTGCTCATAATGGGAGCATTAATCGCAATTCCAACGCTCTCAAACACCGACGCCGTAATCCCAGCGAATGCAGCGCTACCAGCAGGTGTAACTTCTGATACTTATGGCGTAAAAGTAGGTCCAGCCTGGGACGCACCGGATGCTGACAAAATTCCAATCCTGCAAATTTGGGAAGACTTTCAATGTCCAGCATGCGGCAGCTTTGAAGCTGCTTCTGGGGTAATCCTGAAGGGACTGATTGACGCGGGCAAAGTCCGGGTTGAATATCGCCCGACAATTTTCTTAGATAAAAACTTGCTAGCGCAAAATACTGCTGCGGGAAATCCAAATTCTTCAAAGCGTGCAACTTTAGCTTTTGGTTGCGCAGTTGATGCAGGGGCCGAAATCGATTACCACGCCCAGCTTTTCGCAAACCAACCACAAGAAGGCGCAGGATATTCCGAAGACGCACTCATTGATTTTGCCCAGACTTCTGGAATAACTGGCGATACGTTAGTCACTTTCACCGATTGCTTAAAGAGTGAAAAGTATGCTGGGTGGGTTGCCAATTCTTACGCAGCGTTTGACTCGGAAGGCGTGTCTTCAACACCAACTGGAATCTTAGACGGTACCCAACTAACCGGTGATGTCTTGTTCGATCCAGCTCAATTAACTGCTGCTATTGAGGCTGCGACCAAGAGTTAGTCTGACTAACTCTTAACAGTTATGCCTCAGTTTCCTGCTTTCATCCCCAGTCCCTCCGAGAGTGTCTGGCAACTAGGGCCATTCCCGTTGCGGGCGTATGCACTTTGCATTTTGACCGGAATTTTTCTCGCAGTATGGCTGGGAAATCGGCGCTTCATTTCCCGCGGCGGACTAGATGGTCAAGTAGCTGACATTGCGATGTGGGCTGTGCCATTTGGAGTAATTGGTGGTCGCATATATCACGTACTCACGGATTGGGAAATTTACTTTAGTGAGGGCGGCAAAGGTTTCATTGGTGCACTTCGCATTTGGGAAGGCGGCCTAGGAATTTGGGGCGCGATTGCACTTGGCGGAGTAGGCGCGTGGATTGGCGCTAAACGTCAAGGTGTTGCCTTCGCTCCGTTCGCGGATTCGATAGCGCCAGGCATTGCATTTGCCCAAGCGATCGGACGTTTTGGCAATTGGTTTAATCAAGAACTTTTTGGCCGCCCAACAACGCTTCCCTGGGGACTTGAAATCGACATTGCGAATCGGCCAACTAATTTCACGCAGTTCGAAACTTTTCATCCGACATTTTTATATGAAGCAATTGCCTGCACCATAATCGGCTTGGTATTAATTCGATCCGACAAACGCTACGTCATGGGACACGGCAGAGTATTCGCCTTGTACGCGAGCATGTATTGCGTAGCACGCGGATTAATTGAGACTATGCGAATCGATGACGCACGACTCATCTTAGGTATTCGCCTCAATGTATTTACTGCGCTGATTATTGGCGCTGGTGCGCTGCTGTATTTAGTTAGATCAAGTGAAAAAAACCCAGGTCGCGAAATTATGTCTCGCGGAAAATTGGTACTGAAATCAACAGAGCCAGGAACAACGCAGGAGACCACTGAGTTGACTGAGCCAGTCTTCGCACCTGAATCGCAGCCACCCACACCAAGATCAAATCAGCCCGGCCGTCGTCGTAAAACGTAGTTAGACTGACTACATCAACGCTAGTTAGGAACACGCAATGCGTCGCGCAAAGATAGTTTGCACGCTTGGACCTGCTACTGCTACACCAGAAATCATCGCAGCCTTGGTTAATGCTGGAATGAATGTTGCGCGCTTAAATCTTTCTCATGGCGATCACGCTGTACACACAAAATCTTACGAACTAGTTCGCGCTGCTTCAAAAGCATCGGGTTTAGGCGTTGGAATTTTGGCCGATCTACAGGGACCAAAGATCCGACTGGCTAAATTTGCCGCTGGTCCAGTGTCCTTAGTTCAAGGTGAAAGCTTCACAATTACCACGCGCGATGTCATGGGCGATGCCACGATTTGTGGCACAACATATTCTGGATTACCTGGTGACTGCAAAATTGGTGATCGAATCTTAATTGACGATGGCAAAGTTGGTCTCGAAGTAATTGAAGTAACCGCTGATTCAGTTATTACAAAAGTTACGGAAGCTGGAATAGTCAGTGACAACAAGGGCATAAATTTGCCTGGGGTAGCTGTCAGTGTTCCAGCACTTTCAGAAAAAGATATTGCGGACTTGCGCTGGGCACTTCGCCAAGGTGTGGACTTGATCGCGCTTTCCTTCGTGCGAAATGCTTCCGACATTCAAGATGTGCACGCCGTCATGGCTGAAGAGGGCCGAAGAGTGCCCGTAATTGCAAAGATCGAAAAGCCGCAGGCCGTTGCTAATCTTGCTGAAATTATTGAAGCCTTTGATGGCATCATGATCGCGCGCGGTGACTTGGGCGTAGAACTTCCACTTGAGCAAGTGCCGATGGTGCAAAAGCGCGCAATTGCGCTGGCTCGCGACGCAACTAAGCCAGTTATTGTCGCAACTCAAATGTTGGAGTCAATGATCACGGCATCTCGTCCAACCCGGGCGGAAGCCAGCGATGTTGCAAATGCAGTACTTGACGGCGCCGATGCCTTGATGCTCTCTGGCGAAACCAGCGTTGGCGTTGATCCGGTGCATGTTGTTGACACTATGAGTCGCATCATTTCGCACATTGAATCCGAAGCCCTAGAAACTCTGCCAAAACTTGCTGACGATGCGCATGGTGCCACCGCAAAAGCCATCAGCATGGCAGCAGTAGAAGTTGCAAAGCATGTGGGCGCAGTGAGCATTGTCGCATTTACTGAGACCGGAAGTTCGGCGCGGTTAGTGGCGCGCCATCGCAGCCCCACAAATTTGCTGGCATTCACGCCTAATGAAAATGTTCTAAATCAACTTTCCTTAGTTTGGGGAATCCAAACATTCTTGGCGCCGGGGGTTACCCATACCGATGAAATGGTGGCTCAGCTCGACAGAGTCTTATTAAAACTTGGGATTTTCAAATTGCACGATCCGATTGTCGTTATTGCTGGCGTTCCGCCAGGTATTCCTGGTTCTACGAATGGGATGCGGGTGCACCAACTGGGTCATGGAGCTAATAACGCCTAGGCGTTAATAGCTCCCAATAAACACATCAAGCAAATAACGCGTAGGCGTTATTTGCACCCAATCGAAACCCCACGAAACTAGTCAATGTGCCAAACTTAAAGTGACCCTGATACAGTAAGTGAAGATTGAAAGCACGCCATCCTTTAACACCTGTCCAGTGAGGCAGGAAAGGAGGTAAGAAGATGACGAACGACTTTCTGCCAAGTGGACGCGTAGTCCTTGATGCCAGCGATATTTCTCGCGCTTTAACCCGGTTAGCCCACGAAATAGTGGAGCGAACTCATGGCGCCACAAATCTGACTTTGATGGGAATCCCCACTCGAGGCGCGACCCTGGCACATCGCCTAGGCGAGAAAATCTCGCAAATCCAAGGTTCGCCAGTACCAGTTGGGGCAATTGACATCACGATGTATCGCGATGACTTACGCCTTCGACCTGCTCGCGCCCTCCAACCAACCACGATTCCACCTGAAGGTATCGAGGGTCGCTTGGTCATTTTGATTGACGACGTACTTTTCTCTGGCCGCACAATTCGCGCTGCGCTAGACGCACTTTCCGAACATGGCCGTCCAGAAATAGTTCAACTCGCAGTGCTGGTAGATCGTGGCCATCGAGAGCTACCAATTCGCGCGGATTATGTTGGTAAGAACTTGCCAACCTCACGTGCTGAAAAAATCCAAGTAAATTTGGTTGAGCATGACGGTAGTGACGAAGTACGAATCGAAAATAACGCATGAAGCACTTATTAAGCGCTGCTGATTTAAGTCGCGACGCTGCGTTACAAATCCTTGACACTGCCAAGCAACTAAGTTTGGCCACCGAACAAGGAGTTGGAAAACTTCCGCCACTTCGTGGCCGCACCGTAGTGAATTTGTTTTACGAAGATTCCACCCGAACTCGAATTTCCTTTGAGGCTGCTGCAAAGCGACTCAGCGCTGATGTAATTAATTTCTCAGCCGTCGGTTCGAGTGTTTCAAAAGGTGAAAGCCTAAAAGATACTGCGCTCACACTAGAAGCCATGGGCGCAGATGCTGTTGTAATTCGACACAACAGCAGTGGCGCGCCGCATCGACTTGCAAATGCTGGCTGGATTTCTGGTGGCGTGGTCAACGCTGGCGACGGCACACACGAACATCCAACCCAAGCCTTACTTGACGCTTACACCTTGCGCGATCACTTGCGANNTTGCGAGGTGGCCAAGGCGATCTAACTGGGCTGAGGGTAACAATAGTTGGCGATGTTTTACACAGCCGAGTTGCTCGCTCCAATGTTTTATTACTCAATACTCTTGGCGCTAAAGTTTGCCTCGTTGCCCCGCCAACTTTGCTCCCTTACGGAGTCCAGGACTGGGACTGCGAAGTTTCCTACGACTTAGATGCCTGCCTTGAAGGAGCGGACGCAGTAATGATGCTTCGGGTACAACGCGAACGCATGAACGCCGCTTACTTTCCAACTTCACACGAATACAGCAATCGCTATGGCTTAAACGTGACACGAATGAATCGGCTTTCCCCAGATGCAGTCATCATGCACCCAGGTCCAATGAATCGTGGAATGGAAATTTCTGCCGATGTCGCCGACTCAAACCGCTCGGTAATCGTGGAGCAAGTTGCCAATGGTGTGAGTGTGCGAATGGCTGTTCTGTACTTAATGCTCGGTGGATCGGAGTCCGTAAAGTGACCAGTTATGTAATTAAAGACGTCTGTATTTTGGATGGTAAGCCAACTGACATCCTGATTCGGGACGGCGTAATCGCCGAAATCGGAGCCGGTCTAAAAGGTGATGAAGTAATTGATGGCAGTGGGTGCATCGCGCTTCCAGGATTAGTTGATCTGCATACGCATTTACGTGAGCCAGGTCGCGAAGATGCGGAAACAATTTTGTCTGGCAGTCGCGCTGCAGCAAAAGGCGGCTTCACTGCGGTTCATGCAATGGCAAATACTTATCCAGTTGCAGACACAGCAGGTGTGGTCGAACAAGTTTGGCGCCTTGGCCAAGAAGCTGGACTTGTCGATGTCCGTCCAGTTGGCGCTGTCACGATGGGACTTGAAGGTAGCGCACTTGCTGAACTAGGCGCAATGGCTGATAGCGCAGCTGCGGTTCGAGTCTTTAGTGACGATGGCAAATGTGTGCATGATGCGCTGCTTATGCGCCGCGCCCTGGAATATGTCAAGGCTTTTGATGGTGTAGTCGCCCAGCATGCGCAGGAACCACGCTTAACTCAAGATGCGCAAATGAACGAGGGTGTGCTCTCGGGCAAGCTCGGCCTTGCTGGTTGGCCCGCAGTTGCCGAAGAAGCCATCATCGCGCGCGATGTATTACTTGCTCATCACGTTGGCTCCCGCTTACACATCTGCCACTTATCAACGGCTGGCAGCGTGGAAATTATTCGCTGGGCTAAGTCGCGCGGGATAAACGTAACTGCCGAAGTCACTCCGCATCACTTGTACTTCACTGACGAAGTTGTCGAATCTTATGATCCGGTTTACAAAGTGAACCCACCACTACGAACCGCAGCAGATGTTGCAGCAGTGCGCGCAGGTCTAGCTGATGGCACAATCAACATCGTGGCAACTGACCACGCACCGCACCCTTCCGAAGCTAAGGATTGCGAATGGACGGCAGCGGCGTTCGGTATGACTGGACTAGAAAGCGCACTTAGCGTGGTTTACGAAACCATGGTTGTCACAGGCTTAATGAACTGGGCCGCAGTAGCAGATCGCATGTCCGTTGCGCCGGCAATAATTGGTCGAGTTAATGACCAAGGCCAACCAATTGCCGTGGGCGCACCCGCTAACTTAGTAATTTTTGATCCCCGTGCAAGTGAACTTGTTGAGGCACGAAAGACTGTAAGTGCAAGCCGAAATACCCCGTACGCAGGACGCACCCTTCCCGGCAAAGTTGTTGCAACGTTCTTTCGTGGTAAACCAACAGTGCGAAACGGAGAACTTAACGCATGACCAACGCCGTCCTTGTGCTTGAAGATGGCCAAGTATTCACTGGTCGTTCTTATGGCGCTGCTGGCACCGCATTTGGCGAAGCCGTTTTTTCTACCGGCATGACTGGCTACCAAGAAACAATCACAGACCCTTCTTATTGCGGACAAGTCGTAATTCAAACTGCGCCTCACATTGGAAACACGGGCTGGAATGAAGAAGATAATGAATCTCAACAAATTTGGGTTTCAGGTTATGTAGTTCGTGATCCTGCTCGCCGCACTTCAAATTGGCGCGCCACAACAGATCTCGCACAAGTGCTTAAAGACCAAAACATAGTAGGTATCAGCGACATTGATACTCGCGCTTTAACGCGTCACTTGCGTGATCAAGGAGCAATGCGCGTTGGAATTTTTTCAGGTGAATTCGCAGATTTAGATATTTCTACTTTGCTCGATAAAGTTCGTGAAATTCCAGAAATGGCTGGCGCAAGTTTTTCAGAAACCGTATCAACTAAAAAAACTTATGTAGTTCCTGCCGTCGGTACCAAGCGGTTCCAGGTTGCCGCACTTGATTTAGGTATCAAAGCTATGACGCCACACTTAATGGCGCAGCGGGGGATTGAAGTCCATGTAGTACCCGCGAACATTTCGGCAACAGATTTACTTGCCGCGGGCCCGGATGGAATTTTTGTTTCAAACGGACCAGGCGATCCAGCAACTGCGCTGCACGCTGTTTCACTTGTGAAAGCGTGCCTAGATGCGAAGCGACCATTTTTTGGAATTTGCTTTGGAAATCAAATCTTAGGTAAGGCCCTAGGGTTTGGAACTTACAAACTTCGCTACGGCCACCGTGGCATAAATCAACCCGTTATGGATCTAACTACTAACAAAGTTGAAGTTACTGCGCATAACCACGGCTTTGCAGTTGACGCACCAATTGATCGTGAATCGCAAACCCCATACGGCGCAGTTCGAGTAAGTCACGTTTGTTTAAATGACAATGTTGTTGAAGGTCTGGAATGTTTAGACGTTCCGGCGTTTAGCGTGCAGTATCACCCCGAAGCTGCCGCTGGCCCACATGATTCGGCTTACCTATTTGATCGATTCGTTGATTTGATGGCAGGTAGCCGCTAATGCCACGTCGTAGCGACATTAAATCAGTCATGGTCATCGGCTCTGGTCCAATTGTGATTGGCCAGGCGTGCGAATTTGATTACTCGGGTACCCAGGCCTGCCGGGTGCTAAAGGCCGAGGGTCTGCGCGTGATCTTGGTTAACAGCAATCCGGCAACAATCATGACTGACCCCGAATTTGCTGATGCCACTTACATCGAACCAATCACGCCTGAAGTTGTGGCAACCATTATTGAACGCGAGCGACCTGATGCGTTATTGCCAACACTTGGTGGCCAGACTGCGCTGAACACTGCGATCGCACTTTTCAAAAATGGTGTACTAGAAAAATTTAATGTGGAATTAATCGGCGCTGATGTTGATGCCATTGAACGTGGTGAAAATCGTGAGTTATTTCGCCAAATTGTTGCTGATGTCGGCGGGGAAAGTGCGAAGTCATTTGTTTGCCACACTATGGACGATTGCCTCGCTGGCGTAAAAGAACTTGGTTACCCCGTAGTAGTTCGACCATCATTCACAATGGGCGGCGCTGGCTCTGGCATTGCATATGACGAAGCTGGATTACATCGCATCGCAGGACTTGGTTTGCAAGCCAGTCCAACTACGGAAGTTCTCCTAGAGGAATCCATAATTGGCTGGAAAGAATTTGAACTTGAACTATTACGTGATTCAAATGACAATGTTGTAATAATCTGTTCTATTGAAAATATGGATCCAATGGG
>DJBM01000099.1:0-1200 GCA_002430405.1 Actinobacteria bacterium UBA5976
CCGAGTGATCGGGGGCTTTTTTTGTTAATCATTAAGTCGAAGTGGGTTTCTTTGTTAGAGCCTTATCAATGCCCCAATAAAATACGGCAACGATTATCGAAGCAAAGAGAATTCCAAGTACAAAAATAATGACGTTGGCATAACCATTAACGACAACATCAAAGAAGTCATACGGATATTTATCAATTATCGCACCGCGGAATAGCGTGTAGAAAACGTAGACAATAGGAAGCACAAGTGCTGCCAAAATATTCTTTAAGTTAAACCAGCCACGTGGTCCGGCAATGATAAAAATCAGCACGGTAATAATCGGGGTAATCGTGTGCTGAATTGGACTTGAAATCTGATTTAAGCCCTGCGGTGGATAATTAGGTCCTAGTAGCAAGTTATAAACTACGCCAGTGACAGTAATCATTAACACGGTGTCTACTCGAAGTACCCGGAATAACTTGCCATCACGCGTTGGGTTCAAGTAAAGCAAAGTCATGACGATGCCAACGGCGATCTGACTCCAAACTGTGAAGTAACCAAATAAATCAATTAATCGCTCCGGCGCACCCGCCAAACCATCCGCATAATCTCCGAAGTGACCAAATAGGGAGGTGACAGGTGCATCCCCATACTTTGGAGTCTTAACAAGTCCAAAGAGCTCAATGAGGAAAGTCATGCCAAAACCGAGCCAAGCACTCAGGGCATTGATACCGAATAGATTGCGTTTTGTTTTAGTTGAAATGGCCATAATCAACTTTATTGCTTCCCGCCCCAGAAATGTTGCTAATTTTCTCGCTTAATTCATTCACTTCGCAATAGTGGGCGCAAAATGTCAAGAATAGCTACATCTTCGATAGTACTTGGGACATCTACTTGCTTTCCATCAGCAATTCCACGCATGGTTTTGCGCAACACTTTTCCGGAACGCGTCTTGGGTAACCCCGGCACGATAACGACTTCGTTGAGCGCTGCTACGGGGCCAACTTCTTTTCGAACTAATGCCACAATTTCTTTACGTAAAACTTCGGCGTCTACTTGCGCGCCAGATTTTAGAACTACGAAGGCTTTTGGAATCTGACCTTTGATTGGATCTGCAACTCCAATAACTGCGCACTCAGCCACTAACTCATGCGTTGCCACAACCGCTTCAAGTGAGCCAGTACTCAATCTGTGGCCAGCAACGTTTATCACGTCATCAGTTCGTCCCAT
>DJBM01000099.1:1354-1669 GCA_002430405.1 Actinobacteria bacterium UBA5976
TACGAATCTATATAGCGCTGGTCATCACCCCAAAGCGTCGGCAATGTTCCAGGTGGAAGTGGCAAAGTAATCGCGATATTTCCTTCGGTGCCAATTGGCAGTTCGTTTCCAGTTTCATCCAATACCTTGATGTCGTATCCAGGAATTGGAACTGAAGGAGAACCTGGCTTTATTGGCATGGGATCAAGGCCGCGTAAGTTTGAAGCGATTGGCCAACCAGTTTCGGTTTGCCACCAGTTATCAATTACTGGAACTCCCAGGTGCTGCGTTGCCCAATGGTAAGTATCTGGATCCAGCCGTTCACCAGCTAAAAAT
>DJBM01000099.1:1788-8118 GCA_002430405.1 Actinobacteria bacterium UBA5976
CGTTCACCAGCTAAAAACAGATTTTCAAATTTTGATAAATCAGTTTGCTTGATGAACTCCCCGGTGTAATCCTCTTTACGGATTGCCCGGATTGCAGTGGGCGCTGTGAATAATCCTTTTACCCCGTACTTTTCGATGACACGCCAAAAAGTGCCTGCATCAGGTGTGCCAACTGGCTTGCCTTCAAACACAATGGTGGTAGCGCCAGCAAAAAGTGGGGCATAAACAATGTAGGAGTGCCCCACTACCCAACCAACATCAGAAGCCGACCACCACATGTCCCCTGCTTCGATGTTGTAAACATTTTTCATTGACCAAGTAAGCGCAACTGCGTGGCCACCGTTGTCTCGGACAATTCCTTTTGGTTTACCCGTTGTGCCTGAGGTGTACAAGATGTAAAGCGGATCCGTGGCTGCAACTGAAACACATTCGGCAGGCTCTGCCATTGCCATAGCGTCTTTCCAGTCCATGTCAGTTGGACCAAGTTCAACCACATGCTGTTCGCGCTGCAAGATGATGCAGCGATCTGGCTTGTGCTTTGCCAGTTGAATTGATTCATCAAGCATTGGTTTGTATGCCACGATTCGCGTTGGCTCTAGGCCACATGACGCCGAAACAATTACTTTTGGTTTGGCATCATCTATTCGAGCGGCTAATTCAGCAGGGGCAAAGCCGCCAAACACGACGGAGTGCACAGCGCCAAGTCGCGCAGTAGCCAACATGGCAATAAGCGCTTCCGGCACCATGGGCATGTAGATAACAACACGATCACCTTTTTCAACTCCAGCCATGCGCAGCGCGCCAGCAAACCGAGCAACTTTTTCCAGCATCTGGGCATAAGTCAAAGTTAAGGATTTCCCGGTTATCGCACTTTCGTGAATTACTGCAGGTTGATCAGCTCTGCCATCGATTACATGTCGGTCGAGCGCGTTGTAACAAGTGTTAAGCATGCCATCGGAAAACCAGCGATACATCGGAGGATTACTGTCATCCAAAATCACTTTTGGGGTCTTATCCCACTTAACTAATTTTGCCGCGTTACCCCAAAATCCATTTGGGTCCGCCATACTTTGCGCGTAAGCATTCTGATAATTAGTCATAGGTATGTCTACCATGATCTAACTTTCAAGTCGCGCAGAAGGTAATTAGAGCTAACGCAATTGCCCTAGTTCTTAGTTGCCGCTGCAAGTTGGCCACATGCGCCGTCAATGTCGCGACCTCGAGTGTCGCGCACAGTTACGGGGACACCGTGACTCTTCAGGCGATAAACAAATTCTTCCTCATCTTCGCGCCGAGACGCTGTCCACTTCGATCCAGGGGTTGGATTTAGTGGAATCAAATTTACGTGCACTAAATTTCCAGCAAGTTTTTCCCCGAGCAGATCTGCGCGCCAAGCCTGATCGTTTATGTCTTTAATCATCGCGTACTCAATGGATACGCGGCGACCCGTTTGATCTGCGTAATACCAAGCGGCATCCAAAACTTCCTGCACTTTATAACGAGTATTAATTGGAACTAAAGTGTCGCGCAATTCATCATCTGGGGCATGTAAGGAAACTGCCAACGTAACGGGCATACCTTCTTCGGCAAGTTGGCGCATCCGCGGCACTAATCCAACAGTGGAAACGGTAATGCCGCGAGCAGACATTCCAAATCCTGCTGGAGCAGGCTCCGTTAATCGGCGAATTGCGCCAATCACGCTGTTGTAGTTAGCCATAGGTTCGCCCATGCCCATAAAAACCAAATTATTAACGCGACCTATTCCGCCAGCAACTTCATCTTTAGCAAGTGCGCGGGCGCCAGCAAGTACTTGCTCTACAATTTCCCCCGTTGAAAGATTTCGAGTTAGGCCACTTTGTCCGGTAGCACAAAATGGACAATTCATGCCACAGCCTGCTTGCGAGGAAATGCACATAGTTACCCGATCGGTGTAGCGCATTAAAACGCTTTCAACTAAAACACCATCGAATAATTTCCAAACCTGTTTAACGGTTGTGCCGTTGTCGCATTTCAATTCACGAATGCTTGTCATTAAATCTGGGAACAATAAATCTTTAACTGCTTCGCGCATGTCAGCAGGTACGTCAGTCCATGACGCAGTGTCATTATTTAGCCTCTGGTACCACTGGCGCGAAAACTGATCGGCGCGAAAGCCAGGTAAGCCAAGTTCAATTACTTGTGCCTTACGTTCTTCAACAGTCCAATCTGACCAATGCTTCGGCGGTTTTGGTCGCTTGGGCTCGATCATGATTAATTCTCCGGGTGCAGGCATACCGTAAGCCTACGGGCGAATCGCTAGTTAGAGAAAAATACTGAAGAGTACCCAAGCAACGAAAGCATTGATCACAAGTGAGTCGAGTCGATCCATAACTCCCCCGTGTCCAGGCAACAACGTACCCATATCTTTCACACCAAGGTCGCGCTTGATCATAGATTCGATTAGGTCGCCAAGGGTTGCGCTGAGCATCATGACAAAGCCAACAATCGCGCCCTCCCACCAACTCTGGTCAAATACAAAAATCCACAACAAGGTTCCAACAACTAATTGCAGTACCAGGGCGCCAGCAAAGCCTTCCCAAGATTTTTTCGGAGAAATTGTTGGAGCCATCAGATGTTTGCCAAAGATCGCGCCAGCGACGTAACCACCCAGATCAGTTGCTGCGGTAAGCAGCACAAATGCTAAAACTTTCCAGGCGCCATCAGTTTGGGTAGATAGCAGGACAGCAAAGCTAGCTAAAACTGGTGCATAAACTAGCGCGAAAACCGAACGAGTTACGTGATGGACGTAAGCCTCTTCGCCGTCTAAAAGCCGAACTGACAAAACTAATAATGAACTGGCTATAAACGTTATTACTAATCCCGTTACACCATCCAGGGCTGCTGCGACCACGATTATTGGCGCCAGGATCTGAAGCAGAATCAACATTCGCGGGGAAAGGCCAACGACTAAAGTTTTGGATAATTCGCGCATTGCTAGCACTGTTGCAAATGCAACCAAAATTGCAAAGAACCGCACGTCAGCAAATAACGAAACAATTAAAGTGATGAATAATCCAAGACCAACGGCGATAGCAGCTGGCAAGTTGCGTCCAGCTTTGCCGAAATCAGTTTCAGTTGTAGTCATCAACTAGACCTCGAGAAGTTCGGCTTCTTTATGCTTAAGCATTTCATCAATATGAGCTACTGCCTTAGTTGTTAAATCCTCAAGAGCCTTTTCAGCGCGCGCCACTTCATCTTTACCAGCGCCACCATCTTTAGCTATCTTTTCTAAAGCTTCCTTTGCACTGCGTCGAATGTTTCGGATTGCTATCCGAGCATCTTCGGCTTTAACCTTTGCGACTTTGATAAATTCCTTGCGGCGATCCTCAGTCAATTGTGGGAATGGCACCCGAATAATCACGCCATCATTCGATGGGTTAACACCAAGATCAGAGTCGCGAATTGCTCGCTCGATTGCGCCCAGCGCAGTCTTATCGAATGGACTAATGGTGGCAACGCGGGGTTCTGGCGTTTGAATTGAAGCAACCTGTTGTAACGGGGTAGGCGTTCCGTAGTAATCCACCATAATTTTTGAGAAAAGCGCAGCGGACGCGCGACCGGCGCGGATCGTTGTGAAATCTTCGCGGGTCACCTCTGTTGCCTTAGCCATCTTGGTTTCTGCATCTTTTAAAGTTTCAGTTATCATAAATTTTCAAATCCTCTAGTGAACAGTTCTAATTAGGGTTCCGATTTTTTCACCATGTACCGCACGTGCGATGTTGCCGTCCACTAGCAAATTGAAAACTACGATTGGCAAGTCATTGTCCCGGCACAAACTAATTGCGGTGGCATCTGCAACCTTTAGGTTCTGAGTTAACACTTCGTCATGACTCAAACTTTCATATCGCTTTGCTGCGGGATTTATTCGAGGGTCTTCATCGTAAACTCCATCAACACCTTTGGCCATCAAAACCACTTCGCAAGCAATTTCTAGCGCCCGTTGGGCCGCGCAGCTATCAGTACTGAAGTATGGGGTGCCAAGTCCAGCGCCAAAAATTACCACACGCCCTTTTTCCAAATGGCGAAGCGCGCGACCAGGAATGTATGGCTCAGCAACTTGACTCATCGGGATAGCGGTTTGCACCCGCGTTGCTATTCCTTGTTTTTCCAAAAAATCCTGCAGAGCTAAACAGTTCATAACTGTGCCGAGCATACCCATGTAGTCAGCTCGGGCCCGATCCATACCGCGTTCAGCAAGCTGGGCACCACGGAAATAGTTACCACCACCAATTACGACAGCAACCTCAGTACCACCCCGAACAACTTCCGCGATTTGGCGGGCAATGTCATTAACTACATCAGGGTCGACGCCGAGTTTTCCTTCACCTGCGAAAGCTTCACCAGAAAGCTTGAGTAAGACCCGTTTCCAGCCACCGTTTGGAATTCCGGGCCAAATATCTTGAGATTTATCAGATGCGCCCACGTCCTCAATCTTGCCTTATCCAGCGATGAATCCGTGCAATGCCCCCGCAAAAATACTTTTGGCACTCACCCTTGTGAGGTAAGTGCCAAAAGAGCCTAGTTTCTAGCGATCAAGTTCGATCAAGCTGAGCTAATTGCGATCAAGTTCGATAGAGCCGGCAATAAATTGACCTACTGGCTATCTCTGCTCTGCAATTGATCGCCCACGATCAAGCAGAGCCAATTTCAATGCGGATGAAGCCAGTTACAGTGGTGCCAGCGTCTGCCAGCACTTGCTTTACCGTCTTCTTGTTGTCAATAACTGAGGACTGCTCAAGTAAGCAACTTTCCTTGAAGAAGCCATTGACGCGACCCTCCACAATCATTGGCAAGGATGCTTCTGGCTTACCTTCTTCTTTGGCAGTTTCAAGGGCAATGTGCTTTTCATTTTCCACAACATCTGCTGGAACTTCATCGCGAGTTAGGTAAGTTGGGCGCATCGCGGCAACTTGCATTGCAGCGCTACGGGCAGCTTCCTCACTACCTGAGTAGGAAACCAGCACACCAACTGCAGGAGGTAGATCAGCAGCACGGCGATGCAGGTAAATCGCAACATCGCCATCTGGATTTGCCACCCGACCTAGTTCGATTTTTTCGCCAATGATTGCTGCCATGTCGGCAACTGATTGCTCAACAGTTTTGCCGTTGCTCAAAGTAAGGGCGGCAGCGGCAGCTGAATCCTTAGCGCCAGCAGCTTTAACTGCTGCTGCGATTTCGCTGCCAAGTTTTGAGAAATCCTCGCTCTTTGCCACGAAATCGGTCTCGCACAATAGTTCGATTAGCGCTCCAGAATCATGAGAGACGATGCCGGCTGAAGTTTCGCGTTCAGCACCACGCTTGGCTGCTTTAGCAGCACCTGAAATTCGAAGAATCTCGACGGCCTTATCGAAGTCACCAGCAGATTCTTCAAGCGCTTTTTTGCACTCCATCATTCCGGCTGAGGTAATGTCGCGAAGTTTCTTTACTTCTGCGGCTGAAATAGACATGAATTAGTTCCTTAATGTATTTGATTTTGGTATGAAAGTTTTTAATAATTGCGGGCAACTACTAGCTGCCCGCAATTATTACTAATTATTCGGCAGCAGGTGCTTCCACTGCCACAGCAGGAGTTGCCTCAGCGCTTTCGCCAGTTAGGAGTTCTTTTTCCCAATCTGCGAGTGGTTCAACGCCAGCTTCAACTGGAGTTCCAGCAACCGCGCCACCAGCGCGTGCCATCAATCCATCAGCAATTGCATCGCCAATCATGTGAGTAAGTAAACCAACGGCGCGCAAGGCATCGTCGTTTCCTGGAATTGGGTAGTCCACAACATCTGGATCACAGTTGGTATCAAGAATTCCAACAACCGGAATGTTTAGTTTGCGGGCTTCGCCAACTGCAATATGTTCTTTATTGGTATCTACTACCCAAATTGCACTCGGAAGTTTTTGCATATCACGAATACCAGTTAGGACAAGTTCTAATTTTTCCTTTTCGCGACGAAGCACCAACAGTTCTTTTTTGGTAAGTCCGGAACCAGCAACGTCATCAAAGTTAATCTGCTCTAGTTCTTTCATGCGCGAAATGCGCTTTGACACAGTCTGGAAGTTAGTGAGCATGCCACCTAACCAGCGGTGATTTACATATGGCATACCAACGCGGGCAGCTTCAGCTGCAATTGATTCCTGTGCTTGCTTCTTGGTACCAACGAAAAGTACGGTGCCGCCATGCGCAACAGTTTCGCGAACGAATTCGTAAGCGCGATCAATGTATGCAAGTGACTGTTGTAAGTCGATGATGTAGATGCCATTGCGCTCTGTGAAAATAAAACGCTTCATCTTTGGATTCCAACG
>DJBM01000118.1:0-7182 GCA_002430405.1 Actinobacteria bacterium UBA5976
TCGAAGTTTCCTTCAAACCAGAACCATTGCGAGTCGCCCTCATAAGCCAATATGTGAGTGGCAATCCGGTCCAAGAACCAGCGATCGTGCGAGGTGATCACGGCGCAGCCCGGAAATTCCAGTAAGGCATTTTCCAGCGAGCCAAGCGTTTCCACATCTAGATCGTTAGTTGGTTCATCAAGCAGAAGAACGTTGCCACCTTGCTTCAAAGTCAGTGCCAAGTTAAGGCGGTTACGTTCACCACCCGAAAGTACTCCAGAAGGCTTTTGCTGATCTGGTCCCTTAAATCCAAAAGCACCGATGTAGGCACGTGATGGCATTTCAACTGCGCCCACTTTGATCCAGTCCAGACCGTCGGAAACAACTTCCCAAACATTCTTTGCGGGATCTAAACCGGAGCGACTTTGATCGACATAGGAAAGTTTCACTGTTTCGCCAACCTTTAGTGAACCAGAATCTGCCTGTGTTGAATCATCAGAAGTATCACCTTCGGCGGCGGCCACAATCATGCGAAACAGGGTGGTCTTACCAACACCGTTAGGTCCGATCACACCGATGATGCCGTTACGTGGAAGTGTGAATGAAAGATCGTCCATCAGGATGCGATCGCCAAATCCCTTCGACAAGTGATCAGCTTCGATGACGATATTTCCAAGTCGTGGGCCAGGTGGAATTTGAATTTCTTCAAAGTCCATCTTGCGCGTCTTTTCTGCTTCAATAGCCATCTCTTCATAACGATCCAAACGTGCCCGGCTCTTGGTCTGACGGGCCTTGGCATTGGAACGAACCCATTCAAGTTCTTCTTGCAATCTGCGGGAAAGTTTGGCATCTTTTGCGCCTTCAACTTTCAGGCGAGCCTGCTTCTTTTCCAAGTATGTCGAGTAGTTACCTTCATATGGATATGCCCGACCGCGATCCAGTTCCAAAATCCATTGCGCCACATTGTCTAGGAAGTATCTATCGTGAGTGATCGCGATCACGGTTCCTGGATATTTCTCGAGGTGCTGTTCTAACCAGTTGACGCTCTCGGCATCCAAGTGGTTAGTTGGCTCATCAAGTAGTAGCAGGTCCGGCTGTTGCAAAAGTAGTTTGCAAAGTGCAACGCGGCGGCGCTCACCACCAGAAAGTACGCTCACATCAGCATCACTTGGTGGGCAGCGCAGGGCGTCCATAGCTTGTTCAAGTTGGTTATCTAAATCCCAGGCATTTTTATGATCGATTGCTTCTTGTAAAGTTCCCATTTCAGCCATCAAGGCATCAAAGTCAGCATCTGGATCTGCCATCTCAGCTGATACTTCGTTAAATCTAGCCAGCATTGCCATGGTCTCGGCAACACCTTCTTGCACGTTTTCTAAAACATTTTTGGAATCATCAAGGTGAGGTTCTTGGGCCAACATGCCAACTGTGTAACCGGCCGCGAGCATGGCATCGCCATTTGAAACTTGCTGCTCGCCCGACATGATCTTTAACAATGTGGACTTACCTGCTCCGTTTGGACCAACCACACCAATCTTTGCGCCCGGCAGGAATGACAGCGTTACGTCATCCAAAATGACCTTATCGCCGTGGGCTTTACGTGCTTTTGAAAGGGTATAAATGAACTCAGCCATGTGCTCGAGTCTAACGCGTGCTAAACACTACTCATTTCCCGCAGATAGAATTGCAAGGCTCGCAGGTTTTCTTGTGGGCGATGCGCCCGTAGCTCAATGGATAGAGCACCAGGTTTCTACCCTGTCGGTTGGAGGTTCGAGTCCTCTCGGGCGTACCAAGGAGCCAAGCACTTGTGCTTGTCAGATCGAACCCAATAACAAAACTCTTCACTTCTGCACCCAACCACAACCGCACCTATATTTATACTCATGTCTCGCGTAGCCAAAACTAAAAATGGTCACCCCCCAAAGACTTGCTTGGGATGTGGACTGGATTTTGAGTGGCGAAAGAAATGGGAACGAGATTGGGACAACGTTAAATTCTGTTCCCAGAAATGTAAGTCGGCGAAATGAGCACCGGCATGAAGCGAATTCTTTACATCCCATTTGATCACCTAAATCGTGACTACGGCGTGTTGAAAACGGTAGACCCAGCCACCGACCAAATTGTGATTGTGGAAAGTGCTCGAATGACAACAGGTCGGCCGTGGCATAAAGAAAGATTATTTTTCTTAATTTCATCAGCTCGCCATTTTGCCAGCGAACTCACTAGTGCTGGCTACAAAGTTTCTTACCTTAAGGCTCAAACAACCATTGATGGCTTAAAACGTGCTCAAACTGAGTTAGGCAAGCTACCAATCTACTCAGCAGAACCTTCTTCCTTTGTGCAATACCAGCAGCTTGCGGAATTTGGTGTTGAGTTTGTGCCAAATGATTTCTTTCTAACTACCCGAGTTGATTTCGAGCTTTGGGCTGGAAAACAAAAATCGTTCTTGATGGAAACTTTTTATCGGGCGCAACGTTTGCGCTTGGGCATCATGATCGAAGATGGCAAACCAAAAACCGGGGTTTGGAACTTTGACAAAGAGAATCGCCTGCCTCCCCCAAAGAACTACACCTGGCCAGAATATTTAGTGCATGAGCGCGATGAAATAGATCTTGAAGTTTGCGCAGAATTAGAACTTAATCCAACAAATACTTGGGCAACTACCAGATCGGGCGCACTAGCCCAACTCGATCACTTCATCGAACATAATCTGACAAATTTTGGTCCGTACGAGGATGCGGTAAGTAATGACAGTTGGGCCCTGCATCATTCACTGCTCAGTCCATATTTAAATAATGGTTTACTTCACGCCTCCGAAGTTATTTCTGCTGCGCTTGTGAAATACAAGGCTGGCCATGCCCCGATTGCTTCTGTTGAGGCTTTCGTGCGGCAAATTATTGGCTGGCGGGAATACTTAAACGGTATGTATTGGCACCTGGGCGCTGACTACAAATTTAAAAATGGTCTAACTGCCGAGCGCAAGTTACTCCCCTTATTTCAAGATTCCTCAAAAACGAAAATGAAGTGTATGCAAGGTATTGTCTCTGACATAGAGACCAGGGCATGGACGCATCACATTCCTCGGTTAATGATTCTGAGTAATCTCGCGCTGGTAACAGGCGTTAATCCAATTGAATTCTTGGATTGGATGCGTGAGCAATTCATCGATGCCACTGAGTGGGTTATGGTTCCAAACATAATTGGTATGGGACTGCACGCTGATGGTGGTCAATTAATGACTAAGCCTTATGCAGCCGGTGGTGCCTACATCTCTCGAATGACGCAGTTCTGTAAGGGTTGTGAATATGATCCAAAGCTTCGAGTTGGTGAGACTGCCTGCCCATTCACCACTTTGTACTGGGATTTCTTAGATCGCCATAAAGAAGAATTCGCAAAGAACCATCGCATGTCTCAACAAGTTGCAGGCATAAAACGTCTAAGTGATCTACCTGAACTCAAACTTCGCGCGCAACAAGTTCTTAGTGGCCTTGATAAGGGAACTATTTAACGACCTGCTCGAAGTTTTTTATCACTTGGCTGATGTTTTAATTGGCAATATCTTGGCTAGTTCGAGTTCAATCGCACTTCGAGCAACCTCTAAATCGCAATTTGCTTGTGCGCGAAGCCAAAATCCATCGCTAAGCCCAAAATATTTACATAACCGTAAATCTGTGTCCGCTGTTATAGCTCGCTTGCCCATTACGATGTCACCAATTCGTTGCGCCGGCACACCGATGTCTTTAGCAAGGCGATACCTACTAATGTCCATCGGAACCAAGAACTCTTCCCATAGCAGTTCCCCCGGCGTAACAGGATTCAATCTAACTTTTGTCTTAGCCATTTGCGATCCTTATCTGTGATAGTCCACTAGCTGGACTTCTGCTGGCCCCTGGCTGGTCCACTTAAAGCAAAGGCGCCACTGATCATTTACTCGAATGCTGTGAAACCCAGCCCAGTCACCCTTGAGTTTTTCTAGATGATTTCCCGGCGGCACTCTTAAGTCACTAAGTTGTCCCGCAATTTCCAGTAACGCGAGCTTGCGGCGAAGTGTTGACTCGATGAATGCGTATCTAGCCACTCGATAGCCAGTTGCGACCAGTTCTGTTCCTTTGTCAGCAAAAGAAATGATCACTTTTTTATAGTAACGCCTAGCGTTAGTAACGTCAAATGTTACTATACTTGGTATGTTTCGCTAACGACCATCAAGCAATGGTTGACCCGGATTCCAAGTGGTGCCATCGCGGGCATCTTTACGGCGTCGTGCCATTCCGGAAAGCACTTCAAGCACAACTCGGTTACCCAAAATGGCGGTGATGTCAGCGTGATCATAAGGTGGGCTGACTTCGACAACGTCTACGCCAACAATTGGAAGTTCATAAGCCATACGACGTACGGTGTCGAGTAAGTCGCGAGAACTTAAGCCACCTGGTTCTGGTGTACCCGTACCAGGCGCGGAACCGGGATCAACCACATCGATGTCAACACTTAAATAGATGGCATCACACTCAGTTAGCGCAATTGAGATGGCTTCATCAATGCATTCCTTCAAACCACGATGAGTGATCTCTGTCATCTCATATGCGCGCATGTCTTGAGTAGCCATCCAATCCAAAGTTTCTGGTGGTGGCCAATAACCGCGAAGTCCAACTTGAATAAAGCGATCCCCACGAACAGCGCCACTTTCAAGGAGTAGCCGCATTGGTTGGCCGTGACCAATCAAGGAGCCAAATTGAATGTCACCAGTGTCTGCGTGCGCATCAAAGTGAATTACGCCTACGCGTCCCCACATGTCTGCGCCACGTGCCACTCCAGTAACGTTTGGCCAAGTAATGGTATGGTCGCCGCCGAGCACCAATGGAATAGCTCCAGAAGCCGCAATAGTTTCAATAACTTTTTCTAAACTTGCACATGATTTAGTGATGTCGCCAGAATACATTTCGACATCACCCATGTCATACACGCGAAGGTCCTTTAGGCCGTCAACACGCAGCGCCATACTCGGCCGTGAACCATCATGCGCGGATTGGCATGCTTCGCGCATTGCTTTTGGTCCAAAGCGAGCACCTGATCGATAACTTGTGCCACCGTCAAAAGGTGCACCTACAATTACAACATCTGCGTCAGAATAAGTTTCGGGAGAATCTACATCACACTCGTCGACGCCTAAGAATGTGATATTCGGACCGAACATGGTGCCATAACGAGTCATAATCCCTAGTTTAAGGGATCAGATACTAAGCAATTACAACACTCGCTATCGGCGAAATCGCATTAGGCGAGATATGGCTGCAAACGCTATGCCATTAAGTAGAAAAAGCCACGCAAGTGGAATTAGATAAAAGGGTTCAACTAACCTGCCATCGGGTGCGACCGAGGATCCAATCACTGCATAGGAAATTAAACAGGCCAAACTAGCGAAAAAGGAAATAATTGCGACTCGCATCATCTTTTGATTGTGGCACATCTCGTTACGTTCTCCCCCAAACTTCACTAGTCGGGTGCAACTAATACCCTTGGGGAATGGGTGAAAACATCGAATCTGACCGCATCGTTTGGATTGACTGCGAAATGACTGGCTTAGATTTCAAAAATGATTTGCTAGTTGAGATTGCGTGTGTCATTACTAATGCCCAGCTTGAGCAAGTGACGCAGGGCTTAAACATTGTTATCCAGGCGCCAGCAGAGCGACTAGAAACAATGGATCCCTTCGTTGTAAACATGCACACTGAATCAGGACTATTACCAGAAATTCCAAATGGTGTGACTTTAGAGGCTGCTGAAGAAATGCTCTTTGACTACATCACTTCGCATATTCCTGAGGCAAGTAAAGCGCCACTTGCCGGATCAAGTGTGCACGTAGATCGTATTTTCTTGCAACGGGACATGCCGCGGGTAGATTCGTATTTGCATTATCGAATCATTGATGTTTCCAGCATAAAAGAATTGGCGAGACGCTGGTATCCCAAGGCTTACTTTGCTAGTCCACCAAAAACTGGAAATCATCGAGCACTTGGTGACATCTTGGACTCGATAAACGAATTGAAGTACTACCGAGATGCGGTGTTCGTAGAACTTCCTGGACCCGATGGTGCAAAAGCAAAAGAGATCGCAGCCCGTCACACACCAAATTAGCCCCACGCAACTTCCCTGAATAGAATGGGACTCGTTGTGGACAGAGAAATCTGAAGCAACATGGTGGGTGTAGCTCAGCTGGTAGAGCACCTGGTTGTGGTCCAGGACGCCGCGGGTTCAAGTCCCGTCACTCACCCCAAGAAACACCCGCGCGTTCTGCGAGCGAACGTGGCAGGACGCCGCGGGTTCAAGTCCCGTCACTCACCCCATTTGCGCTAAAGGCATTATGGAGCTGGCGAATATTTAGTGGCGGTTCCGTTTCGGGTAAATCCAAGCAAAGTTAAACCAAATTCGCGCGCAGTTTCTACCGCTAACGAAGTAGGAGCCGACACAGCGACAACTGCCGAGATGCCGGCTGAAATTGCTTTTTGAATTATTTCAAACCCACCGCGACCAGAAATTGCGAGTGAGTAACCAGCGAGCGGCAACAAGTCATGCATCAAGGCGTACCCAACAACTTTGTCCACTGCATTATGGCGACCAACATCTTCGCGAACAACAACTAATTTTCCGGTTGGGTCAAAAAGTCCTGCAGCATGAAGGCCACCAGTTTTATCAAATATTTTTTGCTTAGGGCGCATTAGATCAGGAAGGTTTGCCAGATCATTATCACTCAATCCAGGGGCTGACACATTTTCGCAGCCACGCTCCCGCAAGTCACCTATATGTGTCGAACCACAAACTCCACAAGCACTTGAAATGGTAAATCTGCGCTCCATAATTCGCGTGACTGCGGGGGCATCTGGAACTACTTGCGCAACAATGACATTTTCTTGTTCCCGCGGTGAAAGTTCTTTATCTTTACATGTTGTTATCCCAATTAAGTCTTCCCGATTTCGGAGTAAGCCCTCGGACCACAAAAATCCTGCACCCAACTCAATATCCGCACCTGGAGTGCGCATAGTTATTGCTAGTTGTTGTAATCCTGACCCACCATCAATTCGAATTTCCAGCGGCTCTTCCCCAACTACGTAATCGCTAACGCTAGTTTCACTTGGTGTCTTTGAAACCTGGATACGTTGCGTAGGTGAAATTGGTTCGTGGCTAGTCAACGGTTTCCCACTCCTGCACTGC
>DJBM01000118.1:7252-8389 GCA_002430405.1 Actinobacteria bacterium UBA5976
CGCGTTAAGTCAAGAAGTTGCTCAACAGGTAGATCATGTTGATCTACTTCCAACACGGCAGCAACTCGTGCCAACCACATTTGCGTTATTTGATCCATCGACTCGCTCCTCTTAACTTCTCTTGCAACATCTGCCCAAGTATCAAAATCTGTTACCTTACCTGGCTTCACACTAACGCCAACCATTTGCAGGGTCGAAAGCAGTCGAAGCGGCGAAAGGTTCACTCCTTGCGTCGGCTCAAGTAAATCCTTAATTAATTCTGTTCTAACACAAGCACATAGTGGCTGACCTACGTCGTCTTCACGAATAGCCCAAGCTCCATCATTTTCTGCTGCACTTTCAATGATTGCATTTACTGTTTCCTTATCAAGGGTTTGATCACCCGCTGAAATGAATACATACTCTGTGTCAACTTGCTTCAAGCCTGACCAGATTCCCGCCGCTGGACCGCCACCAGGATTTAAATCAGCAATCCAAATTAAGTGCGGAATTGATTCACCAGCAATATCGCGCGGTGCACCCACTACAAAAACTCGGCCGGGGCAGGCCGCCGCCGCATCAACTAGCAAGGTATTTCCGGCTGATCCAAAAGGCAACAATGCCTTATCCATGCCATTAAGTCGCGAGGCTCTACCACCTGCCACAATAATTGAGTCCACGCTGATCATTAGGTATAAAGCATGACATGGGTTCGGTAGATTGTGTCTATGGGTAGGGACAATAATCACAATGTGGATTGGGATTTAGCATTTGCCCTAAGTAATCAATCCGTCGTTGCTAAACCCAAAATTTCGCTACCTATCTCCCAAGGTTTAAATCGAGTTCTAGCGCAGGACCTTGTTTCCCAAATCTCATTGCCACCAGCCCATACTGCGATGATGGACGGCTATGCAGTTTTTGGTCCTGGGCCCTGGAGCGTTATCGGAGAACTTCATGCTGGCAGTTACTTGCCCTATTTGGAATCTGGTTGTGCATTAAAAGTTAGTACGGGTGCTCATCTACCACCACATTGCTCGTTTGTGATACCCCAAGAGTTTGCCAGCTTGTATGACGGTTCAGTCGCAAGTAAAAATGCCTTCAATGCTGGCCAGCACATTCGTAGTCCTGGTGATGAAGCAGAGGCAGGCGAAGTCATCG
>DJBM01000133.1 GCA_002430405.1 Actinobacteria bacterium UBA5976
AACCCGGCGGGCGACTTCTACTAGTTCATCGGGTGAGATTTGGAACATCTCGTCGCGAGGATAAGTTTCTAGAAATTGCATCAAGTCCTTGCCGCTGTGAGAATCTCGGCCAAGGGCCATTGATTCGGTGACATCGGCAACCTTGCTTGAAAGCACTGGGATATTTGTAACAGATTGGTTGTACGCGGCGGAAGAGAACAGACCTAAGAATCGATGCTCTCCGATTTGCTTACCCGATGCATCTACCCGACGAATTCCTACGTAATCCAAAACTACTGGGCGGTGAACGGTAGATCGCATTCGAGCTTTTGTCACAACCATTAGTGAATCTATCGACGAGTGATCCTGATCATTCTTGTTTAACGCGCCCCCATCATTGGTATTGCGCAAAGTTCCAAGGCCAGAGGCGCCGATTCTAGATAAAACATTTTTAGATAAGTCATAGTTGGAATAGCCCACAAAAGTGAAGTTATTTTCAGGTAACCACTTTAAGAATTCAATTGCTTCGCGGCGCTCTCGGTCGCTCACTCCAGTTACCGTTTCAATTTCGGCGATAACTTCATGGAGCTTAGCCCGCATGGCTGGCCAGTCTTCAACTGTTGCTCGCACATCTGCCAGAACACTTTGCATTCCCGCTTCTAATGCTGATAAATCAGCAGCATCCGATTCGCGATCAATCTCTACGCTGATCCAAGATTCTTGAATCGCGCCCTCGGGTGCGGACTCACCTGGTAAAACATCGAGATCTAAAATTTGTACTAATTCACCTTTTTGGTCTCGCTTAACCCAAAACCGTGGGTGAATAACTACTCGGATTGATCGACCTCCTTGCGAAATTTCCGCCGAAACAGAATCAACCAAGAACGGCATGTCATCCGTAACAACTTGTACGACGCTATAAGGCGATTGCCAACCGTGTGAATCCAGATTTGGAGATAATGCCGCAACTTTGGATGTGCCCGGAGTTCGACTTTGACCCAATGCAACGTGGGATTTAATCAAACCTTCCAGGTCGCGAACTTCAGTGCCAACTAAATCCTCAGGTGCTACCAAATCAAAGTAACGAGAGACGACGGTTGTTAGGTCACTGGAAATCGACTTTTCTACCCGTGAAATTAATTCGTCACACGCCTCTTCTAAGCGACGCGAGCCGCGCGAGGTTATTGGCACTTTTTTCTAGCCTCCTGCGCTCACGCGGGGGCACGTGGACACCTGATAACTCTACCAATTCGTAGACACCCTTAGATTGAGGTATGAGTATTTCCTGGCTAATAAGCCCTACTGGACGGGAAGTAATTAACTCAGCACGCGAATACCTTGAACCATTGCGAGCTGTTCCCGCACTTAGAAAGAAGTACCCAGAGATTGCTTCAGAATTGATTTCACAAGCGATGTCCCAGGCGGGATTACAGCTTCGCTTGGAAGAGCGTTGGGGTGTACCCACTAATCAATTTCTACTGACACAAGACGGCATTAGCCAAGCAACTCGGCCAGTCATCGCAAAGTATCGGGCGCAAGAAATCGTGAAACAATTTGGTAAGGATGCACACGTGCTTGACCTGACCTGTGGATTAGGTTTTGATTCGCGAGAATTTGCACTTGCTGGTCTAAAGGTAACTGCACTTGAAATTGATCCTGCGGTTGCCGAATATGCCCAACATAATCTTGCTGAATTTGGCATAGTCGTTAGCTGCGCAGACGCCACAAAATTTCAGATTCCTGCTGACATCGATGTGGTCTTTGTTGACCCAGCACGCCGGGATCCGCAGGGTTCAAAAACAGCGCTTGGACAAGCCAAGCGAATATTTAATCCACAACTGTGGTCACCGTCCTGGGATTCGATAATTGATATTTCTTCTCGATTTCCAGTAATGGCAAAAGTTGCGCCCGGTATGGACAAATCTGAAATTGGAAATTGGGACGCAAAATGGCTTAGCTCTGCCGGTGATCTACTTGAATGCTTTATTTCATTTCCTGGAACTGGCGTTCGAAGTGCGGTTCTAATATCTGCTGAATCTGGAAATTGCATCGAAGTACCGGGTGAGAGTCAGACTCGTACCCAAAATCTTGGCAGGTTCTTAGTAATTCCAGATCCAGCGTTGATCCGCGCAAGCGCGCTCACTCCACTTGCTGACTCCATTAATGGGGGGCTCGTTAATGAGCACATTGCTTGGTTGACTACAGATGATGAAACTGGAGTTAGGAACATGCTTAAGCAAGATCCAGTTCAAGCAAATGCCTTGCTCATTGAGTCAGTGTTTAAGTTCTCAGATAAGGAACTAATAACTCAGACAAAAAACATCCCGACAGCTGGAGTAACGATCATGACAAGAGGGATGCAGCTCGATGTTGAAGCGATACGTAAATCAGTTGTGAAAGTTACCGCACCAGGAAATCAGGAATTGATTGTGGCAATATATCGAGACGATGCTGGGCCGCAGGCTTTACTTTGTCGTCGAATTTCTAGTTTGAACTAAATCCAAATCCAATTGGGTAATTGCCTCTGGTCCAAGTCCACAGCAACCACCGATTAGATCAGCACCAGCCTTTACCCACTCCGAAACAATCTGTGCAGGTAACTTGTCATGCCCTTCACCAATCCAGCACATATTTTTTCCATCCCAAACTCGACCTGCATTTGGATAAACAACCAGTGGTAGCGAAGTCTTTGCTGCAAGTATGCGCAATAGTGAGGTGACAAATTCAGGCTTTGTGCAATTCACTCCAATTGCAACAATCGAAGGAGTCTTATTAACGAGCTCTGCTAAATGCCCAATGCCTTGTCCGGCGCAAGTTGAGTTTGCATCCTGCGCACTCATAGTGATCCAAGCAGGAATGTCTGGGTAATCTGCCAGTACCTCAACTAAGGCTCGCACTTCATCTAAATCTGGAATTGTTTCGCAGGCAAATAAGTCTGGCTTTGCGCTGGCAAGTACCGCGATTCGGTCCCGATGAAACTTAACTAAGTCATCATGTGCCACCCCGTAATTGCCCACATATTCTTGGCCGCCACCAAGAACTGCGCCGTATGGACCCACACTCGCTGCTACCCAAACTTTTTCGGGCGCATTCAATGCAACATCTTGAGCTAGCGTGAGCGAAAGTCGCATCAAGTCATCCGCTTGATCTTGTGTCATACCCGCTGCCATGAAACCCATACGACTTGCCTGATACGAAGCAGTAATCAAAACACGAGCACCAGAGTTCACATACTCTTGATGAACCTGAGCTATGGCTTCTGGTGCATCTCGAAGTAATCTCGCGGACCAGAGTTTGTCAGACAAGTCGTGGCCAAGTTTTTCCAATTCACCTGAGAGCCCGCCATCTATTGGCCAAGGACCTGTTTCTAACCAACTTGCAAAACTCTGGTTCACTATGCCACCACTGTTGTTACGTTCATCGAGGAATCTGTCGCGAAACTTAATTGTGAGGTATCCCGACCTCGTTTAACTAATTCAGAGCCAAGGGCTGCAACCATTGCGCCATTATCAGTACACAGCGCTGGACTAGGAATTCGTAGATCAATACTGTGCTCGGCGCAGCGTTGCGCTGCAACTGTGCGCAAGCGACTGTTTGCTGCTACCCCACCGCCAATCACTAATGTGCCAACATCGTTACTTAGGCAGGCGTCAATGGCTTTTCGAAGCAAGACGTCAACAATGGCTTCCTGGAACGAAGCAGCCACATCATTAACCATTACAGAATTACCTGCCCGTCGTTCCGTTTCGATCCAACGAGCCACCGCAGTTTTCAATCCTGAGAATGAAACATCAAAGCGATGCTTAATCAAATCTTTTGGTGTTGTTAGGCCACGTGGAAAGTCAATGGCATTTGGATTTCCAGTTTGCGCAGCTTGATCGATGTATGGCCCGCCGGGAAACGGTAAGCCAAGTACGCGAGCAATCTTGTCGAAGGCTTCACCGGCTGCATCGTCAATAGTTTGACCCAGTTGAATTACATCTTGAGTAATGTCTGGAACGAGCAACAAAGATGAGTGGCCGCCCGAGACTAACATTGCAATGCTTGGCTCATTCAAAGGTCCATGTTCAAGTTGGTCAACGCACACATGGGCGGCTAAGTGATTTACGCCATAGATTGGCTTACCCAGCGCAACTGCGAGGGATTTCGCAGCAGCGACACCGACAAGCAACGCACCTGCCAAACCTGGACCAGAAGTAACTGCGATGGCATCAACATCAGCCAGCCTGATATTCGCAGCCTTACATGCGCGTTCAATTGTTGGCACCATGGCTTCCAGATGAGCTCTACTTGCGATCTCAGGAACGACTCCACCAAACCGTGCATGCTCATCAACACTTGATGCGACTTCGTCGGCTAACAAAGTGGTGCCTCGGACAATTCCAATTCCAGTTTCGTCACACGAAGTTTCAATTCCCAATATCAATGGCTCAGACATTAGCTACTCGCTTTCGCATAATGTTTGCGTCAATTGTGTTCCCGTAATAATTTCGCCGTATATCAATTCGCTCATATCCACGAGCGTCATACATCTTTATGGCTGCTTCGTTGTCACTGCGAACTTCCAAGAATATTTCTCGAACATTGCGAAGCACTGCTTGCGACTCAAGCCAGTTCATCAAGGCAGTGCCGATACCTTCGCCTTGCTGATTACTTGCAACTGCCACAGTATTCACATCGCCCTGTTTGCCTACATAACGAAAAGATGCGTAGCCTACAATTTCAGAATCTAAAATCGCCACGGAAACGTCCCGAGAAATGGAAACTTCAGCAAGTTCGCCAAGAAATAGATCCTCACTCCAGGCATCTACTGGAAACAGGTCAACTTCAATTTCAAGGACTCTTGCTAAGTCAGAGTGAGTCATTGGGCGAATTTCCAGCATTAGAGAACCGACTTTCGAATCGTTGGTTCCACGGCATCTGGTTTGCGTAAATACATTGGCAATACATCAACTAGCTGAGCAGACCCTGATGCAAATAGCTTGGCCAGAGATCCAGCTTTTAACTCCATTACGCTTCCAGAAATGAAATCTGGATAAAGCTGTGCGCCCGGGCCGACAAACTTTAAATCAGGAAATTGCGATGCGATGACTTCGGGCTTAGAAACTTGTGGTTCGCCAATTCGATCCCCGTCGTACCGAGCCCAGTACAACTCTTTGCGGCGAGCATCGGTAACAACGACGCAAGGGTTTGCATAATCGAATGCAATTGCATCTAACGAACAAATGCCATGGATAGAAATATTGCGAGCATGTGCAAATACTGCGGCAGTGACTATGCCAACGCGCAGTCCAGTAAATGGACCTGGGCCAACGCCGACCACGACATCAGTAATTTCTTCGATCTTCAATCCTGAATCAGAAACAACTCTTGAAATCAATTCGGCTGTAAGTTCGCCTTGCATGCCATGGTCGATAGCTTGGCTTTGCGTAACTTCACCACTACTTCGTAGGATCGCAACACTGACTCCAACCGAGGTGTCTATTGCTAAAGCGTTCATACGCCAAACCCGCTCAAGCTCAAGTCGCTCCAACGATGTCCAACTGCGGTTACTGAAATCCTGCGAATCCCGCTTGCTGGATCAGATTCATCGGTAAGTTCCAGTGCTCTATCTATTTCGATCTCAAGCCAATTATCCGAAAATCCAGATACATATTCTTTACCCCACTCGATTACAAAAACTGCATTCTTTGTTGCGTCAAGATCCAGGTCCACCAAATCACTTTGGCAAGTCAAGCGATAAGCATCCACGTGCACTAGAGCCAGACCGGAGCCTTGCGGCTTATGCACACGCGAAACCACAAAAGTTGGACTTGTGGCCAGGCCTTGCACTTCGATCTGTGTTGCGAGTCCTTGCACAAAAGTAGTTTTTCCCGCACCTAACGGTCCGCTCAATACAACTACATCGCCAGCAGTTAACAATGCGCCAATTTGCTTGCCGAATTCCTGCATTTGCTCAGAAGTGGATACGGTAAAGGTCACAGTACTTACCAAGAGTTGTTAATGAATTCGCGATGCACGCGGGGGCCAATTCGGGTGATGATTTCATAGGAAATAGTTCCAGCCGCATGCGCCCAATCCTCCACACTTGGTTCACCGCGAGCTGGATCACCAAAAAGCACTACCTCGTCACCAAGGCTTACCTCCAGGTCACCAACATCTAGGACAAACTGGTCCATACAAACTCGGCCAGCGATCTTTCGGATTTCGCCACCGACCAATACTGGGCCGAGGTTAGTAGCACTTCGGGGAATTCCATCGGCATAACCAGCGGGAATCAGTGCCAAAGTTGTATCGGATTTGGTGTGATACTGATGTGCGTAGGAGACACCTGACCCGGCTGGAACTTTCTTTAGCAGCGCAATTGGTGCGCAAAGAGTCATAACCGGTTTCAAATCAAAGTCGGTAGCCACGCCAACTTCTTCACCTGGCGATACTCCATAAGCCGCTACCCCAGGGCGAACCATATTGAAATATGTATCCGGCAATGCAAGTGTGGCTGCGGAGTTTGCGAGGTGCTTAACTTCAAGCTCAAAGTTTGCGGCTTCAAGTAAGTCAACAGCAGTTTTAAACTCTTCGATCTGCGCCGCGATTGTGGAATGACTTGGTTCATCAGCGTATGCAAAATGAGACATCACACCCACTACTTTTACTGTGCCTTCGTCTTCTGCTTTTCTAAGTGCCAAAATCAGCTCTGGTAAATCCGTTAGCGTTACACCGTTTCGATTTAGGCCGGTATCAACTTTGACGTGAATTCGAGCAATTCGATCTACAGAATATGCAGCATTACTTATCGCCTTTAGAGTCGCTACTGAATTAACACCCAAATCAATATCACGAGCGATGCATTCTGCGAATCGATCATTTGAAGTATTTAGCCACGCAAGAATTGGGCCAGGAACGCCACCTTCACGAAGTGCGACCGCTTCCTCTAGAAGTGCCACTCCTAAATAATCCGCGCCAGCATTCACGGCAGCTTGGCCACACTTAACTAATCCATGTCCGTAGGCATCGGCTTTGACTACAACCATTAATTTGCGGCCACCAGTGCGATCCTTTAAAACTCGCACGTTATGTGCCAAAGCTCCGAGATCAATTCGAGCTGTTACATGTGCAGACATTTGAAAACCTAAACTTTCTCTGCGATTACGTATGCGATTGCTACTGGTCCATCGTGACTTAATGAGACGTGCCAATTAGTAACGCCTTGGTCTTCGGCAACTTTCGCTACTGAGCCACGGACTGAAATTTGAGGTGCTCCGCCATTACTAACTTCGCAATCATGCCAAGCCATCCCAGCTGGTGCGCCTAATGCTTTAGCAACGGCTTCTTTTACTGCGAACCGCCCAGCTAGAGACATGACTTGCAATTGGTGACCCTCGGCGCTTACTTGCTCCGTCTTAGTAAACAAGCGATCAACGATTTGTGGAGTTCGTTCAACTAGATCCTTGAACCGGGCTAAGTCAACAACGTCAACGCCGATCCCCACTATTGCCATGCCTTAACTTTGCCTTGATTACTCATTTTTTCAAACTCGAACTGGTATTTACCGCTGTTTCTAGGGGTGTGTTAGCTATTCGACTGTCACGCTTTTAGCCAGATTTCTTGGCTGATCCACGTCATAGCCCTTAACGGTGGCCATCTCACACGAGAAAATCTGCAATGGAACTGTGGCAACTAAAGGCTGCATCAAAGCTGGGACTTTAGGCAGCCGAATTATGTGATCTGCGAATTCATTAATGGATTCATCGCCCTCTTCAGCAAGCACAATTGTTAGCGCGCCTCGAGCTCTGACTTCTTGAATATTCGAAACTATCTTGTCGTGCAACTCATCATCTTGCGGTGGCACAACTACGAATACTGGAATTCCATCTTCAATCAATGCAATCGGGCCATGCTTTAGTTCCCCAGCAGCAAAGCCTTCCGCGTGCATGTAAGCAAGTTCTTTAAGTTTTAACGCACCTTCAAGTGCAACTGGGAATCCAACGCTTCGTCCCAAGAAAAGAACGGATTGCTTGTTGATCAATTCTTTGGCAATCGCCTTGACGCCCTGCGTTGTATCAAGAACTAAGTCGATCATGCCTGGCATGTCACTGAGCTCGAGTGCAACTGTGGCTGCATCAATGCCATAACCAGTTCCACGAGTTTGCGCCAAGTACATCGCAAATAAGTAGCAGGCAACAATTTGAGTTAGGAACGCCTTGGTTGAAGCAACTGCAATTTCTGGTCCAGCATGTGTGTAAATAACCGCATCGCTTTCGCGTGGAATTGTTGAACCATTGCTATTACAGATAGCCAGAACTTTGGCACCCTGTTCGCGGGCGTAACGCATAGCCATCAAAGTGTCCATGGTTTCGCCAGATTGGCTGATCGCAACGACCAAAGTAGTTGGCGTCAAAATAGGATCGCGATATCTGAACTCACTTGCTAACTCAACTTCGCAAGGAATCCGAGTCCAGTGTTCGATGGCGTACTTGGCAATCAAACCAGAGTGATAAGCCGTACCGCACGCAGTGATGATGATCTTGTCGATGGTTTTGAGGAACGCATCGTCTAGACCTAAATCTGCCAGCGTGACTTTTCCAGACTTATCAATACGACCAAGCAAAGTGTCAGCAACCGCCTTTGGCTGTTCTGCAATTTCTTTCAGCATAAACAAATCAAAGCCACCTTTTTCTGCAGCGGCCGCATCCCAAGTAACTTCATATTCGGTGAAAGGTGCGGGCTTGCCAAAGAAATCTGTTACTTCAATTGAGTTAGGTGTGATCTCAACAATTTGATCCTGCCCAAGCTCAATTGCATTACGGGTGTGGGCAATAAACGCTGCCACATCTGATGCTAGAAAGTTTTCGCCATCGCCGCGGCCAACAACAAGTGGTGAATTTCTGCGGGCTGCAACGACAACATCTGGAGTGTCAGCGTGAACGACAACCAAAGTGAAGGCACCAGTAAGAACTTGGCAAACTTCCCGAAGCGCATCAGCCAGTCCAGGAGTTGATTTCATTTGCTTCGAAAGTAAGTGCGCAACGACTTCAGTGTCTGTCTGGCTACTCAGTGTGACACCCTCAGCTATTAACTTGTCGCGAAGCATTGCAAAGTTTTCGATAATTCCGTTATGGATAACTGCGATTGAGCCATCTTCACTGATGTGAGGATGCGCGTTGACATCATTAGGCGCGCCATGGGTGGCCCAACGAGTATGACCGATTCCGGTGTTAGATCCAGAGATTGGACTGGCCAATAACTCTGCTTCTAGGTTGGCTAACTTGCCAGCTTTCTTGCGAGTTTGAATAGCATGATCAGCAACTACTGCGATTCCGGCTGAGTCGTAGCCGCGGTATTCCAAGCGGCGTAAACCTTCGATAACTACATTCTGGGCTTGTTGCGGACCAACATATCCAACGATTCCGCACATAGTTTCAAGTCTATCTGTAACTACAAAGCGCAGTGCTTAGCCACAACTTGGGCAAGTTCTTGTGCGACGGCTTGGGCTTGTTGCGTTGTTGCTGCTTCGACCATCACGCGAATCAGCGGTTCAGTTCCACTCGGGCGAAGAAGTACCCGACCAGTTTCGCCAAGTTCTTTTTCCATTCGAACTACTGCGTCAGATACTTCAGCTTTAGCAACCGCAGTCTTGTCCACATTCGGTACGTTAATTAAAACTTGTGGCAATTTATTTACCAAGCTGGCAAGCTCGGCCAACGACTTACCAGTGCGCTTCATTTCTGAGAGTAGATGAAGCGCTGTTAATGCACCATCACCCGTTGTTGCAAATTCACTTAGTACAACGTGTCCACTTTGTTCCCCGCCAATGGTGAAACCACCTTTGCGCATTTCTTCCAAAACATAACGATCACCGACCGCTGCAGAGATAACTTCAATTCCTTGTTCACGCATGGCAATGTTGAATCCAAGGTTGGACATAACGGTCGCAACGACAGTGTTACCGACTAATTCGTTGCGCGCTTTTCTACCTGTCGTTAAAATTGCCAAAATTTGGTCACCATCAACGAAGTTTCCAGCTGCGTCTACAGCGAGACACCTATCTGCGTCACCGTCATGTGCAATACCAACATCTGCGCCGTGCGTTAAAACTGCGGCAAATAAATCTTCCATGTGTGTCGAGCCACATTTTTCATTTATGTTCAGGCCATCGGGTTCACAGTGAATTGTGACAACTTGTGCTCCAGCTCGCCGCAAAACTTCAGGTCCAACGAGTGACGCTGAGCCATTGGCGCCATCAATGACAACTTTTATACCCTCTAAGGAATTTGAAATGCTGGCAGTTAGGTGATGCAAGTATTTTTCGATCAAATCGTGATCGCTTCGGATTCGCCCTACGCCAGATCCAGTTGGCAAATTATTTGTTATTTTCAAGTGATCTTCGATGGCATCTTCAATAGCGTCATCAAGTTTGATGCCACCACGAGCAAAGAACTTAATCCCGTTATCTGGCATTGGATTGTGCGAGGCAGAAAGCATCACACCTAAGTCCGCGCCAGTGTGATCAGTTAGGAATGCCACAGCTGGAGTCGGCACAACTCCGACATCAATAACATCTACGCCAGCACTTGCTAAGCCCGCACAAATTGCAGATTGCAGGAACTCACCACTTGCCCGTGGATCGCGTCCGACAATAGCAAATGGGCGATCAGTTTTATGTTTGGCGAATTCGCCACGTTCACCTAAAACTTGCGCAGCAGCAACACCAAGATTCGTTGCTAATTCGGCGGTAAGTAATCCGTTCGCTAAACCGCGAACGCCATCGGTGCCAAAAAGTCGGCCCGACATAGATTAACGCTTTGAGTATTGTGGAGCCTTGCGAGCCTTCTTCAGGCCGTACTTCTTGCG
>DJBM01000017.1:0-3108 GCA_002430405.1 Actinobacteria bacterium UBA5976
GATCTTCATGTCCATGTGTGAGAAAGATTCCGACCACATCATGAAGGCGGTCTCTGATGTAAGAAAAATCAGGCAAAATTAGGTCGATACCTGGTTGGGTATCTTCAGGAAACAAAACACCGCAGTCGACAATTAGTAACTTGGATTTATACTCAAAGACCGTCATATTGCGGCCAATTTCAGTTAATCCACCAAGGGCAACTATTCGCAATCCACCATCAACTAAAGCAGGTGGCGTACTGAGATTAGGATGTGGATGATTCATTAGTTAACTGCGACGCCGCCAGCGCGCAGATCCTCGCGCAGTTGCGCAATCTGAGCCTCTGTTGCATCGACGAGTGGAAGACGAGTGTGGCCACCTGGTAGACCCATAAGTGTGAGTGCGGCTTTGGTAAGAATTGCACCTTGTGTGCGGAATGTACCTGTGAATACAGGAAGAAGTTTTTGATGTATCTCTAATGCACGCGCTGAGTTTCCTGCAAACCATGCATCTAGAAGCTCGCGAAGATCCTTACCAACTGTATGGCCACACACAGATACAAATCCAACGGCACCAACTGAAAGTAGTGGAAGCTTAAGAATGTCATCGCCGGAATAAATTGGAATTCCACAGCGCTTAATCACCCATGATGTAGAGGCGACATCCCCCTTTGCATCCTTCAAGGCAACGATGCGTGGGTGCTCAAATAGGCGCACAATTGTGTCAGGTTCAATTGGAACACCAGTGCGACCCGGAATGTCATACATCATCATTGGAAGATCGGTTGCATCTGCAACTGCACGGAAATGTGCTTCGATTCCCGCTTGTGGTGGCTTGTTGTAATACGGTGTTACAACTAATAATCCGTGCGCCCCCGCTTTAGCCGCATCTTTTGCAAGTAAAACAGAGTGCGCCGTGTCATTTGATCCTGCGCCAGCAATAACTCGCGCCCTCTTGCCAACAGCCGCAATAACGACTTTTAATAATTCAAGTTTTTCATGTTCATCAGTTGTAGGTGACTCACCCGTAGTGCCGTTAACAACTAGACCATTGTTGCCAAGGTCAACTAAGTCGTTTGCTAGCTGTGCCGCGGCGGCAAAGTCGATCTTTGTGCCATCAGAATTAAACGGCGTAACCATGGCAGTAAGTACAGTGCCGAACGCTTCAACTGCTTTCACTTGTAATACCTATCTATTAAGGTGCCACTCGCCCATTTGCAACAAACGATGCATGGGTTAATGGCATAAGTCGCTGGAACTCTTCTTCATATTTTTCCGCAACCATTTCGATTTCGCGCTGTGGGAAGGATGGAAAGTGTGAACCTTCAACTTTTCTGCGCAAACTAATAAAGTTCATCATTGCTCGGGCGTTCATAGTTACATAAGCCGAAGAATAAATAGTTACTGGCAACACAATTCGGGCTACCTCGCGGGCAACTCCTGCTTCTAGCATTGCCTCATAAGACTCGTAAGCAACTTTGCACGCCTTCTTGGTCGCCGCTGTGACAAGTTCAAACTGCTCTGGTGTGCCCTCAACAAATTCATATGCACCTGCCTTACCAACTTGGATAAGTTTGCGTTCCGAACTTGGTACATAAAACTCCGGCTCAAGTACTTTGTAGCGACCTGATTCTTCGTTGTAACTTGCCATTCGATGACGAAAATGCTCACGCCACATAAAAATTGGGGCTTTCACAAAGAACGTGAAAACAGAATGTTCGAAAGGACTTCCATGGCGATCCCGCATCAAGTAATTTATTAAGCCAGCTGAAGCGGCTGAATCAGCGTCCACGTCTACCGCAGATTGGTCACCTTTTGTGGACACTCGAGCGGCCCATAAAACATCAGCGTCCCCCGCGGAGTGCTTAACCAACTCTACGACCACGTCACTTCGGAACTTGATCTCATCGGCCACGCAATAAGGCTATCTTGAGGCAAATATTCATTCGACTTTGCCTCGAAGTTTAATGATTTGACCTGATGTTGGATTATTGCTACTTTTAGGTTTCATAAATGATTTATGCAACCGATTGGTTGCATAAATGAATCAGCATGAGGTGGAACATGACATTTGCTCGAAAAGCACCAATTTTCGCGATCGCGCTAGCTGCGTTATTGAGTGGTTGTGCGAGCGAGAGCAATACTGCGCCCGTAGAAACAACAGGTGCAGGATCAGAATCAATAGTGCTCTACTCAGGTAGAAGTGAGGATTTAATTGCCCCACTTTTGGAGTTGTTTACCGCAGAAACCGGCATCGTAGTAACTGCGCGCTATGGTGCTTCCGCTGAAATGGCAGCAGCAATACTTGAAGAGGGTGTAAACCGAAAAGCGGACACGTTTTTGTCGCAAGATGCTGGTGCCTTGGGATCTTTAGCTGGTCAGGAAAATATCATGGCGTTACCGACTGATCTTTTGGAACAAGTTTCCCCGCTTTATCGAGCCACAGACGGCACTTGGATAGGAGTATCTGGGCGAGCCCGGGTTTTGGCTTATAACCCAGAACTCGTAACTACCCTCCCATTCTTAATCTATGATTTAGCAGATCCAGGCTGGAAGGGTCGAATTGCTATCGCCCCAACAAATGCTTCATTTCAATCTTTCGTCACGGGCATGAGAGTAACTGAAGGCGATCAAGCAACAGCTAAATTCTTATCGGCCCTAAAAGACAACGCCGTTATTTTTGAAGGTAATGGTCAGATTCTTGAAGCAATCGAAGCTGGCGAAGTTGCCGCTGGTCTTATTAATCATTACTACTGGTTTGAAAAAGCAGCCGAAATCGGACGCGAAAACATGAAATCAAAAACTGCTTGGTTTGAACCAGGTGACCCTGGAAACTTGGTCAATGTAGCAGGCGTAGCAGTGTTATCCGATAATCCAAGTGCAGTTGCATTCGCTCGTTGGCTTTTAAGTGATACTGCGCAACAATATTTTCTTGGAAAAACATTTGAGTACTCATTAACATCAGATGTCTCACCCGATGAGTCACTTCCAAAGTTGAGTGAAATTGCTGGCCCAAAGATTGATCTTTCAGATCTTTCCTCCCTAAATGTAACTCTTGAGATGTTAGCTAAAGCTGGCTTGATCTGAAATTAAAAATAGCTCAAGGACCGCCACTGCAAGTATTGGCAG
>DJBM01000017.1:3126-5932 GCA_002430405.1 Actinobacteria bacterium UBA5976
GTTTTGGCATTTTTATTACTTTGCTACCGCTCCTCTACGTGTTATTGCGAACTTCTCAAATTGGGTATGCGCATTTAGCTGACATTATTTTTTCTGCCAGAACCCTTGAGTTAGTCGCTAATTCGCTCGCGCTCACGATCGCAGTCTCGATAACTTCTATGATTTTAGGCACCGCGCAAGCGTGGCTCTGTAATCGAACTGACTTACCAAATAAGCGCCTATTTCAGGTTGGCGCAGTATTGCCGCTTGCCTTTCCATCATACGTTTTAGCTTTTTCTTGGCTGGCATTTAATCCCTCAATTAATGGATTTTTTGGCGCTTGGCTAGTCCTGAGCATTAGCACTGCGCCATTTGTATTTCTTGCGGTGACTGCTGCCCTTTCTCGTCACAACAGTTCGAGTGAAGAAGTGGCGAGAACACTTGGCAAAACTCAGCTAGAAGTTGCTCGAGGTATCACCTGGCCGGCAATTCGCCCAGCTGTTCTAGGAGCTAGCCTTTTGGTTTCGCTGTATACCCTTAGCGATTTTGGCGCAGTCTCATTAATGCGTTATGACGCATTTACGCGCGCTATCTATAACGCGTACCGAGCAAGTTTTGATCGCAATACTGCAGCGGCGTTGGCCTTGGTACTTATTTTGATCACCCTAGTGTTAGTCGGAATTCAACGGCGCATTTCGCAAACCGAAGTAACAAAAAGTTCGGAGCAGTACCGACACATGGTGACTCGTTTAGGAATGTGGCGCAAGCCTGCGCAATTGCTTTTGGTTGTCTGGTTTTCAATCGGAGTGGTAATACCGATCTCAAGCATTAGCTACTGGATATTTGTTGGTCAATCAAGTGCCAACAGCGGGCAAGTATTGCGCGCACTGTTAAATACTTTGAGCTATGGTCTCGTTGGTGGAATAGTTGTGTCGCTGATAGGACTTGCCATTGCAATCATTGTCGTGCGGTATGTCTCCCGATACATAGTGCAAGTAGAGCAATCAGTCTACTTAACGCACGCCCTACCGGGAGTTGTCATCGCACTAGCATTCGTTTTCCTAGTTAATCAATCTGTGCCAGCACTTTATCAAACAAGTTTTTTGGTAATTATTGCCTACATTGCATTATTTCTGCCAAATGCTTTAGCGGTTCTTAAAGTTCCGATTTCACAAGTGCCAACAGGAGTTGAAGAAGTTTCCCGAACTTTGGGAAGTTCCCCAATGCAAACTATTTGGCGAGTAATCGTTCCTGCTGCGCGGCCAGGAATACTAAGTGCGGGTGCGTTCGTAGCACTTACCGTAATCAAAGAACTTCCAGCCACTCTTATATTGAGACCAACTGGGATTGAAACTTTGGCAACGAGACTATGGTCTGCTACTTCAGTGGGTTCCTTTGGCGCGGGCGCGCCTTACGCCTTGTTGTTAATAATTGTTGCCGGCATACCCGCGCTTTTGGTTAACCGAGAGATTAAATCACCCAGAAACCAAAGTAGCCTTGAACCGGCTTCCAACGAGACTCTAAATCAAGTGAAACCGCATATTGGCCAAACATTAAGTCGAGCTCAGGCAGGTGGAACCAGTGACTGAGAAACTTATTCTTTCAAATGTTAAGAAGTCATTTGGACAAACTTCGGTTCTTACCAATGTTTCATTTGGCGTAACGGATGGTTCACTGCTAACCATCCTTGGTGCCTCAGGTGGCGGGAAGACCACTTTATTGCGGCTAATTGCGGGATTTGAAACCTTGGACGCGGGCTCCATTGTGATGAACGGGCGCGAAGTCTCCTCCAGCAACATGAGCGTGCCGCCCGAAAAACGTAATGTTGGCTTCGTGCCCCAAGAGGCTGCGCTGTTCCCGCACCTTAGCGCTAAGAAAAACATTGGGTATGGATTAAGTCACTTAAATTCCAAGGCTAGAAATGATCGCATCGCCGAACTACTCGACTTAATTGGCATGAGTGAACTTGGTGATTCAATGCCAGACAAACTTTCGGGCGGCCAGCGACAACGAGTCGCCATTGCCCGAGCCCTCGCACCCAACCCAGATATTCTGCTTCTTGATGAACCGTTTGCCGCACTTGACGCGCAACTGCGATCTAGGTTGCGCGATGATGTTAGGGCCATTTTAAGTAAGGCAAAAGCCACCGCGATTCTTGTCACGCATGATCAAGAAGAAGCACTATCAATTGCAGATCAAGTCGCTATTCTTCGGGATGGGACTGTTGCTCAAATTGGAAGTCCAAGATCTATATATTCACAGCCAATTGATGTCGAATTAGCGAAATTTTTGGGTGATGCAGTCGTTGTTTCTGGCGTAATTCAAAATGGAAAAGTCAGCACCCAACTTGGCGACTTGATTCCCATAGTTTCGCATGCCGAAGGACTTGTTGGCCAAGTCGCTATCCGTCCAGAGAATCTCTATTTGCAACCAGATCCAAAAGGTTTAGCTACTGTAACTGCTAGACAGTACTTTGGCCACGATGCCTTAGTTGAAGTTAAGACTGCTGCAGGAATCGTTAAAGCAAGAACTTCAGGCCCCATTTCCCCTGAGATTGGAATGCGCGTTACCGTTTGGGTTCGCGGATCCGTGAATTTTTACGCAACTGACTAGTTACTCGTAGCCGTTGTGTGACAGCGATACAAATCACCACAACACTTGCTGCCAAAAGTGTCTGGCCCGTAACGGATTCGTTGAGTAACCAGGCGGACCAAAGTAACGTTAAAAGTGACTGAATTAACTGCACTTGTGAACCTTTTGCCACACCCAACTCTGCAAGCCCACGGTACCAAGCGAAGAAACCGATCCACATGGAAAAGATGGCGAC
>DJBM01000017.1:5973-6355 GCA_002430405.1 Actinobacteria bacterium UBA5976
CGAAATACATGGAACCAAAAGCTGTAAACAAAAAAGCCAGAAGCGCTATTGGAGTCACGGTGTGATTTTCGCTTCCCAGCCCAAGCGAAATTGCAAAATATGGCAACGAGATTGGCAGCGTTAACACAACGCACCAAGAAACTACGTGCCAACCTGGCATCACTTTACTCAGCGCAGCGCCTTCGACGTATCCAATCGCTGCCGCAACTACCGCGCCAAGGAGATACAGATCCGCTTTAAGTGATGCACCCTCTTGCCCACCATGAATCCACGCATAGACAACTAATGTAAAAGTGCCGGTCAAGGCTGCAACCCAAAATGCCTTGGGAACATGTTCGTGTAATCGTGTTACTGCCAGAATTGCTGTAACCAGTGGCAAGCC
>DJBM01000017.1:6471-7822 GCA_002430405.1 Actinobacteria bacterium UBA5976
CAGCAGTAATTACGGCTGCATGAGCACTTGTAGTTTCTTGAAGTGCAAGTGTTGTCAATATCGGCCAACCAACGACAATTCCACCAGCAGTTACAAATAATGGACGTAACAACTTTCGATCCGGAAACGGCACTTTGGAATATTTCAGGAATGCAATTGCCAGCACCCCAGCTATTGCCGCCCGCCCAAAAGTTAATGTCCAAGGCGAAAAGCCAGGCAATGCCAACTTCACCATCGGCAGTGTGAATGAAAATATCAGGACCCCCAGGAATGCAAACCCGAGTCCGCGATAGTTCATTGTCATGCTTTCACCTTAGTGCGCTAGATTTATCAGACTATGGAGTCCACGGCAACGAACTGGTTAACAGTTCGCAAAGAGATCCTTGGAAATGCACTCAGCATTGGTGTGGCAGTTGCAATGTATGGGGTGTCATTCGGCGCCCTAGGTACTACAACTGGACTGTCAATTCCACAAACTATGGCACTATCCCTTTTAATGTTTACTGGCGCAAGTCAATTCACTTTAGTTAGCACGTTAGCCTCAGGCGGTACCGCATTAACAGCAGTGATTGCTTCGTGGTTAATGGGTACCCGAAACGCCGCTTACTCCATGCGTATGACACCAATTTTGAAAACTAGGGGCTTTGGTCGCCTCGTTGCTGTGCAACTAACTATTGATGAGTCAACTGCTATGGGGCTCGCTCAAGATGAAACGGCATACGAAGGTCGAGCATCTCGCTTAGCATTTTGGGCCACTGGACTTTCGGTTTACTTGCTCTGGAATTTAGCTACTTTTGTTGGCGCAATAAGTGTTAGTGCGATTGGTGATCCAAAAGCTTTTGGGTTAGATGCCGCAATTGCGGCCGGCATATTCGCCTTGGTTTGGCCCCAAATTAAGAGCCGAATAGAAATATCCGTCGCTCTTGGTGGTGCGCTAATCGCATTAACGCTGACGCCGTTTGTCTCCCCTGGAATTCCAGTCTTGGCAGCAGCATTAGTTGCCATAATTATCGGCTGGTCGACTGGACGAAAGTTTCTCTGATGTGGTTTGCAGTTTTAGCTGGCGCAGCGGGTTGTTACGCACTTAAATACGTTGGCAGCGCTATCCCAGGACATGTGCTGGAAAAACCTGCAGTCAAACAAGTTGTGGTGCTGCTGCCAATTGCGCTATTAAGCGCATTGGTTGCGGTTCAGACATTTGCAACGAATCAGTCATTAGTGGTTGACGCTAGGATTCCGGCTCTTGCAGTTGCCACTTTGGCGCTTCGCTTTAAGTCCCCTTTTATTATCGTGGTACTTATTTCTGCAGTAACAGCTGCAGGTTTAAGGTATTTAGGACTGGCTAACTAAT
>DJBM01000093.1:0-792 GCA_002430405.1 Actinobacteria bacterium UBA5976
GGCCAGATCGTGTCCACTTGCTTTGATGACCTTCTGGTAATCTCGCCTCGACCGATTGCGCTTTCAATCGAGTCGGTAACCGTGACGGGCGATTCGGATAGTTGGGAACAAGTGCTCGGGAATATCACACAGAACATTGTTCGATACACGCCTGCGGGTTCACCTGTATCTGTTGAGCTTCACGAAATAAAAAGTGAGGGTAAAGCGATGGCCGAGTTGATTATCGATGACTCGGGTCCTGGCATCCCAGAAAATATGCGGGAACGAATATTCGACCGCTTTGCTCGACTGGATGACTCACGTTCAACCGAAACTGGCGGCTTTGGCCTTGGCATGAGCATCATTAAAGCAACGGTTCTTGCGCACTTAGGAACTATCGCACTGCAGGAGAGTCCAACTGGCGGACTTAGGATTCGGATCCATGTACCCGTTAGTTAGATGAGAGAATCTTCCACCCAAGGCATCTACTAATTCATTCGGTATCCAGGAGTGATTTATGATGCCCTTAAATTCTTGGAATTAAAGAAACTATTTCTCCAGACGGATGCACTCATCAATATTGAAAAGTTCAAGGTTTGTTTAATTGATACCATCGAAGTATGGAACTTAAATTGGCTAGTGAATTTGAAATATGAAAAACATTTCTGTTGTCATTGGTATTGCAATTGTTGTTATCTATGTAATCGGTTCGGGCTTTTGGGTAAATACTGGCGATGACTGGTATCGCAATCTAAATTCACCCAGATGGCAACCACCAGATTTTATATTTGGAATTATCTGGCCATACAACTT
>DJBM01000093.1:970-10494 GCA_002430405.1 Actinobacteria bacterium UBA5976
GGAATTATCTGGCCATACAACTTTATAGTTCTGGGAATCGCGGCCTTCATAATTGCAGGGCGCGCATCATCTGCAAATACGCTCATCTATTTAACCTTCTTTGCAGCATCGGTGATCTGCGCACTTACCTGGGCCTACCAGTTTTACCGACCCCACAACTTAGAAGTAGCAGCAATCGCACTTGCTGCAACTGCAGTGCTTACCATTCCTATGGTGCTGATTGCATTTAAGACTTCGACACCCCTGGGGCTTGCGCTATTGCCATACCAAGCATGGGTGGCAACGGCAGCAACCTTGAGTTATTCCTACGCTCGATTAAATTAGGGTTACCGGCAGATGTGGCAATTAGGCTTTGAGGATGCATTGTTGCTGACTTTGGACAGAGTTTCATCCAACTAACCTGTCTTTGCGCTTCTAGAGTGCACTTGTGAATAGCCAAGCAAATCCAGTGGAGAATTATTCCTCTTGGTGCATACAGTTTTGTTCGCTGTGATAGCCTCGGTTGCTTCGCGAAGACTTGGCAGTAAGGACACTCATACCAATGGCATCACATCGGTCATCATTTAAGCTTCGGGCTCTCGGAGCTTTTGTAGTTCTAGCACTAGCTGCTTGCGGTCAGAGCGCTTCACCCGATGACATTGAAAGCAGTGCCACTTCGCAAGCTGCGCCCCAGGAGGCAGTAGTCCAGGACATCGCAAGCGCGATGTGCGATCAAGACACTTACACCAGTCGGGTTACAAGTCTGAGTTGCTCACTAACCAATGTGACCTTTAGCTCCAATGGGCTGCCAGATAATTTGGAGAACGTGATGGTAGGGATCACGGCCACCAACCAGCAGTACCCACGACCGCACAATTACGAGTTTTCTTTTCCTCTATCCCCCACTCTGGCTGCGACACCGACCGTGCCAGATGCGGGCCCAATTGGAGTCGCAGTTGATGGTGTTCCCTTATTTAGTCCATGGACACAAGCAGAGATTCGCACCCACACCGCTGAGATGGGAGAACTAGATAGTTGTGGCGGTCATGCTGGGCGAGGAGATGATTTTCATTATCACGTTGCTCCCAATTGCCTAATTGAACAGCTGGGCGAAGAGCACGTTGAAATTCAAAAGCGTCCTATCGGAATCGCTAATGATGCCTCCCCAATTCTGGCCCTTGGCTGGTTTATCGGGGCAAACAACGTGGAGTCACAACTTGATGAGTGTCGGGGTATGAAAGATAGTGCCGGGACCTACTTTTACAACGTGCAACCTGATGGACTCCATGACATCCTCAACTGCTTCACTTACGAGGTCCATAAGACTTCAAAAGATAAGTGGGAGAACCGCGTTGATTCATCGGGGTCTCCCATCACCGGGGCAAAACTGGCGATGACAATCACCTCGGCCTATTCGCAAGAGTTTGGTTCCGAAACTGCGTATGTTATGAAAGGCAACCTGCGAGAAACTATTTTGGTGCGATCCGATAGATCTACCTCAGAGGCTTCGGGACCAGCGGCAATCTTTTATGTGAGCGGCAAATGTTACGCAGAATATTTTGAACCTAACTCTGGTTTCCCTCCTGGCACCATGTTCTACGAGGTGGTCACATCTGGCTGTCCTGCTAGTTTCGAATTCAAATCTTTGGTTTTGACCGCGCCCTATGAAGGCCCAAAGATCGAGAAAAGAGTTGCCCGAAGTTAGACGCGAAATCTCAGGGGCACATAGGAAATTGCGTGACACCTATATAAGTGGCACGTGACTAATTGGAGCGCACAAATTTGATTGCAAGTATTGCCATTAAAGTCACAAAGGCTCCAAATCCAAACCATATGGCCAATGGAACCTGTCGAGCGGTGGCAACTACATAAAGATCAGGGGCAATGAAACAAGCCGCCGATATCCCTAAATTTCTCAGGAAGGTAGGCGACTTGTCAATCCAAGCAAAAGCTGCTCGAGCTGAATAAATTGCGTAAGGCACTGTTGCTGCTAGATCAACGATCAAGTACCACAACCCATTAGTTCCGTGGGACCCAAATACCTGCCAGATAAGCGCAGCTCGTGTGCATGACCACAGGAGGGAAAGCGCTATCCAAGCACCGATGGCTTTGCGCCTAACTATCGCATCATTCCAGTCAGGCAAGCGCATTGTGCAACCGTACTGCTACGGTCGAACCCACTCAAGTATGGGCATAACCTTGAGGTATGCCAAAGTCAGCGCCAACTAAACGTTCGGGTTATGCCATCCACACTTTGACTGCCAGTGGCGCGGTTTTAGGGATGCTTGCGCTGCAGTCGATTTTTAATGGAGATGTCCGCTCGGCCCTAATTTGGCTGCTACTTTCCCAAGTCCTCGACGGTCTTGATGGGCCCGTTGCCCGAAGATTCGATGTCATGGTCACTGCACCCCGGATAGATGGTCATGTTCTGGACCTAGTTGTGGACTATGTGACATGCGTAGTGGTACCAATCGCGTTCATGATTCACTTCGACATGCTTCCAGCACATTTTGAAATTGCCCTGGCTGGATTGACTTTCATGTTTTCTGCCCTTTGGTTTTCCCGAACCGATCTAGAGACCGAAGATTCTTGGTTTAATGGCTTTCCTGCTGCGTGGAATTTAGCTGTGCCAACGCTCTATGTTGCTAACGCCACTCAAATTCAAGTTGCCGTAATTATTTTCGTGCTATGTATTAGCCAATTAACAACTTTTCAATTTCCACACATTGTGAAATCTGAGTGGTTGCGTAAGGTGACTTTGCCTTTTGGAATTCTGTATCTTATCGACATTGCATACATATCTTTTTCATATAGCGACGTCACAGGATTCCAGCTCGGCGCAATAACCGGTGGTATTTTGTTCGGCTTCCCGCTCTATGCTTTCGTCATTGGCGCTATACGTACGATACGAATGCGCATCTAAGTAGTCACCTAGTACTACACATAGTCCAAAAATTAATTCGTTATTGTCATAATGTGGCTCCCCGCTGAGCCGATAAATATATTTACCCTGAGATTCAACAGATGATATTTCTACAGAGTTTGTTTCAGCAAATTACCTAGCCGAGAGATTCCTTCGACAATTCGATCATCCTCTACACCAGAAAAATTCACGCGAGCATGATTTGGCTCTTGCACAACTGGGAAGAAAGTTGCACCTGGTACAAAGGCCACTTTCCCTTGGGGAAGTAAAGTTTCCTTCATGAAATTGGTCGCATCAAAACCGACAGGAAAAGTCAACCAAGTAAACAATCCCCCTTCCGGCTCGGTAAAACTCACTTCATCAGGAAATGTTTCCCGCATGGTCGAAAGCATTAAGTCGCGCTTGCGCAGGTAGTTAGGGCGGAGCTTGGCAATGTGTTCATCAATATTGTGACGCCGCAGATACTCAAGAGTGGCGTTCATATTGAGAGTGCTGTTTTGAGTATCCGAAGCCACTTTTAGTAAAGCGAGTCTGTCTAAAATTCCAGGGCTGGCTAGCGCCCAACCAAGTCGCATGGCTGGCACGAGAATCTTTGAAAAACTACCTAGATGGATAACTCTGCCTTCAGTGTCCAGGCTTTTGATAGTGGGCAATTGCTCGCCTACATATCTCAATTCGCGATACGCCGAATCCTCGACAACGAGAACATTGTATTTATTCGCAAGTTCTATCAAGTGTTTGCGCCGTTCTAGACTCATCGTTGCTCCGGTGGGGTTTTGAAACTCCGGAATCGTATAAATCATCACAACATTTGGATTATCCGCGAGCACTTCGGCCAAGTGATCAGTGTCCATACCAAATTCATCCACCCGCACTGGGGCGTAACTGGGCTGCGTTGGGGCAAAAGCAATTAGCGCACCAAGGAAAGTTGGATTTTCCGTAACGACGGTGTCCCCGGGGTTTACCACCAACTTTGCGGCCAAATCTAACCCCTGCTGTGCTCCCTGAATAATTAACACGTCATCTTCTGTGCATGACATTCCATCACGAGTTAGTCGCTTAGCAACTTCGGCTCGTAACCCTGGCAAGCCATTTGAGGCGGTGTACTGCAAAACATCAGAACGATCCGGAACTAGCAAACTTGAATAGATCGCATTCAATTCTTGGATTGGAAAAAGGCTTGGATCCGGATAGCCCCCACCGAAAGAAATTAAACCCGGATCATCGCCTAGTTTTAATAAATCCCTGATAGCCGAAGGTCGAACGCCTTCCATCCGCTCTGAAAAATGAATATCTGTAGTCACGAGAAATTCAACTTACTTTCTTTGCCAGCTTGCAACGCAGATAAATGTTCGTCGTAATTCATGTGGTCCAACAACGAAGAGCCATTAATTATTTTTGCGCGAAGCTCTGCTTCAAATTTCTCGATTTCTTCCGCGCGATCAATTATTGCCGCATATTCTGCAATACTCCCAACTACGATTCCATCGGCGTCACCAACCAAATAATCACCTGGCTGCACTGTTACGTTTTCGATTTCTAGCGGAATCTGGATAATCGGTAGCGCAGAAGTTCCCGGGGCACTTGGCTTAGATCCGCGAGCATAAATTGGTAGGTCTATTGAAAGTAGAACTGAGCGATCTCGGCAATAGCCATCAATCACAATTCCCGTTACACCGATTCGATGTGCCTCGGTGGCGAATAGCTCACCTGATACAGCTCCTGATTTACTTCCTCGTACTACCAGCACATCTCCAGCTATTGCAATTTTTAGTGCAGCCACCATCGATAGCAACCCAGCACTTGCATCCACCGTGATAGCCCGTCCCACAAGTTTCAATTCAGGTCGAACTGCTGTTATTTGGCTCGGTAGTTCCCGCAGCGGTGTCGTCGATTTACTTGCATCCGCAAGTGATGTGCTACTGACGACATTTAGCCGGCCAATGAGTTTGGCTACCGAGTCGGCATCGAATAGGACAGTCAAATCTGCTTCCTTCCACCAAGTTTGTCGCGAGCCTAACCTTCCCCACCAAGCGAAGCAAGCCCAGAAGTCAAACTAAGCCTTATTTTTCCTGCCTTTAATAAGTGCCTGGACTCGAAAAAAATCTCAAAGAACTTTAGGTGTTGCCCTGACCTGTCGGAACTGGGTCATTATGCTTATCTGCAAACGTTCCAGTGGTGGCATTTGGGTCAACCTGGGAATTGCGGAAAAGAGCAAAGATGACCAACAATCCGTGGCTAGCTAACTACCCAAGTGATGTTCCAAAACAACTTCCACCAGTTGCATTCGCTAATTTGCCAGAACTCTTGCGAAATTCAGCGAGCCAGTATCAAAAGCAAACCGCCTTCACGCAGGTAATGCCAAATGGAATGAATGGTTCCCTAACCTACGCTGCGGTGGATCAGATGTCTGATCTATTTGCGGCCTATCTTCGTGAAGAGCTTGGACTAGCCGCTGGCGACCGGGTTGCCGTGCAGATACCCAACTGCTTGAGTTTTCCAATAGTTGCCTTCGGTATTTTCAAAGCAGGATGCGTTCTAGTGAACACAAATCCCCTGTACACCGCCAATGAAATGATTCACCAATTTAGTGACTCCGGTGCCAAAACTTTGGTAATTATTGATATGTTTGCAGATCGTCTGCCAACCGTCTTGGCTAATACCAGTATTGAAAATGTTGTAACTGTAAAAATATCAGAATTCTTCCCAACTGTAGTTGGTGGCGTGATTAGAGGTGTTCAAAAATTTTGGAGTAAGACACTTCCTAAAATTGAAGTCAAACACACTAAATTTTCAGCAACGCTGAAATTGGGTAAGGCTAAATACTCAGCCGATAAAGTCAGCGCTTATACAACAGGGGTAAAACTGGAAAGCTTGGCCGCGCTCCAGTACACCGGTGGAACAACTGGCGTTTCAAAAGGTGCAATGCTAAGCCATGGTAATTTGGTCGCGAACACATTGCAGATGATCGCCCATTGTGGCAGCGGAATGCGCGCTGGTAAGGAAACAGTTCTGACAGCCCTGCCGCTCTATCACGTCTTTGCCTTTACCGTTAACTTGTTGGGTTTTTATTACAACGGAGCGAGAAATATCTTGATCCCGACACCAAGGCCGCCAAGTAATCTAAGACGTGCCTTTGATAACTACAAAATCACTTGGTTAAGTGGTGTCAATACGCTATTTAATGCGTTGCTAAATGAACGTTGGTTTCAAGACGCACCTCCTAAATATTTACATGCCTCCGCTGCTGGCGGAATGGCGCTGCAGGCATCCGTTGCTAATCGTTGGCGGGAGTTAACTGGAACTCCAATTGTTGAAGGCTATGGCTTAACGGAGTCTTCACCGGTTTTAACATTTAATCTCTTAACTGGTCTAGCAAAAGATGGCACCGTCGGCATCCCAGTTCCATCAACTGAACTTAAGTGTGTTGATGCAAATGGCAAAGAAGTTCCCGTGGGTGAACCAGGGGAAATTATTGCCCGCGGCCCACAAATAATGCTTGGTTACTGGCAGCGACCAGATGAGACTGCAAAAACCCTCCAAGATGGCTGGCTGCATACTGGCGACGTTGCTTTTATGGATTCAGATGGTTACTTCACAATTGTTGACCGAACCCACGACATGATTCTGGTAAATGGATTTAATGTTTACCCTAATGAGATTGAAGAGCAGGTTGCTGCGGTGCCTGGTGTGTTAGAAGTTGGGGTGATTGGTGTTCCCGATGAGCGCACTGGTGAGCGAGTGCAGGCTTATATAAAGGCCACCGTTCCTGCTCCAAGTGAAGATGACGTAATTGCTTATTGCAGAACTAATCTTGCGGCTTACAAAATTCCACAAGAGATCTTCTTTGTCGATGATCTTCCAAAAAGTCCAATCGGAAAAATACTTCGTCGTGCCTTACGCGATGAAGCTACTGCTTCTAAATCAGCTAAATTCGACGCCAGCAAAGGGGCTTAAAGATGCGCGCACTTAGGATTCTTACCGAGGAAGTTGTCAACGAAGCAACGGTCGTAAATGAATTTGAGCAGACACTGCTACGGATTTTCATTCTTGTGATCATGTTTGGCCTTGGCGCAGGATTAACACCAAAAGATTTCTCTTTGGCTATCCGTCGGCCGTGGGGACTTGCAATTGGCTGGTTAACACAATTTGGCATAATGCCACTTACTACTTATCTCTTGATTGTCGGTGTTCTTTTACCATTTTCTAATGGCAGCGACGTCATGTTGATTGCTCTTGGTGCATTGATTATGGGTAGCGTGCCGGCAGGCACTACCTCGAATCTGTTTACTTATTTCTCAAAAGGAAACGTAGCTCTTAGCGTCACGATGACAATTAATTCAACGCTGTGGGCCTTCATAATGACTCCTGCTGCGCTACTTATTTACTCAAGACTGCTTGGCATCGATGAATCACTCCAAATTGAGTTTGGGGAATTAGCAATTGTTATTGTCGGACTGATCATTCCAGTGGCTTTGGGAATGCTGGTGCGCAAGTTCAGCTCAAATATTGGGGCACTGTTGGAGTTGTTTGGCTCCGTTGTTGGATTGTTGTTCATTCCATTCTTAATTGCGATTTGGGTGCCTCGAAACTGGGAGTTACTGCTAACTACGCAGTGGCCAACTTATGTGATTGCTATTGGAATGGGCTTAGTTGGTATTACCGTTGCGTACTACATCTCCAAATTACTTCGCTTGCACCCAATGAATGCTCGAACTATCGCCCTAGAAACTGGCATCAACAATGGGCCGTTGGCTATTGCTGTGATTGTTGCGGTTTACATTGATAACCCTGGTGTGGACAAAATACTTCTTGTTCCAGCTCTTTACTCGCTATTTATTGTCATCATTTCATCACTTGTAACGCTGGTGTTCAGGCGAGCCAACCTGGCAGCAGAGCAAAAGATTCCTAACTTGCTCTAGTCGAAAGACTTGCAAGCAGTGCAAGAATTGAACCGGTATAGCTACCACGGCGACTATGCTCAGGAAGATTATTGGACTGGATTGTTGCTTTTATTTGTTGGTTGATTTGGCGAGAGGCTTTGCATCAGTAGCCCAATCACAACCAACCCCAAGCCAATCACGCCATTAAGGGTAATCGTTTCATTCAGTACTAGAATTCCCAAGAGCGCAGCCGTTACCGGATCAGCCAACATCATGGTTGCTGCTACCCCCGGCGCAATTCCCTTTAAGCCCAAAATTTGTAACGCATTCGCAAGACCCATAGTTATAACGCCAAGATAAAGTGCCAGCAACAATGCTTGCGAATTCCACTGCACTTGCACTAAGTCATTTCGCACCACAATAAACAAACCCACTGATCCCAGCAGGAAAGCCACTCCAGGTAACTGCATTTGATGGCCACCAGCACGGATTTCAACTTTTGCAGCATTCAGGTAGCCGCCTATTCCAGTGCCGGCTGCAACAGCGAAAAGTATTCCGGATGCATCATTAGTTTTTAATTCGCCGATAGAAGCAATTACTAAACCTGAAATTGCAATCCCAGTTGAAATAAACCAAACCGAACTAAGTCGTTCGCGCAGTACTAACCAACCGACTAACCCCGCAGAAACTGGGATGCAGCCCGTTGTGATTAAGGCAGCCGTAGCAACTCCAGAGCGCTCTATGGCTGCAAAGAAAAATCCTTGATAAGAAGCTGAAGTAATTGCCATGATCCAAATTCCAGGACGGGTTAACAGACTTGGAATTTTTTTTACTTTGCCCCCAAAAAAGGGTGCTAGAAGTAATAGCGCAATTGCTCCTAGTGCCAACCGAATAAATCCAACCACTGGAGCAGTGCTATCAAATGAGTAAAGAACTGCCGCCGTGCCTGCTGTGCCGGCCAGGCCATTACCTAACAGCGAAAGCGATACGGATCTTCCAGCATGATTTCGGGCATCCAGTGCAGGTCCAGGAACGACATTATTCAAAATTAGGTTTGCTTTCCACAGTTGCATCCTATTTGAGGCTTACTGCATCCTTACTGTTCGGATGGATCAAATTCTCCTGCATTTATGCTCATGAATCGACAAATCAAACTAGAATCCAAGGCAAGGAGGATTCCATGGCCCGACCATATACCTCAGTTCGCCCAACTGAATATCCTCCAACTCCAGTAGCAATTCGCTCAAAGAAGGAATTCGCTTATTTACCTGATGGACCTAAACGATTTGGTGGCTTGCTAACCCTTCGATTCATCGCAGATACTCCTAAGTTTTTACTGGGCCTGCAGCGCGAATATGGTCAATCGGCGTCATTCTTACTGGGCGGTGAATTGTTTATTGCTGTTTTTAGCCCTGAGGCTGTTGTTGATGTCACTGTGAAAAAACAACATTCTTTTGTTAAGGGTGTTGGCTTCGAGAGAATGCACAAAGTTTTAGGTCGTGGTCTACTAACTAACGAAGAGCCAGTGCACCTTCGTCATCGCCGAATGATGCAACCACCGTTCCATCAAAGCCAGTTAGATGAATATGCCCGCACTATGCAGAAAATCATTCGAGATTATCTGGCAAATTTGAAAATCGGTCAAAAAGTTTCAGCAAATGAAGAGATGATGAGACTAACCTTTGAAATTGTTGCGCAATTACTTTTTTCTACTGACATAGATAAATACGCAAAAGGCG
>DJBM01000093.1:10617-10906 GCA_002430405.1 Actinobacteria bacterium UBA5976
CGTTCAGCATCACATGGGCTTAGCAATAAATCGAATTGAGCGCACTATGTTGCCTGGTTTAGATCGCTTTGATGAAAGTCCGATACCTTACTTTCGCAAGTTCAAGGAATCCGCGGAGTACTTAGCTGATGTGGCAGAGGACATTATTTCCCAGCGAGTTCAAAGCGGTAGTCACGGCAGCGACTTACTTGGTCTCTTACTTGACGCCCGAGATGACGAGAATCAGGCTTTAAGTCACGATGACGTTAGAGATGAAACCTTGACTCTGATTTTAAGTGGCCATGAAACC
>DJBM01000141.1 GCA_002430405.1 Actinobacteria bacterium UBA5976
TTGGCTATTGTCCTTGCCAGAACCCAAAATGTCCGACACACCACGCTAATCCCCCGATTTTAATGGTATTTCGAGGACAATAAAAGAGCAGATTCGAAAAAAGGTGCGCCATGAAAGAACTGATATTTGTTGGCCGGTCAATAGACAACCTTGCATTAATTTTCATGGATGAAAGTGGCTTTGAGTTTAACGTCCCCGTGGATGATCACATTAAGCGCAGCGTAAACAACAATGTCACCGGAGCCATAATGATGACCAACTCCACTTCTGGTATTTCTCCCAAAGACATTCAAACTCGAATTAGGCGCGGCGAGAGTGTTCAAGCAATTGCTTCTGAAAATGGGGTTTCGGTAGAGCGTATCGCCCGATATGCCGGACCAGTACTTGCCGAGCGCTCCTACATGGCAAGTCTCGCGGAAAAAACATTGATCCGTCGTCCGCACGGTGAGGTGCTCCTGGGCGAACTGGCAGCGGGACAATTGGCTAATCGTGGGATCGACACTTTGACTTTAGTTTGGGATTCATTTCGTCGCGATGATTCTCGCTGGACAGTTTCGGTTTCTTGGAACAGTGGCAGTGGCGGTGGCAGTGCCAATTGGATATACGATCCACTTGCCAAAAGCGTATTAGCTCTCGACGATGAGGCGCGTTGGCTTTTTGGTGAAGCACCTGGTCTCGACCCAGCTTCAACTAACTCTGGTATGCATGGTGATGACCAAAAGCGAAGGTTAGTTGGCTTACCTTCCGTTGAAAATGGCCAAGAAGAGCTTGAGCCACCATCTTGGGCAGGTCCAGGTCATCCAACCATCCCCGTTCCAATGCCTGTTCCATCTGCTGACAAACCAGTTGCCACAAAACCAAGTGTTGCCAAGCCCATCGTTGCCAAGCCCATCGTTGCAAAGCCAGTTGCTGCCAAACCAGTCGCCGTCATAGATGATTCACCGTCATGGGATGACATCTTGTTTGGCCATCGACCGAATGATCAGTAATTACACGTTCCCAATACTTAGCAAGGAAAATTAATTAATCATGGCAAAACCGACTGCCCCTAAGCCTGCACATAATGCGGGTCGCATTGTTGAAATTGATGTCTCAACAGAAATGCAAGATTCGTTTTTGGAGTATGCCTATTCGGTAATTTACTCGCGAGCATTACCGGATGCACGCGATGGACTAAAGCCTGTGCAGCGACGCATCTTGCACACTATGGCTGCCATGGGCCTTCGCTCTGACAAAGGTCACGTCAAGAGCGCCCGAGTCGTTGGCGAAGTTATGGGTAAATTGCATCCCCATGGTGACAGCGCTATTTATGACGCACTTGTGCGAATGGCGCAATCTTGGTCGTTACGCTTGCCGTTCGTTGATGGACATGGGAACTTTGGCTCCCTTGATGAAGGGCCTGCTGCATATCGTTACACCGAAGCAAGATTGGCAAGTCCTGCCAGCGCAATGGTGGACTCAATTGATGAAGATACCGTCGACTTCACGCCAAACTACGACGGGCGCGAACTTGAACCAACGGTTCTACCATCTGCGATTCCTAACCTGCTGGTAAATGGGGCTTCGGGAATTGCTGTTGGAATGGCAACAAACATGCCGCCACATAATCTTCGGGAAGTTGTGGCAGCCGCATCACACCTTTTGACTCACCCAAAAGCAACTTTGAATGAATTGATGAGCTTTGTGCCTGGTCCAGATTTGCCAACTGGCGCAATCATTTACGGTCTTGACGGTATCCGCGAGGCATACCAAGTTGGTAAGGGAAGCTTCAAGATCCGCGCAAAAGTGGACATTGAACAAATTTCACCACGGCGCCAAGGATTAGTTGTACGCGAACTTCCCTACCAAGTTGGTCCGGAGCGCGTGATTGAACGTATTAAGGAACTTGTCACCAGCAAGAAATTGCAAGGAATTTCAGATGTCATCGATTTAACAGATTACGAATCTGGCCTGGAACTTGTGATTGAAATTAAAAATGGTTTTCATCCAGAAGCAGTACTCGAACAACTTTACAAATTAACGCCGCTAGAGGATTCATTCCACATTAACAATGTGGCACTTGTTAATGGTCAGCCAGTAACTCTGGGAATAAAGGCGCTACTCCAAGTCTTTATCGATCATCGAATCGAAGTAGTTCGGCGGCGTAGTGAGTTTCGGCGAATGCGAGCATCAGATCGCTTACATCTCGTTGATGGTTTACTCGTGGCAATCTTGGACATCGACAAAGTGATTGTGATTATTCGCGGTAGCGACGACACTGCTGCTGCCCGCGAGCGATTGATGAGTACTTTCAAGTTAAGTGAAATTCAAACTAATTACATTTTAGAAATGCCACTACGCCGACTGACTAAATTCTCTCGTCTTGAACTAGAAAAAGAACAGGATGAATTGCGAAACATAATTTCTGACTTAACTGAAATTCTGGAAAACGATAAGCGCCTTCGAAAAGTTGTAGGGCAAGAGTTGACAGATGTTGCGAATAAGTTTGGTGATGATCGACGCTCTACTTTGTTGGCAGATGGCGAAATAGTTTCCGCTACTCTCCCAGTTTCACTAGAAGTAAGTGATGATCCTTGTTTCGTACTGATGTCGGCCACTGGATTGCTCGCGCGGACCACAGATGGCACGCCACTGGACTTCGGTAAAAAACGAACCAGCCACGACACGATCAAATCGATGGTCAGCACAACTGCGCGTGGCGACGTTGGAATTGTTACTAGCTTTGGACGGGTAATTCGACAGTCAGTTATTGGCTTACCCACACTCGCAATCGGTGCTCCCCTATCGGTTGCTGGTGGTGGTGCTCTTAAAGAGTTCATAACTCTTGCCAAGGCAGAAATTCCACTAGCACTTATGGCACTTGATATGCCCGAATCATCACTGTTCTTAGCTACCGCATTTGGCACAGTTAAGCGCGTCATTAATGACGTGCCTAGTTCTGCTAACGATTGGAACGTAATCCGACTTGAAGAGGGTGACTCGTTAGTTGGAGCCATTCAATGTGAAGACGAAAGTGGTGAGGTCGTACTCATCACTAGCGATGCGCAACTGCTTCACTTTGATGCTGAATTGATTAGAGCAACGGGACGCCCTGCTGCTGGCGTTGTTGGCATCCGCCTATATGAAGGTGCGGAAGTTATATTCGGATCTGTTGTTGATGCGCATGACGAGTGTTTAGTTGCCACAGTTGGCGGCGAAGCGGGCGCGCTTGCAGGCACCGCTGCTCACACTATGAAGTTGACACTATTGACGGAGTTCCCTGGAAAGGGCCGAGCTACCAGTGGCGTGCGCTGCCATAAATTCCTTGCTGGCGAGGATTTTTTGGTAAGCGCTACTGCTGGTAATGGGCCAATTCATGCGTGTGGCTCAACTGGAGCAGCAGTTGAAGTCCCAGATACGCTCGCAAAGCGAGACGGTAGTGGGACAAAGTTAACTAAGCCGGTTTCAGCAGTTTGTGCAGCGCCATAACGGCTCTGGCGTTGCTATAAAAATACCTAAGTTGCACCCTTAGGGATAGTGGATTTGAATTCCTGCCAAATACCGCAAATCCCAATTCAAAGATAAACTTCGGGAATGACTGATGTTTTAGTAATTGGCGCTGGCCCTGCCGGGTTGTATGCGGCCTATTACGCAGGTTTTCGCGGGTTTACCGTCACAGTGTTGGATGTTTTAACTGAGCCAGGCGGTCAAATTACTGCCATGTACCCCGAAAAAGAAATTTTTGATGTGGCTGGATTTCCAGCTGTAAAAGGTCGCGATTTAGTCGATGGCCTGATGAAACAAGCGGGCGCATTTAACCCCACATTTATATTGGGTGAGCGTGCCGAGGAGTTGGAAACCAGCGAGGCTGGACCAGTTCGAGTTGTTACCGATAAAGGCACCGTAATTGAAGCCAAAGTCGCAATCATTACTGGCGGTATCGGATCCTTCACCCCGCGCGAACTACCTGCCGGAAATGAATACGTCGGCAAAGGTTTGGTTTATTTCGTACCTAAATTAGATGTGCATGCTGGCAAAGATGTCGTAATCATAGGTGGCGGAGATTCCGCCTTTGATTGGGCTTACTCGCTTGCTCCGATTGCAAAGTCTGTGACGCTAGTTCATCGCCGCGACACCTTCCGCGCCCACGCCGCAACTGTTGATCAAGTCCGCGCCATGGGTGTGGAGCTAATTGTGAATTCTGAAGTTACTGCAGTCTCGGGCGAAAATTGGGTTGATTCGGTAACTATTGCTAACAAAGAAGGCGAATCCCGCACTTTGCCAGCGCAGACTTTGGTAGCAGCCCTTGGTTTCATCGCCAACATTGGCCCAATTGCAAACTGGGGAATTGATCTAGAGAAGCGACGCATCTTGGTTGACACCACTATGAAAACTAATTTGCCGCGAGTTTATTCAGCGGGCGACATCACAACTTATGTTGGAAAAGTTCCGCTAATTTCAGTTGGTTTTGGGGAAGCAGGATCTGCCGTGAATAACTCGGTTCCTTACATTGACGCAACGCAAGGTGTCTTCCCAGGACACTCCAGTGGTGGGGGTGAATAACGCTAATGCCAGACCAACCATTTCCAGCTAACGAATTCGCAGATGTATTAGCGGGAAATAAAAAATATGAAACTGACTTTGAAAATCAACATTTAACGGGAACCGCAGCTAAAGGTTTAGCGATTATTACCTGTATGGATTCGCGCATCAGTCCACTCGCAATTGTTGGCATGGCTCCCGGTGATGTGAAAATTCTGCGTAACGCTGGCGCGCGTGTCACTGATGACGTATTACGAACTCTGGTTTTGGCAACTTTTTTGCTTGGCGTAAATCGTGTTCTGGTGATGCCACACACTGATTGCCGAATGGCAAGTGCTACCGAATCCGAGATTCACGACCTTATTCTCAAAGATTATAAAGTCGACACCCGCAGCGTTGAATTTCGCACGGTTACCGATCAGGCCGATGCTTTGTTAACAGATGTTATGCGGATCCGCACTTATCCACTCTTGGCAAATGGCGTTACCGTAGCTGGCGCGATATTTGATGTATCTACTGGCAAACTCAAGACTTACGACTACTAGCGAGGATTTTATGCCATTTATAACTGTTCAAATCATTGAAGGTCGCAGTGTTGAACAAAAGCATGCGCTTATTAAAGAGATTTCCGAAGCGGCGATTCGAGTTCTTGATGCTGATCCCGATAACGTTCGAATCGTGATTAATGAAGTTACCGCGGATGACTGGGGTGTCGGCGGGGTACCTGTTGCAATTAGCCGGGCAAATCCAAAAACTTCTTAAACGTCGATTTTTGATCGATCCAAGTTCGCGGCGCCTTCGATAATAAAGTCCTTGCGTGGGGCGACTTCACTTCCCATTAACAATTCAAAAACATTCTCTGCTGACTTAGCATCACTGACTGTAATTCGGCGCAGCGTTCGTTTTGCCGGGTCCATTGTGGTTTCGCGCAATTGCACCGCGTCCATCTCGCCCAAGCCCTTGTAGCGCTGAATTGGTTCTTTCCAGCGACGCCCAGTCTTAGTTAACTCTTTAAGCGTTGCGACCATTTCCGCATCGCTGTAGGTGTAAATAACTTCGCCAGGTTTTTTAGCTGCGCCAACAACTTCAATTCTGTGTAGTGGCGGTACTGCTGCATATACTCGGCCAGCTTCAAGTAACGGAGTTAAGTACCTTTGAAACAAAGTCAGCAAAAGTGTTCGGATATGTGCGCCGTCAACATCGGCATCCGCCAAGATGATGATCTTGTTGTATCGAACGGCGTCCATTTCAAATGATCTGCCAGAGCCAGCTCCAACAACTTGCAGGATTGAGGCGCACTCGTTGTTTTTGAGCATGTCAGCCAGGGAAGCTTTTTGTACGTTAAGGATTTTTCCGCGAATCGGAAGCAGCGCCTGGAACTCACTATTTCGCGCAGATTTAGCGGTGCCAAGTGCACTGTCACCTTCGACGATAAATAATTCAGTTCGATCGTTATCTTCACTTCGGCAATCTTTTAACTTAGCTGGCAAAGTCGAAGATTCAAGTGCTGTCTTTCGGCGCTGGGTATCACGATGGTGGCGCGCAGCAAGCCGAGCTCGCGAAGCATTAGCAATTTTCTCTAACACGATTCGCACAGCAGGCTTTGCCCCGCGTGGTGGATTAGTAAACCAATTCGAAAGTTCTTTACTTACAACGGCGCTTACAATCTTTGCGGCAGCGGGCGTTCCCAGTATCTCTTTTGTTTGGCCTTCGAACTGCGGTTCAGCCAGGCGTACCGTGACAACTGCAGTCATTCCCTCTTGTACATCTTCTTTAGTTATGGAGTCCTCTCCAGCCTTTAGAAGTCGCTGCGCTTTAAGTTGTTCGTTTACAGTTTTTACGATTGCCCGATCAAAGCCAGTGACGTGCGTGCCACCTTTAGGCGTAGAAATAATGTTCACGTACGACTGCAATTGCGTGTCGTAGGTATTGTTCCAAAGCAGTGCGATGTCAACACCAAGTTCGCGCTCAACATTTTGTGGTGTCAGGTGTCCTTGTTCATCTAGAACTGGGACGGTTTCATGAAACTTTCCACTTCCTTTGAGGCGAATTACTGGTGAAACTGATTCGCCTTCTGAAAGAAACTCACAGAATTCTGAAATTCCGCCAACGTGCACGAACTCAGCAGTTTGTTCGGACTTTAGGCGTTTGTCAGTAACCACAATCTTTAAGCCAGGTACTAAATATGAAGTCTGTCTGGCGCGCGCATGAATTTCCGAAAGGTTAAATGCGGCATCTGGTGTGAAAATCTGAGCATCTGCCCAAAACTTAATTCTTGTACCAGTCGCTGTTTTTTTTATTGGCTTGCCAGCCTTCTTTAAGCCACCTTGTTTGGTGAACTTGCCAGATTCATCGCTGCCAACAAAATTTCCAGGTGCTCCCC
>DJBM01000052.1:0-19941 GCA_002430405.1 Actinobacteria bacterium UBA5976
ATCAAGAAGAAGCTATGTCTATGGGTGATCGCATCGCTGTGTTTAGCGCAGGAAAGATTATTCAGCTCGATACCCCAGTAAACGTTTACCGCAGACCAGTAAATGCATATGTTGCAGATTTCATCGGCGAAACAAATTTGATTGAAGGTTCCGTCGTCCCAAGCGGTATTTCGTTGCCTGGTGGCAACATTTTGCCAACAAATCAGTTAGCAGAAGATAGCGATGTTCCTGACTCTGGAAAGGTGACGGTTGCAATACGCCCCGAGGATTTGGTTATTGCAAATGACGGAATGATCGGTGGCACTGTGCGCGACGTAATTTTCACGGGCGATTCAGTGCGGGTTTATGTCACTGTTGGTGACGTTGAAGTTATTGCGTCGCTAGCTTCTTACGGCACTCAAATTCCAGAGCAAGGCAGCCACGTTACCTTGAACCCAGAACATCGCGCTGCCCGCACGGTAGCTTCATGACTGTAACAACTTCGACACCGAAGTCAGGTTCAACGCAGCGAGGTAACCGCGCGCGTCCTGGGCAGTCTTCCCCTAAATTGGCGTACTTACCAATTATCTTCTTAGCGTTTGCGATTGGCATTCCACTTCTAATCATCGTGGTCTATTCATTTCTTGAAAAACCATCGCAGGGTACTGGCGTGAAATGGGTATTCACAACAGAAAATTACAAAGCACTTTTTATTCAGCAAAAACTTGATGGCACCACCGCGTTAGATACTCGATACCTAAAAGTTCTCTGGACTTCCTTCACTTATTCTTTAATTACCACGACAGTCACGTTGATTCTTTCCGTTCCAGTCGCGATGTGGATTGCCACGCGTGATGCGCGCCGGCGAACATTGCTCGTGGCACTCGTAACTTTGCCGTTTTGGATTAGCATTTTGATCCGGACATATGGAATGCGTCAAATTATTGCCGACGAAGGACCCATCGGTAAATTCTTAGGATTATTTAACATTGACTGGAGCATTCTCTACTCACCGCCAGCAACCATTCTTGGCCTGATTTACGTGTTCTTGCCCTTTATGATTTTACCAATTTACGCATCAGCGGAACGGTTTGATTTTCGCTTAGCCGAGGCTGCCTACGATTTAGGTGCAAAAAAGTTAACGGTAGTTCGAAAAATAATTTTGCCTGCCATTCGTCCAGGTATCATTTCTGGCATTGCGTTAGTGTTCATTCCAGCACTTGGTTCATTTCTCCAATCAGACATGCTTGGTGGCGGCAAAACCAACATGGTTGCCAATGTGATTGCTAACAACTTCGGGCAAGCTCGAAACTGGCCCTTTGGTAGTGCGCTAGCAGTACTTTTGATCGTCTTGACCTTGCTATTTGTTTTGATAATTCAAGGGATTTCACAGCGCCGTGGAGACAAGGTGGAATTGGTATGACGATTACTAAGACTCCGACCACTAAACGAGGCAAGCTCGTAAATTTACGGAACTTCCCTGGTTTTAACCCAACTGCCTGGTTTGTGCTTTTCTTTCTATATAGCCCATTGATTTATGTGGTGATTTATTCGTTTAACTCGAGTCGGATTGGCGCCGTTTGGGAAAGTTTCTCCGTCAAGTGGTACGGCAGAGTGTTTGAGAATAATGACATTCAACGTGCGCTAAAGAATTCACTTCAAGTTGGATTAGTTGCAACGGTTCTTTCAACCATACTGGCAGTCATGGCGGCACTTGGATTACTCCGCATGAAACGAGCAGGTAAAGCAGTAGCTATAGCCCTAATCGGTGCACCCCTAATAATTGCTGAAATAGTTTTAGCCGTTGGCACGCTTGGGTTATTTATTGCAGTAGGTGTTCCATTGGGCAAGATTGGACTGATGGTTGCGCATACTGCATTTTGTATTCCATTTGCCTTACTTCCCATCAGAGCTCGCTTGAGTCAGTTAGATATGGCGCCGTTTGAGGCGGCTTCAGATTTAGGTGCTAACGAGTCGCAAATTCTGCGCCGAATAACGCTGCCGTTGCTTGCGCCAGCAATTGTTGCAGGCGCCCTGTTGGCCTTTGCAATTTCAATTGATGACTTTATTACTTCTTTCTTCGTTGCTGGTCCTGGCGCGACAACATTACCGGTATACATTTTTGGCATGATCCGCTCGACCGTTACACCAGAGGTGAATGCAATTTCTACCTTGCTTCTGTTGTTCTCGGGCACCGTGCTAATCGGATCGTATTTGATCCAGAGAAAAAGGAGATAAGAATGGCTAGCAATAAGAGGCGTCGCGCCTCCTATTGCTAGCTGCACTTGCTGCGGCAGGCGCACTGTTACTATCTGCATGTGGTGGGGAAACTACTGCAGACTCCGGTGCAGGCGAAACTGCTGCAGCTACGGGGGAATTCCCAACCACTGGCTCAGGAGTGGTTAATGTTTACAACTGGACTGATTACATCGACCCAGAAGAGCTAAAGCGCTTCACTGCTGAAACTGGCATCGAAGTTATTTTAGACACATACGACAGTAACGAGACTTTATTAGCTAAATTGCAATCAGGTGCTACCGGATATGACGTCATCGTTCCATCCGATTACATGGTTCAACAGATGGTCGATCTGGGCCTACTTCAAAACATTGGTGTAAGAAGCTTTCCTAACGGCGGCAACATCAAGGATAACTTGATCGATGTTTATTGGGACTCAGGTCGCAACTACACCGCTCCTTGGAACTATGGAACTACCGGAATTGCATGTAATTTTGTCGCTGAGCCTGAATGCGCAAACATCAAGTCGTGGAAAGATTACTTCACCGCTGGACTTCCAAAGATGGATTCGCTAAAGGATCAAGTTGAAGTTGTATCTGCAGCGTTGCGTGCAACCGGTGTTGCTGGAGATGACCTTTGCACAACTGATACCGCAAAGTACATTGCCGCTGAGGAATTACTTGCTGGATTTAAGCCAGCTGTAATCGAGTCAGACGGTGGTATTGAACGCGTTACAGCCGGAACAAGTAACATTCGCCATGCTTGGAACGGCTCAACCCACCGCATGACGGTTGAAAATCCAGATGTGCAGTGCATCTACCCAAGTGAAGGTTTAAACCTTTGGGCAGATAACTTGGCAATTCCAGTAGGTGCTCCTAACTTGGATAACGCCAAGATCTTCATTAACTGGATGATGGGTCCACAAGCTGCCGGTGCTCAGAGTAATTTCTCTGGTTACGACAATGGCATCAAGGGCTCAGACGCATTCATGGATGATTCACTAAAAACTGATCCAGCAGTTGTGGTTCCAGCTGACAAAGAGGCTTTGATTTCACCACTGCCTAACTGCGGCGAAGAAGCACGAGAGTTGTACACCCAGGTGTTCACAACTTGGACAACTGGTCAGTAATTTAGTAGCAATTGCTACTATTTGCGCCTAATAACGCCAGTCCTGCAGGAAACTGTGGGGCTGGCGTTATTTATTTGTTACAAATTAGCCTAGAAATTTGCGATCCTGGGTCTCAACTTCTAGAGAAATAGCAAATTTGTATGGCATCATGTACTTACGTTCGATTTTTTGCAAGTCCGTCGTCTAAAGGAGAGTTATGTTCGTTAAAACTAAGCGCAAGGCTTCATACGCAGCTATTTTGGCTGCTGGAGCATTATTACTTTCGGCTTGTGGTGGTGAAACTACCGCTAGCAGCACAGAATCCGCACCTGCCGCCACTAGTGAATTTCCAACAACTGGTTCCGGAGTTGTAAATCTATACAACTGGACGGACTACATTGATCCTGCAATCTTAGAAAAGTTCACTGCAGAAACCGGCATTGAAGTAATTCTTGATGTTTTTGACAGCAATGAAACTTTGCTCGCGAAATTGCAATCAGGAGCTACTGGCTACGACGTGATTATGCCTTCGGACTACATGGTTGCGCAAATGATTGAACTAGGAATGCTGCAAAATGTTGACGTTGCATCCTTCCCTAATGGAAAAAACATAGCCCCAGAATTTATGGACGTGTATTTTGATCCAGGTCGTGCTTACACCGCTCCTTACATGTATGGCTCTACTGGTATCGCTTGCAACACCAAGCTTGAGCCAGAATGTGAAAACATTAAATCCTGGAGCGACCTCTTCACTGGAAACTTTGCGAACGTTAACGCGCTCAAAGATCAGGTGGAAATAGTTTCAGCAGCGCTTCGTGCAACTGGTACCGCTGCTGAAGATCTTTGCACCACAGATACTGCAAATTACATTGCTGCCGAGGAAATACTTTCCGGATTCAAGCCAGCTGTTATTGATAACGATGGCGGAAACGTGCGGATGATTACTGGTCAAGCAACCATCCGCACGTCTTGGAATGGTGACACCCATCGAATGAAGATGGAAAACCCTGACATCATTTTCATCTACCCAAGTGAAGGTCTTAACTTCTGGTCAGATCACATGGCTATTCCAGTTGGCGCGCCCAACTTGGATAACGCCAAGATCTTCATGAACTGGATGATGGACCCAGCTAACATGGCTGCTGCTAGTAACTTCTCGGGTTACAACAACGCAATCACCGGTACATCTGACCTAATGGATGACGAACTCAAGAGTGATCCAGCAGTTATTGTGCCAGCTGAGTTCACATCACTTCTTAGTACAGTTCCAAACTGTGGCGAAGAAGCACGTGAACTTTACACTCAGGTGTTCACGACATGGTTAGATAGTCAGTGATAACTACCCTTTAAGAAATAAAGCAGCCTCACCGATTGGTGGGGCTGCTTTATTTTGCAGAGCCAACTACGTGAATCTGTTTTGAAGTTTCAAGAACCACCTCGGCGCGTCTGGTGAGGTTCTTTGGGTCATTAATCAAGGCAACTAATCGAGCTGGAGGAATTGACTCACTGATTTCCAGAATCGAAAACTTCTTACCTTCTAAAGATTGATGATGGGATGGTCGCAAATTCAATAGTGCTACACCCATGTCCCGAGCAACCATTGCCCGAACCAGTTCGGCACTGGTTGAGCGATAGGCAATTTCAAGTTCTAGACCCGCATTTGCTAGCGCCTGTGCAAAGTAATCTCTACTATGGGGCAAATCAAGTAGAACTAATTTTTCACCCTGCAGCTGCTTTAAGGAAATTCTCTCCAATTTTGCAAGCCGGTGATTAGTCGATACTACGATGTGAGCTGGGATGTCTATTAAGTGCTCGAGTGTAACTTGCGACGAATGGCCAAAATCATATCCGAACCCAATCTCAAACCTGCCACTCAAAACCCCTTCATTTAAATCATTTAGATCGACTTCTGATATTCGCGCGTCTATCTCAGGATGCTCATTCGCTAATCGGGATATTAATTCAGGTACAAAATATGGAGCAATTACCGAAAAGATTCCAATAGATATTGGCCCGATCGGAGCTGAACCCAAATCGTGGGCAACCTGCTCTAGGGTCTGGGCATCCTCGACTAGATTTCTAGCCTGAATCAGCAATCGCTCACCTGCATCGGTTAGCGAAACTCCTTTGGCATGGTGGCGTACCAGGAGCTTGAGATTTATCGCACGTTCAAGTTCGCTGATGCCACTGGAAAGTGAAGATTGCGAAACATGTAACGAATTTGCCGCACCCGTTACTGAACCATGTTCAGCAACAGCCAGTAGATACTCCAGCTGACGCAGGGTGTAGGTGGGCATGGCATTCCTTGTCGCGAATTGGTTCGATACCTTAAATGTATCGGAAAAATCGAACTAATAAATGAAGTAGTTCGACTTGACCGAATCTAATTTTGCCAGCAGGGTTAAAGAAGTTGCCGTCATGGGAGAGATGAATGACATCGGAAGAATTCGAAGTAGTCGTAGTGGGAGCCGGTCAGGCTGGTGTGGCAATGAGCGAGCACCTGACGAACGCAGGGATTTCACATGTTGTTTTGGAGCGCGATCGAATCGCCGAACGCTGGCGCACTGAGCGCTGGGATTCACTCGTTGCAAATGGTCCGGCTTGGCACGACCGGTTTCCCAGCATGGAATTTGCTAATTACGATCCTGACGCTTTTGTTGGAAAAGATGATGTTGCAAATTACTTTGTCGCATATGCTGAAAAATTTAATTCTCCAATTAGAACTGGTGTGGACGTAAAATCTGTTACCAAAAATGCGTCGCAGCAAGGCTTTCGTATTGAAACTACAGCTGGCACGCTAGCCGCAAAATATGTCGTGGCTGCTACTGGCCCATTCCAAAAACCAGCTATTCCACCTGTGGTTCCAAGTGGAACAAATATTCATCAACTTCACTCAAGTGATTACCATAACCCAGAGCAGTTGCCAGCTGGGAATGTTTTAGTTGTTGGCGCTGGATCTTCTGGCGTGCAGATTGCTGACGACATTCAAAGTTCAGGTCGTCAGGTTTACTTATCAGTAGGTGAACATGATCGACCACCCCGGCGGTACCGCGGACGCGACAATGTTTGGTGGCTTGGAGTTCTTGGTAAATGGGATGCTACAACACCAACAGCTGGAGCGGAGCACGTCACGATTGCAGTCAGCGGCAAAGATGGTGGCAAGACAGTTGACTTTCGAAACTTAGCTGCAAATGGAATCAAACTTTTGGGTCTAACACAATCATTTAATGATGGTGTAATGGGCTTTGCACCAGATCTTGAAAAAAATATCACTCGTGGTGATACAAATTACCTTTCCGTTTTAAAGGAAGCCGACGCATTCATCGCTAGAAATGGCATTGACTTACCGGAGGAGCCACAGGCCCATGTTCTTGGCCCAATGCCAGAATCAGTGGTCAATCCAATTTTGGAATTAGATCTAGCTGAAGCGGGAATCACCACGATTCTCTGGGCCACTGGGTACTCAGTAGATTACAGTTGGCTGCAAGTTGGCGCCGCGCTTAACGAAGCTGGAAAACCACAACACCAACGCGGAGTTTCCAGCGAACCAGGAATCTACTTTCTGGGCCAACCTTGGTTATCGCGCCGCGGATCTGCCTTTATCTGGGGCGTGTGGCATGACGCTAAATATATTGCTGAGCAGATACAGATTCAACGTAGTTACCTTACTTATGCAGGCACTGCCAGAGTAGTTAATTAACCGCTAACGTTTATGCAACGGCAAAGGATATAGATGACACACAAACGAATTAGACCGTTTAACACCAAGGAAACTTATCCTGAGCAGAATTTGGATAATGACTTAGCTCAGGCAGTTGTTGCGGGGAACACGGTCTATCTACGCGGACAAATTGGTCAGAACTTGGACACTCGGGAGTCCGTTGGAATCGGTGACGTTGCGGCCCAAGCTGAACAAGCAATGGCAAACATCAAGATGCTGTTGGAAGAATCTGGTTCCGAACTTGGCGACATCGCCAAGATCACCATTTATCTAGTCGACATTCGCTATCGCGAACCGGTTTATCTCGTTATGGGTAAGTGGCTAAAGGGTGTGCACTATGTCTCAACTGGCTTAGTCGTTACCGCGCTTGCTCGCCCAGAGTGGCTAGTCGAGATTGATGTCACAGCCGTTATCCCAGATTCTCGGGACTGATAACAAGGGATGACTATTAGCATTGCAGCGCGCTGCGAACGCACCGGCGCATTTGGTGTTGCGATAAGCAGCTCTAGTCCAGCCGTTGGTTCGCGCTGTCCAAATGTCCGGGCAGGTGTTGGCGCAGTTTCGAGTCAAAACATAACTGATCCTCGACTTGGTCCAGCTTTGCTTGACGCCTTAGAAAGTGGGCTATCTGCACAATCCGCTCTCGATTCCGTAAGTGCAGTAGCAACTCATCCAGAATTCCGACAACTAACTGTCGTTGACGCAACAGGCGCCGCTGCCGTTTTTTCCGGTGCAAAGTCACTTGGAATAAATGCCGAAGTGACCGCTAATAATGTTGCAGCTGCTGGAAACATGCTCGCCAATGACGGTGTTGTCCAAGCAATGGTTAATTCTTTTATATCAAATGCCGACAAAGAATTAGCAGATCGGCTTATTGGCGCTTTAGAGGCAGGTGTTGCCGCTGGCGGGGAAGCTGGTCCTGTTCATTCTGCCGCGGTACTAGTGGCTACCAATGTCGCTTGGCCCAGCACAAACTTACGAGTTGATTGGGATGAAGATCCGATTGCTAGCTTGCGCCAGATTTATGAAGTTTGGGAGCCCCAGGCTGATGATTACGTAACTCGCGCACTTAATCCAAACTCTGCGCCGTCGTATGGTGTTCCGGGAGATGAATAGTCATGTCAGATCATAAGCAAGTTGTTGTGAATCGAGTAAATGAAGTTAGCAATGTCTTGCTGGCACTTAGTCATAAGATCCATGCCAACCCAGAAACTGCCTGGCAAGAATTTGAAAGCTCAGCGGCGCTCGCCAAGACTCTAAGTGACCGCGGTTTTGAGGTAGTTGAACAAGTTGCCGGACTGCCAACTGCATTTCGCGCTGAATTTGGAACTGGGGATTTAACCGTTGCACTTTGCGCTGAATACGACGCCCTTCCCGGACTCGGGCACGCTTGTGGTCACAACATAATTGCCTCATCTTCTGTCGGGGCGGCGATAGCCCTGGCAGCAGTTGCAAATGAATTGAATTTGAAAGTTGTTGTACTCGGAACCCCTGCCGAAGAAGGTGGTGGCGGAAAAATCGTAATGCTCGAGCGCGGCGCTTTTGATGGTATCGATGTGGCAGCTCTGGTTCACCCCGGTCCTGTTGACGTAGCGTTTGCCGAACCTTTTGCAGTTCGCCACATTGCCGTAAAGTTTTCTGGAAAGGCTGCGCATGCAGCGGCTTATCCTGAACAAGGTGTCAATGCTGCGGATGCATTTACGATTGCACAAGTTGCAATCGGATTACTTCGTCAACAACTTCCCAGCACAGTTAGAGTGCACGGAGTTATGACTCGTGGCGGCGAGGCGCCAAATGCGATTCCTGAAGTCACTGAAGGTCGCTGGTACGTACGTGCCACATCAACAAAGTTGATGGAAGAAACATTTCTGCGAATTGCAAAATGCTTCGAAGCGGGCGCGCTTGCTACCGGGTGCACCTTAGAAATTCACGATGAAAGTGAACCATACTCAGAATTCACAAATCACCCCAATTTGAATGAAATCTACAAATCAAATGCGCAATCTATTGGGCGAGTTTTTGACGACACTGATCCCCGAATCAAAATGAATCGTGCAAGTACTGACCTTGGAAACATTTCGAAAGTCATAGCGAGTATCCACCCATATATCGGGGTTAATAGTGGGGCTGCCGTTAATCATCAACGAGAATTTGCCGCAGCCTGCATTACCAAAGATGCTGACCAAGCTGTTGTTGATGCGGCAAAAGCGATGGCCATGACTTTGGTTGAGATCGCCTCAGATCCAGCGCTTCGCGAGTATGTTAAGGGGTATTCAAGGCCATGAGAGATTGTAGAAGAAGGGATTCTTGGGGAGTGAAATGAAGACTAGAGATGAATGGGAAAAAGCTGCTGCAGCACTTAGTTTTGACGGGCGCGCGGTAATCAATGGCGCACGAGTTGCAACAGATAAAACTTCTGAAGACATCAGTCCAGTCACAGCGAAGTCGCTAACAGATGTTTCCGAATGTGGACAGCGGGAAGTAGATTCGGCAGTCACAAGTTCGCGAAAAGCATTTGATACTGGTTGGTCCAAGATGTCACCGGGCGCAAGAAAATCTTCACTACATAAGTTATCCGAATTAATTCTGGCAAACGCTGATGAACTTGCTCTGCTTGACGTTCTGGACATGGGTAAACCAATTTCTGACGCTACGACAATTGATATCCCCGGGTCAGCCGCAATTCTAAATTTTTATGCAGAGGCAATCGACAAAGTTACGGGCGAAATTCCAGTAACTGACGCCGGAAATGTTGCCTTAGTTAGGCGCGTACCACTTGGCGTGGTTGGCGCGGTTGTCCCGTGGAACTATCCGCTTGAAATGGCAATCTGGAAACTCGCTCCAGCACTTGCTGCTGGCAATACTGTCGTACTCAAGCCTGCTGAGCAATCCCCGCTTTCTTCACTTCGGTTAGCCGAACTAGCACTAGAAGCTGGATTACCAGAAGGAACATTAAATGTAGTAACTGGGCAGGGCGAAATAACGGGCGCTGCTGTTGGCTTACACAACGATATAGACGTCTTAACTTTTACTGGCTCTACCCAAGTTGGAAAATTCTTCATGAAGTACGCCGGGGAATCCAACATGAAGCAAGTTTGGTTGGAGTGCGGTGGCAAAAGTCCGAACTTAGTTTTTGCTGATACCACGAACTTAGAGGAGGCAGCAGAATTTGCAGCTCGCGCAATTTTCTTTAACCAAGGCGAAGTTTGTTCAGCAAATTCTCGCCTTTTAGTGGAGCGAAGTATTTCTGAGCAGTTTACTGAACTTGTAATTGCGCAAGCCAAAAAGATAAACCTTGGCAATCCCCTAGATCCTGCAACAACTATGGGGCCGTTAGTTGATAGCACCCAAGCTGGAAGAGTTGCTGACTTTATTGCAAGTGGAAAAACTTCCGCCAAGCTAAGCCATGGCGGATCCAGACTCACTATTGACGGCTCAGATTGCTACCTGGAACCAACAATTTTCACAGGTGTGGTTACTTCCAGTTCAATTGCAACTGATGAAATTTTTGGTCCAGTCCTTTCGATAATCCCCTTCGATACGGAGTCCGAAGCTATCCACATGGCAAATGACAGTATCTATGGACTTGCCGCATCGGTTTGGACAGCTAATTTAAGTCGAGCTCATCGAGTATCTGATGCCTTGCATGCCGGAACTGTTTCAGTTAATACTGTCGATGCCCTCGGAATGAACATTCCGTTCGGTGGGTTTAAGCAATCTGGATTTGGTCGAGATCTATCACTTCACGCATTGGATAAATTCACTGGGTTGAAAACAACCTGGATTCGATACGAATAAGAATTAACAACGAAAACTAGGAGAAAAAATGGCAACTACTAAAAAGTCCACGCACGAACTTGCCGACATTGATCGGGCTCACATTATTCATCCTTACTTGCCAAAATCCACAACTGAACGAGTGATAATGTCCCGTGGCCAAGATTGTGCACTCTGGGATACCGATGGCAAGGAATATCTTGATGCCACTGGTGGACTATGGCTGGCCCAAATTGGTCATGGACGCGATGAAATAGCTGCGGTTGCTGCCGAGCAAATTTCAACTCTGGAGTACTTCACCAGTTTTTGGGAATTCAGTAATCAACCTGCAATTGAGTTAGCAGCGAAATTAGTTGAAATATCACCAGAGAATATAAATCATGTGTATTTCACAAGTGGTGGCTCCGAAGGAAATGAAGCGGCAATAAAGATGGCGCGCTACTACCACCACCGAAAAGGTGAAGTTGGCCGCGATTGGATTTTGGCTAGAGAGAAGGCATACCACGGAGTTGGTTACGGCGGTGGAACGCTAACTGGCTTTGATGTTTATCACGATGGCTTCGGTCCCTCAATGCCACACGTTGAGCACCTAACCACGCCTTGGCCATACCGCCAGGATCTTTACAACGGGCAAGATCCAACTGACTTCTTAATCAATGAACTGGAAGCGACTATCGCTCGAATTGGCGCAAACAAAATTGCTGCCATGGTTGGAGAACCAATTATGGGTGTCGGTGGCATGTTAATTCCACCTGATGATTACTGGACCCGAGTGCAAGAAGTTTTGCGCAAGCACGGAATTCTTTTGATCTTTGATGAAGTGGTGACTGCATACGGGCGCGTTGGTGAATGGTTTGCAGCCCAACACTTCAACGTCCAGCCTGACATCATCATTACTGCCAAGGGAATTACATCAGGATACATCCCGTTGGGGGCAGTTCTAACAACGGATGCCGTTGCTTCTGAACTAGAAAAAGATTTTGGATTCCCAATGGGTTTCACCTACAACGGTCATCCAACCGCAGCAGCTGTGGCACTTAAGAATCTTGAAATTATCGAGCAAGAAGGTCTGCTTGATCGGGCAAAGAAAATGGGGCAATACCTCCACGAAGGTTTGCGCACTCTCTTAGAACTTCCAATCGTTGGGGAGGTGCGCTTTGTTGGAATGATGCATGCAGTAGAACTTGTCACTGACAAGGAAAGTCGCACACCACTTCCAATGTTGCAGCCAATGTTGCCGGATGTGATTCGTCGCGAAGAAGGCGTGATTGTTCGCGACTGCGCACACAACTTAGTACTCTCACCTCCTTTGATTATGACGGAAGCGCAAGCGGATCGCATGGTTGAAGCGATGCGAAAAGTTCTAGAACGAACTACACCAGATGGTGTCATTCATTAGGAAATGCGAGAGCAGCCAAATCTAACTGGTTAACAAATAGCAATGACTGGTAATTGCAATTGGGATTGCCGGTCGTTGCTATTTTTATAAGTCAAAAATTATAGGAATCAATACTCCAACACCAAGAGCCATCATGACCAGAGAGCCAACAGTTCGAAGAAATACCAGTCGATTCCTTGAGGTTACAAACCAATCCCGACTTGAGCCCACCAAGACTCCCCAGGTGCCATCAAGTAGCAGGGCAAGTGCAGTGAAAATCGCTCCAAAAATCAAGAGTTGGATCGTGATCGATCCGACATCTGGATCAACAAATTGTGGAAACACTGCAGAGAAAAATACCAAGGCTTTTGGATTCAATGCGCCAACCGTAAATCCCTGCCGCAGGATTTGATAACTACTCGGTCTGACTTCTTCGATTTTTACCATGTCAGCAGCATGTTCCTGCCTATGTCGCCAAGCATCAATTCCAAGATGAATTAAATACATGCCGCCAAGAACTTGAACAGCAATTAATAGCAATGCGTATTTTTGTAAGAGTGGCCCTAAGCCAACGGCTATGAATACTGAAAGTAAAAGCATTCCAAGTGCATTACCTAATGCGGTTATTGCCGCAGTCATCCGACCCCAAGCAACTGCACGAGCGATCACAAACATCACACTTGGACCTGGAACCAAAATTATTGCCACGGAAGCAAGGACAAACTGCGTCAAATTTTGGGTATTGATCACGCTGAAAGCCTAGCGTTTGCATGGTTGTGACTTGACGCGAAGTAGGCTCATTACTTATGGGCAGAAGTCACGCGATACTTTTCGCAACTGCGCTTTCCTTTTCCTTATTTGCTCAGGCGAGTCCAGTACAAGCGGAACCGGCGCCAATTATTGATTACTGTGGCAAGAAAACTTCTGGGAACGTTCGGGCTATAACTGCGGGACGCTGCCAGTTGACTGAGCTTTCACTTGGAAACCAAGCGCTAACTCGATCAGTGAAGCGTCCCACGCAATTAGTCAAAGAACTCAACGCGCGTTTTTTAGTGGCGCGCGTTGCTGCCCAGAAAGCTGGTTATGACATAAACGTCACGAGTGGGTACCGAAGTCTTAAACGTCAGAAATATCTTTTTCAGAGAGCAGTCTCGAGATATGGCTCAAAAGCAGAAGCAAGCAAGTGGGTGTTACCACCAGAAAAATCAAACCATCCATGGGGCTTGGCAATTGATATTAATTATGGAATCAGTGGTACCAAAGCTAGACAGTCGGCTGCCTGGCTAGATAGAAACGGATACAAGTATGGATTGTGTCGGCGCTACAAAAATGAATGGTGGCATTTTGAGCCACTCGTTGCGCCAGGAACTAGATGTCCAGTACTTGAACCTTACGCTTCCTAGCGAACCCCGAGCGAGTTTGAAAGCTGCGTAGATATGGAATTCCAGGCGGAGATTCCGCGCTCCTGGGTTTCCCAAGTATTTGAATAACCGGTAAAAATCCAACGTGGTTTACTCGTCTGGTCCCAGGTGTATCCCAAAGTATTTATCCGCCAAAGCCCCTCTGGTGGCCTATCCCCTGGCACTGATAAGTACCAACCGTTTTTTACCGCAATAGTCCAATCAGGAATTGTGACATTTCCAGCACCCCAGGCTTGCGCTGGATTTACTCTTGTCAGCAAGTCGCGCAAGATGGCCCTTTGTGCTTCAGGTAGCGCACTGGTCTGGGTACCAATTGTTTGGTTTAAAAGATTTGCTTGATCAACTGAATTGGTGAGTATGGTTCCCCAAGCGCCACTGGTTGTTGTGGAAGTTAATCCATATCTTTCGCAAATCGAAATTACTGTGTCGTTTCCGCCGATCACATCAAATAGCCGATCCGCAGCGTTGTTATCTGATTCAGTGATCGTTAAATTTAAGTCACTTTCAACACTCGCGTAATCCAACGTGCCACCAGCAACTAATTCCAGTACTCCTGTAGCGACTAGAAGTTTTCCAGTTGAGGCTGTTGGAAACACGGCCGCTGCTTCCCCCATTGAATACACGCAGTTTTCTACGAGGTCTATCACAGTGGCATTAAAGTCAACTGCTCCAAACTCAAGGACCCAGGCATCAATAAAAGTCTGCGGAAGTGGAGTATTGGCAGCGCAATCAAAAGCTGGAGTAGCCACCGGTATTGGGGTGGGCGCTGAATCTACTGAGATGGGTTCGGGGTTGAGTAGGCCAGCAAGGAGTCTCAATAAAAATATTAAGAACACTATGGCTGCGCCAAAAACAGTAACTCGGCGCTGCATATATGTGCGTTTGGAGATCTTATGGTTACTCACGTGCCCGCGAAAGGAATCGAACCTTCGACCTTCTGCTCCGGAGGCAGACGCTCTATCCACTGAGCTACGCGGGCAATTTACCTGCCGTCTGCGACTTTATCAGTGCTTACCTGTGCCTATTGTTCTTAGTGGGCGCAGGCACTTACCGCGCTGTGCCAGGTGCACTTCTACCGTAGAGTTAAGTCTGCAAGACACGGGAGTTCGCAACCAGGCGAACTGAGAGGGTGTCCGATCCTAGATCACCACACCGACCGTTTAACCAGTTCGGTAATGCGGACTTTGGGAGGAAGTTAGTTATGTTGTCAGCTATCAATGAATTCGTAGCCACAGTTATATTCACAGTTCTTGGGTATCAAGTAACGCTCTTAGAGTTTGTTGCAGTACTCGCATCCCTAATTGGCGTTTGGCTCGGCACAACGGGTAAACAAATAATGTGGCCATGGTGGGGTGTATCCGGTGTGCTATACGGCTGGTTGTTTATTAATTATTCACTCTACGCCAGCGCTGCAGTGCAGTTGGTTTTTATTGTTGCGGCTATTTTGGGTTGGTTTGGTTGGGGACCAAAAGGTGCGACTTCAAAAAATCTTTCCTGGCTGCAGCGCGCCCTAATTATTGTCATTGGCGTCGTTACTTGGTTGGCAATCACACCTGCATTAATTTCAATTGGTGCAGCAGCTGCCAGACCTGATGCATTCGGTTTAGTTTTTAGCGTTATTGCACAAGTTCTTATGGTCTTGCAATATCGGGAAAATTGGCTGGTTTGGTTAATAGTTGATGTTGTGTATGTGAGCCTTTACTGGAATCAAGATCTCAAGTTCACCTCCTTGCTTTACGTGTTATTCACTGGAATAGCAATGCGCGGTTGGATCAATTGGCGAAAATTGGAAAGCGAGTCCGCAGGAAGCCAAGGTGCCTGATCAACTTTCTCTTGTATCTGCAGTAGCGGCTATTCAAAATAGTTTGCCAAAATGTGGGCAAGTGCGTGTTGTCACTATTGATGGACCTGCAGGCAGTGGCAAAACAACATTGGCCACAGCGTTAGCTAGGGAACTTCAGCAAGCAAGTGTGATTCACCTCGATGAGTTATACGAAGGCTGGGATAAGTCACTAGACCCAGTTTTATTCGAAAGAATTCAAGCTTGGATTTTGAAGCCACTGGAAAACGGATTACCGCCAAAACATCTGCGTTATGACTGGGGGAAGATGGCCTTTACTTCTTGGCAAGAGGTTGCTTACTCACCAGTGGTAATTATCGAAGGAGTTGGCTCGGGACATTCTTCGCTACGACCATATGTGTCGCAGGCAATTTGGATTGAAGCTGATGAAGATTTACTGCTCGAAAGAGTTGTAACGCGTGACGGCGAATCAGTTCGAGGCGAAATGTTGACTTGGCAAGCACGAGAAAAGGCCTACTTCGAACTACATGCAGTAAAGAACTGCGCTAATTTGCACTGCCGAGGTCAATGATAGTAAACGACCGCTGTTACCAAGGAACGATTTTTCGATCTTCCCAGAGAAATCCAGTTTCGGTTTCGGCATCGTGAATTCGCGTAGCTAACCAGCAAATTGTGTCAGCTGCTTCATCTGGAGTGCGCGGTGCTAACGGACCTCCCATATCAGTTTGTGTGTGATTAGGGCACATCGCGTCCACGAGCACACCGCGCGTACCATTTCCTAATTCGGCTGCCAAGTTTTTCGTTAACGCATTTACGCCCGCTTTTGATATGCGATATGGCGCCAGCCCACCAGCTAAACCTGGGCCAGTGAACCTCCCGAGGCAAGCGGAGACATTAATGATTCGGCCACTTTTGCGCGCGGCCATTTGTGGTCCAATCGCAGAGATCATGTTGAATGTGCCATCAAGATTGATCGACATTACCCGACGCCATTCTTGGGCAGAGGTGCGCAAGGTTTTCGCCATCTTCTCACTCATAACACCTGCAGAATTTATCAAGATGTCAGTTCGCGCAGCCAATCCGTGATTACTGATTTTTTCGGTCACGGCCTCGCTGTTTGCGACATCTAGAGCGATGCCGTCAGCATCAATTCCAAAACTCACTAACTGTGCAACCGCGCGCGTCAAGTTCAAGGGATTTACTCCTACGAGCAGCACCGTTGCGCCACGATTGCCGAGCGCCTTGGCAGCGCTAAATCCAATCCCCCGTGAGCCGCCCGTGATCAACACGATTTGGTCTGCAAGCTCATTCGATGACTCTTGCTGCATATCCTTAAGACTGCCGTATCGAATCAAAAGGTGCATGTTCAAGGCAGACAAATTGGCGCGATACGCTTGATACATTAATCGACCAGAAAGGCGCCAAAGCTGTGCCCGGACAAGTAAATAGTCCTTTTGGAGCTAATGATTGGCTCGTAGATGAGTTATATCAAGAGTTTTTAGCCGATAAGAATTCAGTGGATTCCGCTTGGTGGGAGTTTTTTGCTGATTACACGCCTAGCGAATATTCACCGGTAGCTGCAACTACAAATCTGCAACCCAGATTAAGTGCTCCTGCCCCCTCGGGCGCTACGAGTGTTCCGGCAGCGAATCCAACACCTGTCGCTAGCGCACCTGCTCCAGTAACAAATCAAGTTCCTGTTGCGCCTGCGTCAACTGCCTCCGATGTTAAGCCAGCACAAGTTTCTTCAACTCCAGAGATTGTTGAAAAACTAAAAGGCGCATCCGCACGAGTCGTTACAAACATGGAAGCAAGCTTGGAAGTTCCAACTGCTACCTCCGTGCGCGCAATTCCAGCAAAACTTATGGTGGATAACCGGATTGTTATTAATAATCATTTAGCTCGTGGTCGAGGTGGAAAAGTTAGTTTTACCCACATAATTGGTTTTGCAATTGTGCGCGCGCTGCGGGAAATGCCAGACATGAATGTGTCTTACACAACCTTGAAAGATAAGCCAGCCATTACACGTCATCAACAAATTGGACTAGGTCTGGCAATAGATCTCGCTAAAGAAGATGGTTCCCGTCAACTTTTAGTGCCGTGCATCAAAAGTGCGGACCAAATGGATTTTGCCGCTTTTTGGGCGGGGTATGAGGACGTCGTTCGCAAAGCTCGCGCTGGGAAATTAACAGTTGAAGATTTCCAAGGTACAACTGCAAGTTTGACTAACCCAGGAACTATTGGCACCGTTCATTCAGTTCCCCGCTTAATGCCTGGACAAGGCGTAATCATTGGCGTTGGCGCGATGGATTATCCCGCCGAATGGCAGGGTGCATCCGAGGACGCATTGGCGCGCAACGCTGTAAGCAAGACGCTGACACTTACGAGCACTTATGACCATCGGGTAATCCAAGGCGCGCAATCTGGAGACTTTTTACGCCGCGTACATAATTTGTTAATTGGCGAATCTGGTTTTTATGACGACATCTTCCGAGCACTACTTATTCCTTACGAACCAATTCGCTGGGCACAGGATCTAGCAACCTCTCACGATGCTGATTTAGATAAGACTGCTCGAGTCCAAGAATTGATCCATGCCTTCCGAGTGCGTGGTCACCTCCTAGCTGACATTGATCCACTGGAATACCACCAAAGATCACATCCTGATTTAGACATTGCGAGTCATTCCTTGTCACTTTGGGATTTGGATCGAGAATTTGCCACAGGTGGTTTTGGTGGTCGGCCATTTGCCAAACTTCGCGACATTTTGGGCACTCTGCGCGATGCGTATTGCAGAACTGTGGGCGTTGAATACATGCACATCCAAGATCCAGAGCAGCGTAAATGGATTCAAGATCGGTTAGAAAAAAAGCAAGACAAAGTAGATCGCGATGAACAATTGCGAATTTTGCGCAAGTTAAACGAAGCCGAAGCTTTTGAAAGTTTCTTGCAGACTAAATACGTTGGGCAAAAAAGATTTAGTCTTGAAGGCGGCGAAAGCGCAATCCCGTTTGTAGATCAAATTTTAATTGAGGCTGCAAATGCGCAACTCGATGAAGTTTGCATTGGCATGATGCACCGTGGCCGACTAAACGTGCTCGCAAATATCGCAGGAAAGAGTTACGGAAAAATCTTTAGCGAGTTTGAAGGTAACTATGGCGAAGAATCAGTTCAAGGTTCTGGTGATGTGAAATACCACCTCGGAACTAAAGGTACTTACAAAACGGCAGCCGGCGCAGAAGTCAAGGTTTACCTTGCAGCAAACCCTTCCCACTTAGAAGCAGTGGACCCGGTTCTGGAAGGAATTGTTCGCGCCAAGCTAGACATCATCGGAATCAAAGAAAAATACTCAGTACTTCCGCTGGTATTACACGGCGACGCCGCATTTGCTGGTCAAGGAGTAGTTGCCGAAACACTTCAAATGAGTCAACTACAGGGTTACCGCGTGGGTGGCACGATCCACTTAGTTATCAACAACCAAGTTGGATTCACTACTTCCCCGCGTTACGGCCGCACAAGTGTTTACCCAACCGATGTAGCTCGCATGATTCAAGCGCCAGTGTTTCACGTAAATGGCGATGATCCCGAAGCTGTAGTTAGAGTTGCGCAATTAGCATTTGAATTCCGCCAAGAGTTTCACAAAGACGTAGTTATCGACTTGGTGTGCTACCGTCGCCGCGGACATAACGAAGCTGATGATCCTTCATTAACTCAGCCACTTATGTACGAGATCATTGATCAAAAGCGATCGGTTCGTAAGTTATATACCGAAGCCCTTGTGGGTCGTGGTGACATAACTCTCGAAGAAGCCGAAGGTGCCTTGAAGCATTATCAAGTTGAACTAGAAGGTGTTTTTCAAGCCACCAAGTCGCAAACATCTGGACATTTCAATGCAGCCGCAGCTGAAGTTATTTCTCACGGCCAGCAAACTCTGGAACCCCAAACACCAACTTGGGAAGTTCCTACTGCAATCACACGCGAGGTAATTGATCGGGTAGTTGCCAGCCAAACCAAAATGCCTGATGGATTTACGGTTCACCCTCGATTAGCGCCACAATTAGCTCGTCGCGCTGAAATGGTTGACACCGATGCAATCGACTGGGGTATGGGTGAAGCACTCGCTATCGGATCGTTGTTAACAGAAGGCACTGTGATTCGCCTGGCTGGACAAGATAGCCGGCGTGGAACATTTGGGCATCGTCACGCGGTAATTGTTGATAAAAATACTGGTTGGCAATACAAACCACTTAAGACTTGCTACGAAGCTGGCGCAAAGTTAGATGTCTATGACTCTCTGCTAAGTGAATACGCCGCTATGGGATTTGAATATGGCTATTCCGTAATTCGGCCAGAAGCGCTAACTATGTGGGAAGCGCAATTCGGCGACTTTGCAAACGGCGCGCAAACCATGATTGATGAATACATCACAACTGGCGAGCAAAAGTGGGCGCAAAAAAGCAGCGTAGTTTTGTTACTTCCCCACGGTCAAGAAGGTCAAGGACCAGATCACTCATCAGC
>DJBM01000052.1:20030-20400 GCA_002430405.1 Actinobacteria bacterium UBA5976
GGACCAGATCACTCATCAGCACGAGTTGAAAGGTTCTTACAGCAATGTGCGCAAGACAACATCACAGTTGCTATGCCAACGACCCCGGCAAGTTTCTTCCATTTACTGCGTTGGCAAGTTAAGTCAACTTTGATTAGACCGCTAGTGGTATTTACGCCAAAGTCATTGCTGCGGGCTAAATTTGCAACTTCAAAAGTAAGTGACTTTACTGAAGGCACATTCAAAGCAATTATTGGTGACACCACGGCAACTCCGGACGAAGTAAAAACTGTCTTGCTTTGCAGTGGCAAGGTCTACTACGACCTAGTAGCCGAACGAGAAAAATTAGGGCGAAAGGATGTTGCAATAGTGCGTCTAGAACGGCTCTACC
>DJBM01000052.1:20447-27915 GCA_002430405.1 Actinobacteria bacterium UBA5976
AACGGCTCTACCCACTACCTGCCATTACTTTGCCACCTGAATTAGCTCGCTACAAGAATCTCTCTGACATTCGCTGGGTGCAAGAAGAACCAGCGAATCAAGGAGCCTGGAGTTTCATGGCAATGAATCTGCCCGCCCTAATTGATCGTCAATTAACGGTAGTTTCTCGTCCAGCTTCCAGTTCTCCTGCAGTAGGTTCACATCACCGCAGTGAACTTGAACAACAGGCGCTAGTTGCGCAAGCATTTAGCTAGTCGTTAAATTCATAAAGTTAGGACCTGCTGTGTACTTCACTGATCGCGGAATCGAAGAACTTGAAAAACGACGCGGCGAAGAAGAAGTAACATTTGAATGGCTAGCTGGACGCATGCGAGAGTTTGTTGACACTTATCCAGATTTTGAAATTCCAACTGAGCGGCTTGCTACCTGGCTTGCCCGACTTGATGATGACGAGGATGACGAGTAATGCGCGCAGTAGTTGCTAAGAGCGGAAATAACGAAGACCCTCTTGCCGGACTTTTTATCGGCGAACACCCTGATCCAGTTGTGCCCGATGGTTGGGTACGAGTTGCAGTCAAAGCTGCAGCCTTAAATCATCACGATGTGTGGACGTTACGCGGCGTGGCTACTGCTGCGGAAAATTTGCCGATAGTTCTTGGCTCTGATGCCTCGGGTGTGCTCGATGATGGGCGCGAAGTTATCGTGCACGCGGTGATCGGCGATCCGTCAAAGGGTGATGAGACCCTAGATCCAAAGCGGTCACTCTTAAGCGAAGTTCATAATGGGACGCACGCAGAATATGTCACAGTTCCGGCTTACAACGTAATTGCTAAACCAGATTTCTTGAGTTTTGAAGAAGCTGCCTGCTTGCCCACCGCTTGGTTGACTGCTTACCGAATGCTCTTTACTAAATCGGGTTTGCAAAAAGGCGACACGGTACTAATTCAGGGCGCAGGTGGCGGAGTTGCAACTGCGCTCATTCAACTCGCGCATGCTGGCGGATTTACTACTTGGGTTACCTCGCGCGATGAAACAAAGCGAGAATACGCAAAGTCTCTTGGCGCAGATGAAGTATTTGAATCTGGGGCTCGCCTGCCAGGCAAAGTTGATGCAGTTATGGAAAGTGTTGGCGAAGCAACTTGGTCACATTCAATGCGTAGCCTGCGACCCGGTGGGCGCATCGTAATCTGTGGTGCTACCAGTGGCGCAAATCCCCCAGCCGATTTAAATCGACTTTTCTTCTTGCAACTAGAAGTTGTTGGATCAACTATGGGTACCCGCGCCGAATTTGAAGCGCTTGTTAAATTCATGGGCGAAACTGGATTACGCCCACACGTTCAAAAAGTAGTTTCACTCGAAGATGCGAAAATTGCCTACGAGCTCATGATTAATGGGGATGTACTAGGAAAATTGGTAATAGTTCCCTAATTATTAGCCAATGAATAGCACCGTTTTCGCAACGTGCTTTTATACACTGAAGTCATGAGTAAATTAACAGTTCCGGGCCTTCGTCGCTTCAATTTGATTGCTGGCGTAATTCATCTGCTCCAAATGGTTGCAGTGCTTGCCCTGTCCACGGATTTTGGGCTTCCAGTGACTGCTACCTACATGGCAGGTCCGCCAGGGACTGTATTCGCTGATTCCATTGTGCTTTTTGAGACTCCGCTTGCCCTTGGAGTGGCATTGTTCTTGGGACTCTCTGCGGTCGCACACTTTATTGTGGCCAGCCCAACTTTCTTTGGTCGATACGGCGCTGGACTTGAAGCAAAGCGCAATTACTTCCGCTGGGTGGAGTACTCAATTAGTTCATCTGTGATGATCGTGCTGATTGCCCAAGTAACCGGTATTGCTGACGTCACCGCGCTAGTTGCAATTTTTGGTGTTAATGCCTCAATGATTTTGTTTGGATGGTTGCAAGAAAAATATGAAGCACCAGGCAATGGTGGCTGGTTACCATTTATTTTTGGCTGCATCACTGGATTCGTGCCATGGCTTTGCGTTGCAATTTACGTAATCGCACCAAGTAGTCCATCTACTGAAAGTGCACCAGGATTTGTTTACGGAATTATTGTTACCGTTTTCATTCTTTTCAATTCATTTGCTTGGGTGCAGTACAAGCAGTACAAAGCCCAAGGTAAGTGGAGTAACTATCTCCATGGCGAGCGAATTTACATTGTGCTTAGCTTGGTAGCAAAGTCGCTGTTGGCTTGGCAGATTTTTGCCAACACTTTAATTCCAGTCTAAATTTTTCAAGTTTTAGCCTGAAATTATTCGCCCTGGTTTAGGCCAGATTCGCATCACAATTGTGCCCAGCACATCCTCATGCGCAATCAAACCGTAATTCCGGGAATAAGTGCTGACTAGATCGTTGTCTCCAAGAACAAAAATTCCATCAGCTTCAATTCGTTCAATTCGTTTAACATCAATTTGGCCCGCATGCTTAAATACAACTAAATCGCCAAGGACTATCGGCCCGTCATACCTAACCAACAATCGCTCACCTGGTGCCAAAGTTGGAACCATACTCAATCCCGCCACCACAGCCATTCCATAACGCATGCACCCATTGTTTCAGCCCAGGTCTGCGCTCACCAGTGTGCGAGGGTAATGTTGTAACTAGTGGCTAAGCCGCTACAACATCGGAGGAATTATGAAGCATTTTGCATCGACTATCACCGTTAATGCGCACTGCGATTTACCTTGTGGCATTTACGATCCAGCCCAGGCGCGAATCGAAGCTCTTTCAGTTAAAGCTTGCATGGAGAAGTACCACGCATCTGATGACGCTGACTTTAAAGCTCGCGCAATAACAATTAAAGATGATCGTTCACATTTAGTGAAAGAGCACCTATGGGTACTTTGGACCGATTACTTCAAGGCACCACATTTTGAAAAGTATCCAAATCTAAATGAATTATTCAATGAAGCAACCAAACTTGCCGGCGCCGGTGGCACCAAGGGTTCAACGGATGTTGCAGTTGCAGACAAGCTAATTGCAAAGATTGATGAGATTGCAGTAATTTTTGCGGACTCAAAAAAGTAGTTTTAACGAATTATGACTCTAGTGCGTGAGGCAACACCTGAAGATGTTGCAGCAATGCACCAGATGATTAATGAGTTAGCAGAGTTTGAAAAAGCTCCAGACGAAGTAGTCGCGACCGAACAAGACCTGATGCAGGCTTTGTTTGGTCGCGATTTGCTTTCCCCTGAATTTGAACAACATGAGGGCATCTCTGCCGCGGGGCAAGCAAACACTCCATCAGGACATCCCGCGCTTTACGCCTACGTCATTGAAGATCCAAGCGACCCTGACACTATTGCCGGCATGGCGATCTGGTTTTTGAACTACAGCACATGGGATGGCAAGCACGGGGTCTACTTAGAAGACCTTTACGTTCGCCCACAATTTCGTGGGCAAGGTATGGGTAAAGCGCTACTGCAGCGATTGGCTCAAGTTTGTGTTGAAAATGATTACTCAAGATTCCAATGGTGGGTACTGGATTGGAATGAGCCTGCAATCGAGGTTTATCGAGCCATCAAAGCGCAAGCCATGGACGAGTGGACGATTTATCGGGTGTCCGGGCAAGCCCTTATCGACTTGGCGGGTCAATAACCTGTCCTTGGTTAGCCCTGAAGGCTCGATGGGTTAGCGTCTAGTTGTGACCCTTATTGAATTAGCAGTACCAGCAAACCCAGAATATGTTGGGTTGATCAGAAGCGCAGCAGCGCACATTGCGGCGCATGCCGACTTAACACTCGAAGCAATCGATGATTTGCGCCTTGCCGTAGATGAGGCGTTCGCAGTCTTGATTGCCCACCAGCCAGAAACTGGGCGCGTGGCTGTGACGTTTCACATTCACCTTGATTCGTTAGAAATTGCAATGACTGGACCAGCGGGAAGTCCAGCACCAGATCGAGATTCATTTGCTTGGACTGTGCTAACGGCGCTGGTTCACGAAGTTAAAACGCAAACTTCTTCAGATGGGCTAGTGACCTTGCACCTCACTGCCAAAGTGGTGGCGAGTGCCTGAAAGCGACTTGCGATCTGCTGATCGCGAGATGTTCGAGCAGCTTGCAGCTCTAGAAGCAGGCACACCGGAGCACGAAGCAATTCGCGCTGCATTGATTGAGCGTCATTTACCGCTTGTGGTTTTCATGGCTAGAAAATTTGCCGATCGCGGTGAGCCCCTAGATGACTTAATTCAAGTCGGCACAATCGGACTAATCAAAGCCATCGATAGATTCGAAATTGCGCGAGGGTTTGAATTCTCAACTTTTGCAACACCGACAATTGTGGGTGAAATCAAGCGACATTTTCGAGATAAAACTTGGGCGATTCGAGTACCGCGCAGATTACAAGAACTTGGCGCGGCAGTCAGTAAGGCAAACACGGAACTTACCCAAAAACTTGATCGCTCCCCAACGACTAAAGAAATTGCAAAGCACCTTGGTGTCTCAGTTGATGATGTTGCTGAAGCGCTTGAAGCAAATTCTGCTTATTCAACCATCAGCTTAGATACGGCCTCCGCCGATGCGCCAACAATTGGAGATTCCGTTGGTTCGCTAGATGATGCACTTGAAGGGGTGGAATACCGCGAATCACTTAAACCGCTGCTGGAAAAGCTTGATGACCGAGAAAAGCGAATTTTGCAACTACGCTTTTTCGACAATTTAAGTCAATCTCAAATTGCAACTGATTTAGGCATATCTCAAATGCACGTATCTAGAATCCTCAACAAAGTGTTAATTCACCTTCGTGAGGGTTTGCTCGAAAATTAACGCTGCACTGGGGTTCGAAATAGTGCAATAAAGCCAGCAATGCCAAAGGCGCCCACAATGACTCCGGAAACTTTATAACCGGTTTCGGTGCCACTTATTAAGGTGTACCCAGAAATTATGATGAAAACCTGCAAAATGTAAAAAGGAGTTCGCGCCCAATCTTGATTCTTGGATATCCCCCAAGTTGTTGCAGCTAACGAAAGTGCAAAAAATCCATAAATCAAAAACTGAACTAACGGTGAACCTGCGTCGCTATTTCCCAGCGTTCCACTAACCACAATTGATAGTCCATAAAGAAAAATTGCACTCGATTGAATCGCGCCTATGGCCAAAACTGATTTCCGCATTCCTCTACCGTATCGGTTGACGGATCGGTTGACGGTTTGGTCATCGCTAGGCTTGAGGGATGCGGACTCTTTTGGTGATTAATCACTTTGCAACCACAACTGATGATGCTATCTGCGCCACGGTTTGCGCATCGCTTTCCAGAACATTGGACCTGACGGTAGTAAATACAGGCGCACGCAACGAAGCAATTCAAATTGCAAAAGCTGCTCGAGATCAAGGCTACGAGTTAGTAATTGGCCTAGGTGGAGATGGCACTTTAAATGAAATAGCAAATGGCTTACTTGCTGACGGGCCTAACCCACAAGGGCCAATTCTGGGAGCCATTCCTGGTGGAAATGCAAACGTGTTTGCCCGAAATATGGGATTTGAAAATGATGCCGCCAAGGCCACCAACCAGCTGCTAACTGCGGTCAGGAATGAAAGTTTTAAAACAATTGGCGTTGGGAAAATATCTACCGAAAATCTGTCTCGCTGGTTTTTGTTCAATTCCGGATTCGGCTTAGATGCAGCAGTACTGGCAAGCATGGAAGCCCGTCGGGAATCTGGCAAACATGCAAGTGATGCCACGTATGTAATGCTGGCGCTTCGTGAATTATTCGCTCGGACAGATCGCAAGAAACCTGAACTCAGCTTGGTTGGTGAATTGGGTGAAATTTACTCAGATGCTCATTTTGCTTTGATAATCAATCTTGCGCCTTGGGCCTACCTTGGTAAACGAGCAGTCAATCCAATGCCAGCGGCAGGTCACGAGAGTGCGCTGGATGCGTATGCGCCAACTACTATGTCGCTTCCAGCACTATGGAGTTTAGTGCGTGGCGCAATGAAGGGTATTTCGGCGCTGGATGACGAGCGCGTGATCACGTTGGCGGACCAAAAACAAATTCAGATCAGCGCAAATCGACCGCTTTGGATTCAAGTTGACGGAGATGTCATTTCGAAAGCGCGAGAACTAACCGCAGTGCACATTCCAAATGCGCTGCGGGTAATTGTTTGATCTCTTGAGTTCGAAAGACATAAATAATTTCCCAAATAGGCAATTATTTAACTAATGTGACTTCGCTCTCAGCAAAAACTTCAACGAATTACCTCTAAACCCTTGTGAAAACAGTCACGAAGTGGCAAACTAGGGGTATCAGATTGGTTCCAGCGCGAGTTGTAAACCCCGAAATCTGGCGAAATTGACCGTTTATCCGAAACTAACTGATGGAGGCTCGCGTGGACTGGCGCCATGAGGCAGCCTGCCGTGACGAAGATCCAGAACTCTTCTTCCCTATTGGCAACACAGGCCCTGCAATTTTACAAATCGAAGAAGCTAAGGCTGTTTGCCGACGCTGCAAAGTCATCGAACCATGCCTAAAGTGGGCACTTGAATCTGGACAAGATTCTGGGGTTTGGGGTGGTGCTAGCGAAGATGAGCGACGCGCTATCAAGCGTCGGGCCCAGCGGGCTCGGGCACGAGGTTTAGAACCAATGCCGCATATTTTTGAAACTGATTCACCTGTCGTATAACGCAGGCTAAATTCAAGTTCTAGGCGGGTAACCGCCGTAGCTCACAAAAGCATGGACTAGCGTTGAGGTATGGCTGATGTGCGCGCGGATATGGTTGCAAACGTAATGGAAATCTATGTGACGCAAGGTGGCCAAATCGAAATTGGTGACACCATAGTCCTGCTTGAGTCAATGAAAATGGAGATCCCAGTGATTGCCGAGGAAGCTGGCAAGGTAACTCGGATTGCCGTTAGCGTCGGGGATGTTGTGCAAGAAGGCGACTTACTCGTTTCCATCACCAATTAGCCGCGATTTAAACGCTGGGTAGATCAGCCCGCAGATTCTGGGCATAAAAAAAGTCTGGCGAACCAGACTCTTTTTTGACAAATTGGCTTAAGCGTTTGGACGATTGCCGTGGTTTGCCTTGTTCTTCTTACGATCACGCTTTTTGCGGCCACGCTTGCTCATGAGGAGCTCCTTAAAATTTAGCTTAGGCATTAAGAATACGGGCTAAAGGTTATCCGAGGAAATTCGCACCCCAAATTGGGTACTTTTGGCTAATTTCAATTAGATCGACAACTGCTTGCTAGTTAGATCCGCTGAATTATTTCGGACATTACCAACGGCGGAACTTACTTCCCAGTGTTGGATTTGTACCTGCGAACTTACCTCCAGGATCTGTGCCAGTGGCTGGGTTGGGGCACTGAGCCAAACGGGTACGAGCTCGGGAGCGACCAGAACCGGCATTCGATCGTGCACTTGGGCAAACTCTGGTTGCGCAGGTTGTGTCAAAATCGAAACTGTCCAAAGTACATTTCCTGGTGGATCGTTCCAAGATTCATAAATTCCAGCA
>DJBM01000052.1:28005-46907 GCA_002430405.1 Actinobacteria bacterium UBA5976
TCATAAATTCCAGCAAACCCAATTACCGAATCATTTGCGGAACTGAAGTAATGTGGGAACTTTTTCCCAGCTAAATTTTGCCATTCATACCAACCATCGGCAGGGACTATGCACCGGCGATGTTTTAAAGCAGATCTAAATGAAGGTTTTTCCGCCACTGTTTCGCTTCTGGCATTGATCATGCGAGATCCGATGGCAGGATCCTTTGCCCATGAAGGAACAAGTCCCCAACTAAAATTTGCCATAACATTTTGGTCTGCCAGAGCCAGCACGACAGGAATTTTATGCGTTGGTGCGACATTAAAGTTTGGTTTTATCGAACCAAGCGCAGTTTGCGAATCTGGCGTAATCGGCACAATTGGGGAACTTAAGTCTGAAAGGTTTCCAGCTTTTACGGCTAGAGCGTCAATATTGAATTGCGCTGCAATGACTTTTGGGTCAGTCTTTAGCGTGAATCTTCCGCACATATTGAACTATTGTGCCAGCCGTTACGCTAAGAGATGTGCCAGATTTATGGAATGCCCCAACGCGGACTTCTCCGCTTGATGGACTCGTGCGCATTCCTGGTTCTAAATCCTTAACAAACAGGTGGCTCATTATGGCTGCCTTAGCAAATGGCGAGTCTCGAATTAACCACCCACTCCAGGCTCGCGACACACTATTGATGGCGCAAGCACTCTCGGCATTGGGTAGTTCCGTTGAGATCCAGGATGACGCGTTTATTGTGAATCCAGGCACTGCGGATATGGCCACAGAAGTAGATTGCGGATTAGCTGGAACTGTAATGCGCTTTGTGCCACCAATTGCCGCGCTCTGTTCGGGCGATGTTCGCTTTGATGGCGATCCACACGCGCGGGTTCGTCCGATGAATCAAATAATCCAAGCACTGCGCGATTTAGAAGTTGAAGTTAGGGACGATAACCGAGGCACCTTGCCATTCACTGTTGCTGGTAAAGGTTTTGTCCCTGGTGGCACCGTTGTAATTGATGCGTCTGCATCCTCACAATTTGTTAGCGCATTACTACTCGCTGGTTGTCGTTACGATGCTGGTCTCACAGTTGTTCATGCTGGTCAAGCGCTACCTTCATTGCCGCACATCGACATGTCGATCGAAGTATTGCGGGAACTTGGAATCCGAGTTGATGTTGATGTAACGGATCACATGCAAGCTAAGTGGACCGTGCACCCAGGTATCCCACAATCGTTTAACGTTACGGTCGAGCCAGACTTATCAAATGCGGCGCCGTTTCTTGCTGCTGCTTTAGTTTGCGGTGGCTGCGTTACGATCCCCGATTGGCCAGAAGTTACTACGCAACCTGGCGATTTTTTGCGGGAACTTTTGCCTCGTATGGGTGGCAGCGTTAGTCGCGTCGGATCACAACTTAGTGTTACTGGAACTGGTGAAATTTCCGGTATCGATGTAGACCTACATGAAGTTGGCGAACTCACTCCAGTCATAGCCGCATTGTGCGCACTTGCCCACAGTCCTTCAACGCTTCGTGGGATTGCGCACTTGCGGGGTCATGAGACTGATCGACTTGCTGCGCTCGCAACTGAGATAAATAATCTTGGTGGTCAAGTTACGGAAACTGCAGACGGCCTGGAAATTGTTCCTGCCAAGTTACATGGTGGGACATTTGCAACCTATTCCGATCATCGAATGGCGATGGCAGGTTCGGTATTAGGTCTTGCTGTACCCGATATCAGGATTGAAGACATTGCAACTACCGGCAAAACTCTGCCTGATTTTTCAAACATGTGGCATGAATTGGCCACCGCGTGAATCAGTACGACGAAGAGTCCATCTCGCAGCGACCAACAAAAGGTAATACTCGAAGGCGAACTAAAGATCGACCAGATTTTTCCAAAGCTTCAACTGGTCAGGTTATTGGCGTTGACCGAGGCCGAATAACTTGCGTGGTACCAGAAGGCGCTCTACACGAGGATCAAGTTGAATTGATAACCGTTAAGGCGCGCGAACTTGGGCGAAAAGGAGTCGTGATCGGTGATCGCGTCCGACTAGTTGGAGATCTATCTGGGACCGTAGACACTTTGGCTCGCTTAGTTGAAATCATCGATCGCGAAACGGTGCTAACACGAACTGCTGATGACAGCGATCCAGTGGAACGCATCATCGTTGCTAACGCTGATCAAATGGCGATTGTAACTGCGGCGGCCAATCCAGAGCCGCGCGTTGGATTAATTGATCGTTCACTTGTGGCAGCTTATGAAGCGGGGTTAGAACCACTTTTAATTATCACCAAAGTTGATTTAGGTTCCGCGCAAGATTTATTAGATAACTATGCCGGTATGGATTTGCAGCACATTCTAGTCAACCAAAGCACAGGTGAAGGAATCTCTCAGGTGCGCGAGGCTCTGTCTGCGCGAACCACAGTATTTCTCGGGCATTCAGGAGTTGGAAAATCAACGCTAGTTAATTCCCTAGTGCCGGGTGCGTTGCGCACTACTGGAGAAGTAAATGAAGTAACTGGTCGAGGAAAACATACTTCTACTTCAGCGCGCGCGATTCCCCTACCAAACGATTCGGGTTGGGTCATCGATACTCCAGGGTTGCGCTCATTTGGATTAGCGCACGTCAAGCCCGAAGACATTATTGAATCGTTTCCTGAATTGGTTGACGGCGCCGCGGAATGTCCACGTGCCTGCACGCATGTCAATGCTGCTGGGCAAGCCCCACCAGATTGCGCACTAGATAGTTGGGTCAGTGCCGGTAGCGCCGGTGAGGCAGGACTAAATCGGTTAACTTCTCTGCGCCGGCTACTGCTCGCGCTGCAGACCCCGTCTAGCTAAGTTGAATACCCTTGGCCAATTTTTACTCCGCCTGCCAAGCAAGTAACGTGAACTTATGAACCCTGATCTTGAGTTAGCCCTGGAAATGGCGAAAGCCGCAGATACCTTGGCAATGGCAAAGTTTCGGTCTCTGGATTTGAATGTTGAAACAAAACCTGATTTCTCTCCAGTCACTGAGGTTGACCGCGCAATCGAAACTGCGATTCGTGAGACTTTGGCGCAGCAACGTCCCGCTGACGGAGTAATCGGGGAAGAATTTCCAAATACAAATGTCGAAGCAGAGCGCGTGTGGATCATTGATCCAATTGATGCCACCAAGAATTACATTCGCGGTGTCCCGGTTTGGGGAACTTTAATTGCCCTCGCAGTTGCTGGTGAACCAGTTATCGGAGTCGTTTCCGCACCTGCGCTTGGGCGACTTTGGTGGTCAAGTCCGCAAGATGGCGCCTTCACAAAAGATGTTGATGGTTCAATTCGAGCAATTAAAGTCTCTGGCGTAAAGTCTCTGGCAGATGCATCATTTTCATTTTCTGATTTTGTTAGCTGGGAAGTTTTTAAAAGTGATGCCCTGCAAAAGTTAACATCTGCAGTGTGGCGCACTCGTGGCTACGGAGATTTTTGGTCACACTTATTAGTTGCTGAAGGCGCAGTTGATATTGCTATCGAACCTGAATTGCAAACTTATGACATGGCCGCTTTTATCGCGATAGTGCAGGGTGCTGGCGGAAAAGTTACTGGTGCAAAAGGGCAAAGTCCAATGGAAGCTGGTCAAGCAATTTCCACTAACTCAATACTGCATTCTGAAGTGCTTAATTTTTTAAACTAAACTTTTCTAGAAATTCTTACTGGCATTCCCCCGACTGGGCGAAGTGTCACGGAAGCATCGACTGGAACCTGCGAATTGTGGATAGCTTCTATGTTCCAATGCTGCGCGAGCTGGGCAAGAATCATGGATCCCTCAAGAACGGCCATGTCCCGGCCAATACATAACCTGGCACCTGCGCCAAATGGAATATATCCAAGTTGGGGCGCGCCAGTTTCAAATCGCTCTGGCAAAAATTGAAGTGGCTGCTCCCAGGCCTTTTGATTTCGATGTACTAACCATGGGCTAACAATCACCAAGGAATTAGCTGGGATGGTAAAGCCTTCAACTGTGAACTCACTTAAGGTGCGCCTAGTTATAACCCAAGCGGGTGGGTACAGCCGAAGTGCTTCCGCTAGCACTAATTTTGCGCGCTCTGGGTGCTCCTGGAGTTTCTTCATCTCACTTGGATTTGTTACCAACAGATACCATGCCCAAGTTAAAGCGCTTGCCACGGTTTCATGACCAGCAACAATAAAAGTGACGATTTCATCGCGGATTTGCTGCTTCGAAAGCGGTGTTTCCAAATCAGGATCTAACAGCACGTCCAGCATGTCCCTGATTGGCGCATCGAGCGGCAATTGATTCGCAGCGCGAGCAGCAATTATTAATGTGACTGCTTTATCCAGTTTCTTTATTGCTCGCTTCATCTTCAAATTTGCTGGCGTTGGAACCATAAGTGGCAATGCCAGTGGGTTTCGAGCCCTAGCAACCACGCCATGTAGCGCAGTCAAAGTTGCGGCCGTTATTTCATCTACTTCACTTTCGATGTCTACCCCAAAAAGCGCGCCACAGGTAATCTCCAGTGCCAACGACATCATCGCTTGATCGATGTCAATTATTGTTGGCCCGGCTGCCGTCAATTCCCGCCAATGAATTTCTAACTTAGCCAACCCGAATTCCACGTGCGTCTGCGAAAGGGCAACCATCTCTTGATGGAAAGCTGGTTGCAACATTCGCCGGCGTGGTCGCCATGCTTGGGTATCTGCGGTAAGCAGCCCATCGCCTGTCACTAGGGAAAGGTTGTTGTACTGCAGAGTCTTTTTAGAAGTTTCTTTATGTTGATTAACTAAAACTTCGCGCGCACCGGCTGGCGAGCTTACTAAATACGTGGCTGGTTTTGGAACTGGAAACTGCACTACATCGCCATGCTCGTGCCAAACAGTTTCCAAGTAAGTTAAGGGATCGCTGACTATGTTGCGAAGGTTTTTCAACATTTCCCCACCGAGTGGGCCAGGCGCAGTCACTGGGGTATTCCACCCGTAACGTTTTGGAATTTTCTTGCTAGCCACCTAACTAACTGCCGATGGCTCGTTGCTTTTACGCTGGAGTGGTAATAGACCAAGTACTAACGAACTACCAAGCAAGATTGCAGCAGCACCAATTAAGTCAGTAACCGTTACTTTTTCGCTCAAGAAAACTGCCCCGACAAAAACTGCAACTACTGGAACCATAAATTCAGTAGTGAGCGCTTTTGTTGCGCCGATTTCTGCAACTAATCGGAAGTAAAGAATGTAGGCGAGTGAACTTGCCGTTGCCGATAACAAAAAAAGCCAACCAAAAGCAGCGAATGTTGGTGTTTTTACAATTGGAACAATAAACATAAATGGCAACAGGTAGAGTCCACCGAATGTGAATGTGCCAATGGTTTGTTCCCAAGCCCCAATATGTTGCGCTTTAACTTTTGAGTAATTTCCGCCGAGGGCAAATCCAAAAGAAGCAATAGTTGATCCGAGAAACCCAAGTAAAAAGTCTTTGTTGAGTTCCTGCGAAGACAAGCCAATAAGAATAACTACGCCACCAAATCCAATCCATAACCCCAAAATCATGAGTGGCGTGTGTTTTACTTTTCCCCATACTGTTTCGATCAAAGCACTGTAGAGCGGAATCGTGGTAACTAAAATCGCGGTCAGCGCAGTACCCAGTTTTGAAAGTGCAAAAGTCATGCCACCTAGGTTCATTGCAACCGAAGTCGCGCCCAAAATCGCATAGTGTTTTGTATCAGTTGGCTGATAATTGAGCGCAACTTTCATAACTTTGGCTAGAACTAAAAGAACTAGTACGGCAGCAAATGCCCTAAAACTGACTCCGCCAACCCAGCCAAAAGTTTCAACTACTTTTGTTAGCCAGACAAATGACAAACCCCAAAACATAAAGGTCCAGAAGTACATGTTGAGTTGTCGTGGTGTCACACAATTACTCTAGTGGGCAGAATCGGGCTTGTTGTTAATGGCGCGAATTGCTCGCTTTAACGGGAGCCTAAGGTTTCAATTGCAGAAATCATCATGTTCCAAAACTTTTCAACGTCGAGTTCCATTGCCACCTCTACATTTGCTTGCTGACCAGTGTTCCCATACAAGTCAACAACCGTGGCGCCTCGAGTCAATGTTCCTGTCACTTCCACTGCCACCGGCGCAGAAACTAACTTTGCAACCGTTGCATCGATAATTATGGCAAGTGCGACCGGATCATGTACTGGTGGATCTGGCATTGCAAAGACATCACGATAAGTTTCCGCAAAGAAATCTAAGAGTTTCACAATGGTTTGGGCTAACTCGGTGTTTAGCGCTGAAATTCGCGCTAGAACTTGTGGGGTTGCCAGGGCTTGGTGCGTAATATTTAATCCGGACATTATTAAGGGCAAACCACTTCGTAAAACAATATCGGCAGCTTCGGGATCAGCCCAGATATTAAATTCCGCGTACGGCGTCCAATTACCACGCTCAGTGCTGCCGCCCATAAAGGAAATGTGTTCGATTCGATCATGGAGTTCAGGGTGTGCCTGCAAGAACATTGCGATATTAGTTAGTGGCCCAGTTGGTATTAATGTGACTTTGCGGTCACATTCTGTGACTAATTTTGCAATAAGTTCAACGGCAGATAGCTCACTTAGTTCAAAGGTGGGCTCCGGAAGCTGCGCTCCGTCAAGTGCGCTGACGCCATGAATAGTTGGCGCAGCACTGGCCTTTCCAGCGATCGGATCTGCTGCACCTTTAGCAATTGGCACCACAATGTTTGCAAGAGCGCAAACTCGCTGCGCGTTGTAGGTGACTTTAGCAAGTGCGCCATTTCCCGAGACAGTTGTAATTCCAAGCAGCTCAATCGAGGGATGGGCTGCTGCCAGAAGAATGGCCATGGCATCGTCGTGCCCAGGATCACAATCCAAAATGATTGGCGTAACTAAAGTCATAACGACATTGTGCCGTATGGCTAGGAAAGTGTGGCGAGCAACTTTGTCATTTCAGCAATTTCGGCAGTTTGTGAAGTAATAATGTTTTCAGCCAACTTCTTAACTTCCATGTTTGCACTGCTTGCAACCGGATTGGTCATGTTTATTGCACCTTCATGGTGCGCAATCATTCCAGTTAAGTACAGCACATCAAATTCATTTCCCGTAGCTGCTGCTAGCGCCAACATATCGTCCATGCCCATCATGCCGTTATTCCCCATGGAATGATCCATCATCATTGCTTGACCAGCGTCAGTGAGTAGCTTTGTCATTAATTCGATTTCTGGACCCTGTGCTGCCTTTATTCGCGCAGCCAGCGCAAGTAATTCTGGATTAGTTGAGTTTGTTTCAGCAAGCGTAGACATCTCCACCGCCTGTTCGTGGTGTGGAATCATCATCTGCAAGAACATCACATCATTTTGCGATAGATCGCTAGCATCGTTCAGAGTGTCACTTCCCATCATGCCGCCACTGCCCATGGAATTATCCGAAGAAGTTTCGTTCGTAGTTGCGCAGGCACTTAGACCCAAGGTTGCCGCCAGAATTAAAAGTGAAATGCGGTGCAATGATTGCGAAGAATAATTCTTCATACTTAATTTTAAATCAACTTTTCTTATGTCGCCACTCATATATTTCAAGTTCAAGTCAGAATTTTCAAAAAGAGTATGATCAAAAAGAAAGTACTAATTTATATCCGCTTTAAGCAGAAAGTTTTAGTGAGAATGTAGGGAGATCCAAATGAGCGAAGATCTAACTAACCGGCTGGTAGTTGCCGTAATTGAAAGACACGAAACTAAGATCTGGCCAACGAATGCCGTAAAAGGCACAAAGCCAGAGCTCATACATCCACTTGATTTAAGCAACCATCACATTAGCGAAGCCCAACATCACACTGGGCGTGAGAGCGACAAAGCCAATAATGCTTATTTCGAAGAAATATCAAAAACTTTAGAATCAGCTGGTGAAATACTCTTAGTCGGGCATGGGCATGGAAAAAGCAATGCGGTGCTTAAGTTCATTCAGCACCTTGAGCGACATCATGCCAATGTGGCACATAAAGTCGTGGGCTCCCTTGACATAAATGTTCCAGCCATGACGGACGGTGAGTTACTTGCGGCTGCACGTGCTTGGTTTGATGAGCCAATTCATAAGCGGTAACAAAGTCCGCTTTTAATCACTAATTGTCAAGGTTGTAGGGTTGCAAGACCTGCCAAAAATGGAGTAAATGTATGTCGCTTGCACCAATGCAACTTGTCTTATCTGACGAGGAAACTGCCATGCTTGCTGGCGAGCATGGCGAAGCTGTTGCTATGTGCATGCGAATTATTGTCGGAGTAGCAAAAGCCAATGGCGCCGAAAAACTGATTGAAATTGAATCAGCACATGCAGATGGCACTTTGTACCATGGCGAAGCGGGTCTGGACTTTACTGAAAAACTCGTCGCACTGGGTGGAAAAGTTAAAGTCAAAACAACTACAAATGTTGGCTCGCTAGATTTGCTACATCCAACCTTGGTGCACGGCGACGAAATTACGATGGCACATGGCCGCCGACTTATGGATGCCCATATCGCACTTGGTTGTGAACCAACTTGGTCTTGCGCCCCTTATCAAGCTGGCCATCGCCCAGCTTTTGGAAGCCATGTCGCTTGGGCGGAATCAAATGCCATTGCTTTTGTAAATTCGGTGCTGGGCGCGCGATCCGATCGTTATGGCGATTTCTTGGATTTATCTGCAGCTGTAACGGGGCGAGTTCCATTCGGCGGGTTGCATCATGATGCAGCGCGCAAGGCCGTCTTAGTTTTGGATTTCTCAAATATCGATTCCAAAATGTTTTCTGAAGATGCAGCGTGGGCGGCGCTTGGAGTACTTCTTGGAAATAAAGCGGGCACTCGTGTCGCAGCCATGGTCGGCTTACCAGGTGATTTAGCAGATGGCGGAGTTACTGAGGATCGTCTAAAGGGCATGGGCGCAACCAGCGCCTCTGCGGGTGGTGTGGGGTTGTTTCACGTTGTAGGTATCACACCTGAAGCACCAACATTGGCAGCCATCGTGGCCCCGAACGCGGAGCACGTTGTCATGACCGCGCAAGATGTGCGAGAAGCGCGCGATCAACTGAGCACCACAACGAGTGACAAGTTGGACGCAATCAGCCTTGGCACACCACATTTTTCCGTTGACGAATTTCGCGCAGTTGCAGAGGCAATTGGCGATGGTCCTAAATTCGCCAAGCAAATCGATTTCTACATATCAACTAGTAGAGATGTTTTAGCACGGTCTAAAGATCTTGGATACCTAGACGTATTCACTAATGCAGGTGGTCGAGTACTTACGGACACTTGCACATACGTCACTCCAGTATTAAATCAAAATGTCAAAAATGTAATGACTAACTCGGGCAAATGGGCCTGGTATGCACCAGGGAACCTTGGAATCGATGTAGTGCTCGGTAGTTTGACCGAGTGCGTTGCATCCGCGCGCGCCGGTCGAGTTGTCCGAGATGAAAGTCTGTGGTCCTAACAGTGTCAAAAGTACTAATTGGTAAAACCTCGCACCCTGGAGTAGCCGAAGGTGAAGTTTTAGTCCTGACCGAGCCCGTTTCATTTTGGGGTGGGGTAAATCACCATGGCGAAATTATCGACGTGCACCACGCGCAACACAAAGCAAAAATGACTAACAAAATTCTGGTTATGCCATCCGGGCGTGGGTCGAGTTCAGCAACTGCGGTTTTAGCCGAGTTAATTCGAACTGGCGATGGTCCATTGGGCATTGTCATGCTGCAATGCGACACAATCTTGGTAATCGGCGCTCTGGTATCGGCAGAAATTTATGGCATCAGTATGCCGATTGTGGAATTGGCGCAAGCGGAATATGACCAGCTAACTGATGGCATGAATGTCGCGATTGCTGCGGATTCACAATCCCAAGTTGCAACCGTAACTCTCTAAGTTTTGCCTTATTTTTCAACTTCCAAATTGGGGTAGAATTAGAAAAAATCAAGTAGAAGGTAAGTTATGTCCCGGGTTAAGGAATTCTTTACTCCTCGAAATATTGCTGGCAAAAATGTCACAATTTCAGACATTATTGCGGCTCCCTACTTTCGTCTTGCAGTATTAACAACGATCGCAGGCACCATGGCTTATTTCGTTGGTGCCAATCTGCCAAATGTCTCTGGGATTACTGCCGCAATAACAGCGGTGGTTTCAGTGCGTCACACATTTCATGACTCTGCCCAGCAAAGTTTTCTCCAGATTATTGGCGTAATAATTGGCGGCACACTTGCATATTTTGTCTCACAATTAATCGGGTTTAATTCCGTCATTGTGCTACTCGCAATATTTACCTGCTTTGTTTTGGCGCGACTTTTAAAACTGGGGGAAGAAGGCGCAATTGCGCTAGTGGTTACCGTAATTTTGGTTGTTGGTCCAAATGTCACCGCAAGCACACTCGAGCAAAGATTGTTCGGTGTCTTGCTTGGTGCAACTTTTGCAACGTTTGTTTCCTACTTTGTCCGAAAAGGAACACCGCAAGATCGCGCTCTGATGGCAGGCATAGAGCAGTCATATGCAATGTCTGCTTTGCTGAATAGCATCGCAAAAGCGTTAACGGAAAATGAAGGAAATGTCGATCCAAAGCTAGCCAGAAAGTGGTTAGTACGTGCTGAATTTATTTCAAATGAAATTGATGACATTAAGTCCAATGCCAAATCCGCACTGGCTGGTTCAGCGTGGTCACCGGCGATTGATTACGAAGAGACTAAAGCCGTAGTTGCCCAAATTGAATTGACAGAGGCTACTGCAAGCACGTTGCTTAATATTTGTCGAGAATTAGTTTTAACTTCAGGCAGTTCACACCAGATCCCTGCTTTGCTTGCCAAAGCTCTCGCTGGAGTGCTTAGCGCAACGGCTGAGGTTATTTCTGATCAAGCCGAAAATGCTGAGGAAAATCCTTCCGATCTACAGCATGAAGAGTTGGATGATTGGCGCGACCAACGCACCAAAGCAATTGTGCAACTTCGAAATCTAGATGAAACTGCGCCATTGCTTATTGGCGGATCCATTTTGCGAGACGCCGAAAAAATTACTGAAATTTTGAGCGACTAATTCTCGTTAAACACGATTTGGTTACCCGCATTTTCTCGCGTATCCTTGGAAAACCGACGCGGGGTGGAGCAGCTCGGTAGCTCGCTGGGCTCATAACCCAGAGGTCACAGGTTCAAATCCTGTCCCCGCTACTAAAAAGAAACGACACCTTCGGGTGTCTTTTCTTTTTATCTAAGTAAGTGAGCCAGGATTTGGGACGACTGGTTTGCGGGTGTAACCGCAAACCAGGAGGGTTCCTGTCCCCGCTACTAACGAAAATGAGAGTCCTTCGGGGCTCTCATTTTCGTTTTTGGCGGCTCTAGGATTTGGGAGGAGGCCAGTTTTACTGGCCGACGGTTCCTGTCCCCGCTGTGCCCCCGAATCGCTCCCCGCTGTGCCCCCGAATCGCACTACGCCAGTTTTACTGGCCGACGGTTCCTGTCCCCATGTGTCCACGGTTCCTGTCCCCGCTGTGCCCACGAGTTTCGGGCAATCATGAACTACTTACCGCGCAATAGATCAATCGCCCGCAGGTCAAAAAACAGAAAGCACCGATTTCTCGGTGCTTTCTGTTTTTTTTGACTTATTACTTGTAACCACCCTTACCAGCTGGCTTGACTACGAGCAGAGTAATGATCGCATAAGCTACAGCTGACATAAGCGCAGCCGGCAAAGAAGCTCCCAATATTGGGAATGGTTCCTTCACGGCATACGAGATTGGGTTGAGTAGGTAGGTATAGGTTACGAAACCAACCACCATTGCTAGCACCGCTGCAGGATTAAATCCACCCCAATAGCGATAAACCGACTTATTACCAGTGTCATAGATTCCACGAATACTGATTTTTCCTCTACGGAGTAAGAAGTAATCGATGATCATGATTCCACAAAGTGGAGCAAAGAAAACTCCAATGTAGGCCACAAAGGTACCAAAGTTATCAAAGACCCAGTTTGGAATTAGGATCCCGATCAAGGCCACTGGCGCGATGGATACTAGCAGTGACTTATTCCATGACAACCTTGAAAATGCAGGTACTGCTTTGATGCCTACAGTTGATGCATAAAGCCCAGCGACCGCCGTACCAAGATTTGCCGCGATGATAAACAGCAATGCAAGTGCGCCAAATAATTGGCCACCTACCTCAGTTAGCCAAGCGGTTGGATCAGAGATGCTAAGCGCCAAAATTGAAGCTAACCCTACGAAGCTAAGGACCGGAACCGGAAGTCCCATTCCCAGCATTGAAGGACCTGCCGCAATTGATGGGTTCTTAGCTTGTCGAGTCATGGAACCGATGTAAGGCCACCAAGAAAGCAAGCTAACTAAACCGATCTCGATTCCGTACTGGAAATCAAGTTGCTTGTCACTAGCGTAAGCAGGTACTGCCGTAGCAAGTGCGTCGCCTTGTCGAATTAGTAACATCGTGATTAACCAAATACCAACTGCAACAATCGAAATGAATAACCAAAACGAGACTCGCTCTAGTCCAGTTACGCCCTTCTTCAAAATGATGTAAACAAATACACATGCAACCACTGTGGCAACCGGTACAACTATCGTTGCTAGATTCTCATCACCAACTCCAAGCACATTTAAGAAGCGTGAAATTGATTTTCCAAAGAAGATTAGGAGTAGAGAATTCCAGCCAATGATTGACAGGTACTGCAAAGTAACGGTAATCGTCCAACCATTTGTTCCAAACTGAGGAGTTGCAGCCTTAATGCTGTCAATTCCAAATCGCGTAGAAGTTGGTACAACTGCCAGAGTAACTAACAGCATTCCAATCATTGCGCCTGCCGTCATTGCAAAGAAACCAGGCCCAATCGGCAGGTAATAGCCAACATATTCGCCAATGATGAAGCACCACGTAGCCGAGGCAGCAACCATCAAAACAATAAATAGTGATCGGCTATTCCAATTCCGCTCTTTTGGTGTTAGCGGCCAAGAAGTTTCAACTAATTGTTGATCCAAGCTTTTTTCACTCATGCTGACCATCCCACATTCCAACCAATTAGCAGCGCAACAATCGGCAGAAGTACTCCGGTTCCTAGCACCACGACCCAGTCTTTTCTTTTGAATCCACCCGGGTCATTCGCTGGATTCTCATAATACCTAATGCGTTCTTCCAGTTCAGCAGGAAGATTTACTTCTGGCATTTCCTTATCCTCTCTCCTTGATGTGATATTGACATATTTCATTTTCCTTCCGAGTAACCTTGAAAGCTTTCGGAATCTTTGTATGGAAACCACCAGAAGTCTTCAGACTTTGAATCTGGGTCGATCATCGCGAGTTTTGTGTGGCGGAAACTATCAAGTCCTTCACGTCCGAGTTGACGACCTGATCCCGAAAGTTTTCGTCCACCAAATGGCCCTGCATCATTATCTAGAAGTGGAGCATTGACCCAGACCATGCCAACGTCAATTTCATTTACTGCTCGCATTGCTTCATCAAGTTGCTTTGTGTAGATGTTCGCACCAAGACCAAAGTCGGAATCATTTGCGAGGGCGATTGCCTCATCAAGGCTCGAGACTTTACAAATAGGAGCTATCGGTCCAAACGATTCCCCGTGCAAAATATCCATTTCGGGTCTGACATTTGTCAGGACTGTAACTTCTGCAAAAAAACCATGGTCTAATCCGCTTGGCCTGCCTCCGCCACATTCAACAATGGCTCCCTGTTCGATTGCCCGAGCTAGTATTTTCTCGTATCTATCTCGTTCGCGTTGGTTAACCATTGGGCCTATGTCGACTTTGTCTAAGCCATTACCAACTCGAATGCCCTTGGCCTCGCTTACTAAAAGTGAAACAAATTCATCATGGACATCTTCGTGTACGTAAATGCGTTCGGCTGAGGTGCATACTTGGCCCGCATTTAAAAAGGCAGCGAAGGCGGCACCACGGGCAGCAATTTGAAGGTCAGCCGAAGGCATCACAATGAATGGGTCATTACCTGAGGTCTCGATCATGTGTGGCTTAAACGTTTCAGCGCATGCCTTTACAACCGCACGCCCAGTTGGAACACTCCCGGTGAAGGCAATCATGTCTATTTTCGGACTCGAAACCAGTTGCTGACCCGCCTCGGCTCCACCCGTGATGCATTGAATTAAACCTTTAGGTAAATCGTTGAAGTATTCCATGAATTTTAAAGTGCAAAGACTTGTGTGTTCTGATGGTTTTACAACAACTGCGTTACCAGCAACTAATGCAGCCGCTGCCTCCCAGCAGAGCAAGACATAGGGGAAGTTGAAGGGCAAAATAATTCCAGCCGTGCCCATTGGTTGCTTTATCGTAAAATGAAATTGTCCTGCTACGGCCGGACCCAAAACATGACCATTTTCATGGCGACCAACCTCTGCATAATAGTCAATTGCAGTTACTGACCAATCGACTTCATCGCAACTTTCCTTGAAGGTTTTCCCCATCTCGCGAGTTAACAACTCAGCAAGCTCAAGACGATTCTTTTTTATCTTTCTCGCAACTTCGTGCATCACTTCAGCACGATGTAATGCTGATTCAGCCCACCACTGTTTTTGCGCAACTTTTGCTGCGTCAAAAACTTTATTGATTTCCTCTTCAGTACATTCAGCAACAAATCCGATTTCCACTCCGGTTGCCGGATCAGTCACTCTAAAAGCCGCAGGCCCTTGGCTTTTATGCTGAGTACCCGCATAAAAGTAGGTTCCACTTAATCTCTCAAACTCTGATACGGCTGACATTGTTTGAAACTCCCTGGTTGTGAATTTGGCCACTTGCAACTGACTTAATCTTCACACTGCCACTTTGAAATTTCATGGCAATCATGCATTTAATAAAAAATGAGAGGGCGTTTTGTGCATTTGTAACATTGCTCAAAGTTGAACCAAATAGAACTATCGAGGCAGGAAACAACCAAGTTCGGGCAAATTCAGGCATTAAGGCGTGGACTAACTAGAGGTGAATCATGAGCAATCCTTCAATTCCGAACAAGGCGCGAGTAGTAATCATCGGTGGCGGGGTTATCGGCACTGCAACGGCCTACCAGCTCGCAAAACGGGGCTGGACTGACGTCGTTTTGCTGGAACGAAACACTTTGACCTCCGGTACAACCTGGCATGCTGCGGGACTGATAACACAAGCCAGGCCAACTCACGGCATGCGCGAAATTGTGAAGCGAGGCTTAAAAACCTTCAAGAACTTAGAGGAAGATACTGGCTTTTCTACTGGGTATGTGGAAACGGGAACAATTCATCTAGCAATGACGCAGGCGCGCATGACAGAACTGCGTCATCAAGAATTGGCATCCATATCGAGTCAAATTGAAGTACAGCTTTTAAATCAAGGGCAAACGTTGGAACTTCATCCATTGCTAAATCCCGAAGGGGTTTACGGAAGTTTGTTTTATCCATACGAAGGAAGAGGAAGTGCAACTGACACAACTATTTCTTTGGCTAGAGGAGCAAGTCAACGCGGAGTTCAAGTAATAGAGCATGTGACGGTGACCGATCTAAAAACGAATGGCAGGAAAGTCACTGGCGTGGTTACGACTTCGGGCGAAATTGAAGCAGACTACGTCGTAAACGCAACTGGCATGTGGGGAAGGGAATTTGGTGAGTTGGCTGGAGTGCAGGTTCCACTTCAAGCGCTAGCTCATTACTACATCGTTACGGAAGGAATTGATAATCTTCCAAGAAATTTGCCAACGATAAAAAGTGCAGATGATTGTTCCTACGTAAAGGACGAAGCTGGTGCCTTACTAGTTGGATTCTTTGAGCCAGATAGCTACGTCTGGGCATCGAAGGGTATACCTGTAAATGAAGGGTTCGTAAGGTTACCTGAAGATTGGGATCACTTGGGTCCGTATTATGAGCGAATGATTGAGCGCATGCCAATCCTCGGTGACGCGGGCGTTAAATTGCACTTTTGTGGACCAGAGAGCTTTACTCCTGATGGCATTTACCACCTAGGGCCAGCACCAAAACTCGAAAATTATTTTGTTGCTGCTGGATTCAATTCAACTGGTTTCTTATCTGGTCCAGGTGCAGGAGCAACTCTTGCAGACTGGATCATCGATGGTCGTTCACCCATTGATTTACCGGAAACAGATTTAGCTCGAGTGCAGCCGCATGAAACGAATCGACGTTTCCTGGAAAAGCGCGTACTCGAAACTCTTGATTTGTCTTACGGCGTGCACTGGCCCTTTGAACAAAGACAAAGTGCGCGCAACTTGAGACAAAGCCCTGTTTATGAAATGACTAGCCAGGCAGGTGCTGTATACGGCCAGTTAATCGGCTGGGAACGGGCAAATTGGTATGCCAAATCGCCAGAAGAGCGTGAATATGTGCATACTTTCGGAAAACCAAATTGGTTGGCAGCCAATAAGCGCGAACACGATGCGGTTCGAAATTCGGCTGGACTATTTGACACTTCATCATTCGGCAAGATTATGGTCCAAGGTCGTGACGCACTAAAAGTTCTCCAGAGAATTTCAGTTCGTGATGTAGATGTTGATCATGGCAGAGTTGTTTACACACAGTGGCTTAACAAATTTGCCGGAATTGAAGCGGACGTAACAGTTACTCGGTTAAGTGAAACTGAATTTATGGTGCTATCCGGCCCAGTGACGCACTTACGTGATATCAGCTATCTCCTGCGGCAAATCAAGACGGATGAATTCTGCACTGTTACTGATGTAACAGGTTCTTACGCCATGCTTTCACTTATGGGACCAAAGTCTCGCGAAATACTGCAGGGACTTACCGATGCCGACCTAACTAATGAAGCTTTTAACTTCGGTGACTCAAAAGAAATAGATTTGGGCTATGGGTTTGTCAGGGCTACCCGCCTGACTTTTGTTGGTGAACTTGGGTTTGAGCTTTTAGTTCCTACTGACTTGTCGCGACACATTTACTCAGTGCTTACGCAAGCGGGTGAAAATTATGGAATGCTTCCTGCCGGCTACTATGCCTTGGGATCTCTTCGACTAGAGAAGGCTTATAGAAGCTGGGGACATGACATTTCAAGTAACGATGATCTCATTAGTTCTGGTTTGGGATTTGGCGTTGCTTGGGATAAGCCTGGTGGGTTCGTCGGCCTCGATACATTAACTGAGATAAAGCAAGCAGGTTCAAATCGTAGGCTGATGCAATTATTAGTTCAAGATCCCGATCAATTCTTGCTACACGATGAACCAATCTTTAGAAATGGCGAATTGGTAGGTAGATGTGGCTCTACGGGTTACGGGCACACACTTGGTGGCGCGGTAACTCTGGCGTGGATTAGCGCACCCGGTATCGAAACTGACGAGTGGTTCACTAACGGCAATTACGAAATTCAAGTTATTACTGGGCGAGTCCCGGCAAAGGCATCGCTAAAGCCACTCTACGATCCAAAGTCAGATCGAATTAAAGCCTAAATCTGATCCAAAATTACTCTGGCTCGTATTGCGAAGTGCAATTCAGCTAGGTCAGAAATTCTGCTGATGTTTCGGTTAGTAATCTCGGCTACCCTTTGCATTCGGTAATTTAGAGTTTGTCGATGAATACCCAATTCCGTGCTCGCAATTTGCCAAGACATATTGGCGTCTAAAAATACCTGCAGTGACTTCATTAATTCTGCATTGTGCAAGGTGTCGTACTCAATCAGAGGACCAAGAATTGTCTCAACGGCAACCTGCGCTCCAGAAACAGTACGGGGCAAGAATATGGAATCTGTCTCACCGTATTTTGAAATTCTTGTCTTTGATGCTTTTGCCAATTCGCGCGCCCAGTTAGCTTCTCGGGCGCCATCAGCAAGTCGACTAAGGCTATTGATGGGAGCGCTTATTCCGGCCGTACTACCTGGTCCAGTTAATGCATCTAGGAATTCTTCGCTCCATTCAAAATCAGCAAGAGTGAGAATGATTAAACCCTGGCCTCCAATAGTTGCAATTGATGGAACGTTGCTGCGGGTCAGTATCGTGTTCACAAAATCCAAATCGAGACTAAGTTCACTAGCCGGGCAAGCAATTTTCCAAGGACCATTTTCCAGATTGAATTGGCCTAACCTTTCTTTTGCAAGTTCACGATCAACGAGGTTATCTAGCAGCTGCGATAAGAGCCGATGACCGCTTGATGTTTGTGAGCCCAGATTGGCAAGATATCGTTCGGCAACAAAAGAAACCACGGAGGCAGTGTGTTGCAACATAATTAAGTCAATTTCATTGGTCTCTGTTTGAACCAAGAGACTGTGATCCTCTTCACCCATGGAAACAAGCAAATAATTTGTATCCACATCTTTTACTCTAAATACTGCTGGTAGTGGAGCTTTAACTCTCGCTGACTTAATCTGACTGACCAAATTTTCAGAAATTCCAAAATCAAAAGGAAGAATAACTCTGAATGTTTTTGTATTCACTATTGCAAGCTTGGAGTCAAGGTGCGCAGAAAGAGCTTGCAATTGTTCTTCTTCTGACTTTCGCTGAAGAGAGCTTTGTCGAAAAGATTCATACATCCTTAGAATTTTGGTTTGTTGTTTTGTTCGTGAAGTTTCTTCCGCTACGGATCTAGCGATTAGAACGAATGGAATTTCGTAGGCGGTTTGAATTATTGGGAACCCGAGATCGTCAGCAAACTTGGCCGCCTCTGGTGTTAATTCAGGCGCAAACCAGCCTGCTGCTAGATCGAGTCCCGCTAGCCCTGCATCAGATAAGTTCTTGATAAATGCAACTTGATCGTCAGGCTTTGCTGGAAAATTTCTGCCAAGGGTAAGAAGAAGTTCACCTGCGCTTAGCCAATGCCAAGGCTCTTCAACCTCGGTGTTATGGGCCCAATCCACTTTACGTTGGGCACCAGCATGACCGGCGAGAAATTTGGTTCGCAAACTCGGATTTTCCACAATGTCGTGAATGGTAAGTGTCACCGAGTCCTCCACACATTGTTTTACACGTTGCTATGCAATCTAGTTGG
>DJBM01000052.1:47027-55927 GCA_002430405.1 Actinobacteria bacterium UBA5976
ATAAGGTCTATTTCATTACTTCTCCACCAATCAAACCCGCCCAAAAACTTAAAAAGACCCCCTTTCGGGAGCCCTTCTAAGTTTTTGATTCTTACCAACTCCCCTATGGCGATGGAGATGGAACCGGCGTCGCTGCTGGAGTTGGAGTCACTTCTAAACTCTCCCCCGAGATCTTGGATCCAGCAGTTGTAGCGCGTTGTAGCGCTTCCTTAAGGCGATCTTGCGCCAATCCGTAAGCTGCGAAGTCCCCAGCAGCAAGTGCGGCTACGCCATCGGAATAGGCCTTGTTAGCATCCAAAATAGCTTTGGCAAGATCCTGCGCTGGCGTTGATACTGGCGCCTCTGGGGCGCCAGGCTCAGTCGGCGTTTCAGGCAAAACCGTTTGACCAGTGAAAACCTTAGCCAGGGCCGTTTCTAAGTCATCTTCAAAAGCAACCTTAGATCCAAAGGACACCAAGACTTTGCGCAAAAGCGGGTAACCCTCACCTTGGGCAGCGCGGATGTAAACCGGTTCGAAGTACAACAGCCCACCACCTACTGGCAATGACAGCAAGTTACCTAACTGCACGTCTGATCCGCCACTTCGCAATAGCGAAAGTTGCTTTGAAACTTCTGGATCAGATTCGAAATTATTCTGTACCTGACGCGGTCCAGGGATCGTAGTATTTCGCGGCAGTTGTAAAACTCGAATCGTGCCATAGTCATCCCCAGCATCAGCATTAACCGACATAAACGCAGCTAATGTCTGACGATTAGTCGGAGCAAAAGTTGAAGTTAAAGAGAACGATGGCGCTTCTTGATCTGGCATCTGAAGCGTCAAGAAGTACGGCGGTTGTGGCTGTCCCACTGTTGGCTTAGTTGGATCTTCTGGAACGATCCAGAAGTCCTGACCTGAATAAAAAGCCTGTGGGTCAGTTACGTGATACCGAGACAGCACGTTGCGCTGAACCTTGAACATGTCCTCTGGGTACCGGATGTGCTCCAATACGCCAGCGGGAATAGCCGACTTAGGTTGCACAACTCCAGGGAAGGCCTTACTCCAAGTCTGCAGAATTGGATCTGCTTCATCCCATGCGTAAATGGTCACAGTGCCGTCGTAAGCATCAACGGTTGCTTTAACTGCGTTACGAATGTAAGTGATGTTTCCAGCACTTAATGGTGAAGCAGTAAATTGACTATTCACTGAATCCGCAGTTGCATCCCGTAACGAAATTCTCGCCGCGTATGGGTAATTGTTTGACGTTGTGTATCCATCGATGATCCATTGCACTTTGCCATCGATTATCGATGGATATGGATCTCCATCGAGTGTCAACCACGGCGCAACCTTAGACACACGTGTCATTGGATCGCGATCATAAAGAATCTTTGAATTTGTTCCAATTTGATTCGAAAGCAAGATGTTTGGATCTTGATAATCAAGAGCAAATATTGTTCGCTGCAAGATGTTTCCAACAGGAACGCCACCTAAGCCGCTGTATGTGTTATTCGTTTGACCATTGGCACTCTTGTCATCTGGGTAGTCCAGTTCAAGAGGTCCAGCCGATCCATCACTACCAACAATTGAATACTCTGGGGATTGCTCGCCAAAATAGACCCGTGGTTGTTCAATATCGAGCGTGCCTGACGGCGGGATGTTGCTTTCCGCAAAATCTGGTTCGCCATCACTTGCTGAAGTATTTTCATAAGCTGCAACTACACCGTAGCCATGGGTGAAAACCATAGTGTCGTTAAACCAGTTGCGTTGATCAGCAGCCAAACCAGCTAAGTTCACTTCACGTACACCAACAACTAAGCCACGCTTGATGCCATCAATCATGTAACGATCCACATCCAATGCATCTGGGAATGCATAGAAGCCACGAATCTGTTGTAACTGTCTAAAAGTCGGCGAAATTATTGCTGGGTCAAGTAACCGGATGTTTCCTAAAGTTCCCGCATCTTCTGCTAACGATGCGAGTGAGGGATTATCAATCGCTGCATAATCAGAGAATTGCACATCATTTAAACCATATGCGGTTCTTGTCGCATCAATGTTCTTCTGAATGTAAGGAGCTTCGCGCTGCAATTCCGAAGGCTTAACCTGAAATTGCTGAACGAAAGTTGGATATAGGCCACCAATGACAAAGGAGGCGCCTAGCATCGCACCAAATGCAATAAACGGAAGTGACCAGCCCTTGCGGAAAATTGAAACGAAAAACAGTATGGCGGTTGCTAATGCAATGTAGGTAAGAATTGTTTTTGCGGGTACGACTGCACTTACATCTGTGTACTTTAACCCAGTAATTAACATGTCTGACTTAGTTGCTAATACATACTTATCAATTGAGTAGGCGCCAGCTTTAAGCAGAGCCAAAGTTCCTAAGAAAAACATTAGGTGGCGGCGCGCAGAATCTGTTGATTGCGAGAGGCTCAATTTTAAGCCGCCATAGACATAATGAACGGCGATGTTGATTATCAGCGAGATTATCAAAATCGTAAAACCAAATCCTAGGAAAAATCTTAGGAACGGTAATTCAAAAGCGTAGAACGAAATATCTTTTCCAAATTGCGGATCCACTTGTCCGAACAAAGTTGAATTCTTCCAAAGTAAATATGTTTTCCATTGGCTTGCTGCCGAAATTCCAGTTAGCACACCGAAAGCGAGCGGGCCAACAATAAACACCAGGCGTCGAAATGGGTCTAAGCTTTCACGATACTTCGCCAGCGCGAATTCCTCTGGGGTTGCTGGCAGATTTAGTGGGCGAGCGCGGTAGGCCAAAGTGGCAGCGCCCCACAAACTCAAAGCGGTAAGCACTGTGAACGCCAGGAACAAAGTGGCCTTAATCACCAGCTGCTGGGTGTACACATCTGTTCGGCCAACGGAACTAAACCATTGCCAATCGGTGTAGTAACCAGCGAAAGTTGAGAAGGCTACAAATAGGGCCGCAAGGACCGCAAAAGTTGTACCCAGTGGACTACGACGAGGACGTTCCTGATTTATGCTCACTCAAATACCTTACGTTGAAATTCCTGACGTTGTCATACCAGCCCAACGACTTACGAAAGACTTACCCTATGAATTTTGCCTCAAACCTCGAAGCGCTAGTTCGAGAAGTTGAAGATCACGTTGCCAGCGCTGGCTGGGATCAGCCCGTGCGACTTTTTGCCCTAGTTCCAACCGCCAGCCTGTTGGAGACCAATCCACAAGTTGCTGCTGAGCTCGGCCTTAGCGCGCACCTGCCAATGACTTCAGTTGAGCAAGAAATTACCGACACTTTGGAGTTGGACGAATTGTTGGCAACAATTGCTTGGCCAGCGGAAGTTGTTGGCGCCCTAGTTGCACTTGAGCGAATTGTGCTCCCACCTTCGGCCCAATCGGATTTGCCAGGTGAGAATGAGAGCGAGCTTGTGCAAGTCGCAGCAAATCATCCTGATCGAAGAGACGTGCGAATCGTGAGCGCTGTCCTGCGATCGGGTGAAAACTTAAATGCGCTCCGACACCGAACTCATGATTCGGCGGATGCAGTTGCCGTTTCATCAGATCTAGTAACTCGACTTAACGATGCTTTAGCTGCCACGTTTGCTGAGTAAGTGCTTGAGTGTTTGCTAGGCCATAGTTAGAAATAGCTTTTGCAATTGTTCGGAAACTTCATCTGCGTTTTTCTTTCCATCGGTAAGACATTCGCGAAGTCCCGCTGCAATCAAACTGAAAGCGGCTTTGTCGATGGCTTTTGAAACGGCTGCCAGTTGATTAACAATGTCTTCACAAGGTCTACCGTCTTCAACCATCCGCAGGATTCCACCAATTTGACCTTCAGCACGTCGCACTCGTTTAGCAAAATCATCGAGCGCTGCTGCATCCTGTACAACATGAATTTGTTTTTTAGCAGGACTCATGCTTGCTTTACTCATGCTTGCTCTCCCATGTTTAACGGTGTGCCCATCATTCTTAATTCGCCTGTGCCACCCGCAATATTTACGACATCAAAGCCTTGTTGCTCTAGATATGAGCAAGCTTGGGCGGATCGACCGCCAGCCTCACAAATTATATATTGGGTTGCGGCCTTATCAAGTTCGCTAAATCGGAGAGGAACGAGTGACAACGGAATATTTATCGCGCCAGCAATGTGTCCGCCGACATATTCATCTGGTTCTCTTACGTCTACTACCGATACGGTTCGGTAAATTGTCATCAATTCAAGTGCTGTAATTTCTTTCATGACTGTCCAATCTGTCGTTGCTCGAGTTTAAGCGGTTGTGGTTTGTGAAACTTGCTTTGCGATCTCGGCGCGAACTTCGTCCATGTCTAAGGCTTCAACCGAATCAAGCAATTCATTGAATGCTGGGGCAGGCAAAGCTCCGGGTTGGCTAAATACCAAGACCCCATCACGGAAAGCCATCAAAGTTGGAATTGAGGTGATGTTTGCAGCAGCGGCGATCTCGCGCTGTGCCTCAGTATCAACTTTGCCGAACTTGATGTGTCCGCGTTCATTCGAAGCCGCCTCAAAAACTGGCCCAAACATTCGGCAAGGGCCACACCACTCTGCCCAAAAATCGACAAGCACGATGCCTGATCCCGTGACATTTGATTCAAAATTTTCATTAGTTAATTCAATAGTTGCCATTGTGATTTCCCTATCGCTGTATTTCATCTAGTTGATGTTGTTCTGTAACTTTTCTTGGTTTTGGCAATGCGCATTGAGATTCATTTACTAATCGCTTGCGAAGTGCGTACATCAAAAGCAAAAGCCCTGCTGCTCCGATGTAAGGCTGGACCGGAGCGAAATATTGCATCGCCCCTGTATAACCCAGTGCGATAAGTGCCAACTTGTTGCAGACCGGACAGCCAACGGCCAAGTATGCGAGGAAGCCGCCGATTGAACCCACCTTTGCGGAATTCTCGTCCGCGATTACTGCATCCATTCGCACGTATGTCGCGAACAACATTCCTGACAGCACCGATGTCGTGATGAGTACTGGCATCGACCACGACGTAACGCCTACGGCTCTACCGAAAACTGGATTGGCAATTACTGCAGTTGGGAGTCCAATCAAAAAGAATGTTGCTACCGCCACAGCAATTGCTGCGACCCACCTTTTAGCGGGCCAAAGCATCACTGCGGTTAAGCAAGTTTGATTCATTAGCGTCCGAATATCTTTGCAAGAAACGATGACTTTTCACCTGAGGCTTGCTTCTTCATTGCTGCGCAAACGCATCGATTGCTCTTTGGTACGCCAGCAAAAACTTGATCTAAGTGCTGACCACAACCGCTGTAAGTAACCTTGCCGCACTTTCGACAATTAACTCGACTACACATTTGATTTCCTTCTCTCTCGACTAATTTGAATTCGTATCTTTACTTGACAACTGGACGGCCAGCAGTTTCCCAATCGATAATTCCACCTTGCAGGTCATACATATCTGTGAACCCAAGATCTGCCATTTCTTTGGTAGCCACGGCAGAACGATTTGCGCTCCGGCAATAAACCGCAACGGTGGCATCTTTTTCAAGCTTTGAAACTTCACTCGCGAAATCAGGACCAGCAATGTTTATGTTTATTGCGTTTGCGATGTGTCCAGCATTGAATTCTTCTGGTGTGCGAACATCCAGAATGATCACACCAGGCTGGGCAATAACTTCACTAAATTTAACAGGGTCTACTTTCTTGATGGCTTCGTTGGTGCTTGAGCATCCTGTCAACATAGCGATAGCTGAAATGGCCGCTACTGTCAGCGTTGTTACTTTTTTCATTTGTGTTCCTCTTATCTGCTTTTAACAGACTATAACATACCCCTAGGGGTATACTTAAATCAACTGGAATTGCCAGGCAATAATTCTTGGAGACTATTTTGCAAAATGCAGCACAAAAATGGGCAGCCGATTTAAGCGAGTGGGCAATACCTGAAAACATCATGGCCCAAGCACCTGAGTCTCCCTGGATCCATCCACCAGCAATGTTTACTTTGCCCACTGAAATACCGGATAGTCCTTCGCACCAACGGGCGCGTGAAGCGATGCCCGTTGGTGGCAGTGTTATGGATATTGGTTGCGGTGGAGGCATCGCTGCATTCGCAATTGCCCCTCCGGCTGGAACCTTAATCGGTGTTGATCACCAATCTGAAATGCTTGAAATGTTTGCGCAGTCTGCAAACGGAATGGGTTTTGCTCATCAGGAAGTTCTTGGAGACTGGCCAGACGTTTCAACTCTTACGCCACAAGCTGACGTTGTCACATGTCATCACGTGGCATATAACGTTGCTCAAATTGAGCCATTTCTTGCTGCCTTAGATTCTCACGCCACGAAACGCGTAGTAATCGAATTGCCTGCGCAGCACCCGCTTTCAACAATGCGCAACGCTTGGAAGCATTTCTGGGATCTGGAGCGTCCAGTTAACCCAACACCAAAAGATTTGATTGAAGTCCTAAAGCAAATGGGAATTGCAGCCAATTTGGAGTTGTGGCAAGGACCAAAACTTAGACCTCTTGATATTGAAGCCGACATCAGATTCCTGCGTATTCGTCTTTGCCTAGACAGCTCAAGAGATGCCGAAATTAGAGAGTTCCTGGTAACTCAAGAGCCAATGGAACATCGCGCTCTAGCCACAATTTGGTGGGATGTTAAATACTAGATACCCCCTAGGGTATACAATAGAAATAATCAAGTGGAGGAATTATGGCTTTAAAAGTTATTAACATTGATACGCCAACGCTGGGCGACCGATCTTACATCGCACACGATGGAAAGACTGCGCTTGCAGTTGATCCGCAACGCGACATTGATCGCGTGCAAGCAATTCTTGATCGTGAAGGATTGGCACTAGGTGGCGTTGTTGAAACCCACATGCACAACGATTACGTTTCTGGTGGCTTAGTACTTGCGCAAGAGCACGGCGCTAAATACATCATTAGCGAAATGGATCCAGTCACCTTTGAGCGTGTTACTGTTTCCGACACTCAAGTCGAAGAAATTGGTGATTTTGCAGTTAAGGCTCTGCACACTCCTGGTCACACATTTACTCACATGTCATATGCGCTTCTCGACAACGCAGAAAAAGTTCACGGCGTGTTTACTGGTGGCTCCATGCTTCATGGATCAACTGGTCGCCCTGATCTACTCGGCTGGGACCATGCGCGTGAGCTTGCTGGTCTGCAGCACGGTTCACTTAACCGCTTGGCTGGTCTGCTAGAAGATGGAGTAAATGTTCATCCAACACATGGTTTTGGATCATTCTGCGCAGCTACTGCAACTTGTGGCGACTCTTCGACAATTACTGACGAGAAGAAAACCAATCCAGCGCTTCTACTTGAGAAGGAGGCATACATAGTTCAGACACTTGCTGGGCTAGATGTTTTCCCTGCTTACTACAAGCACATGGGCCCAGCCAATCATGCTGGACCTGGTCCAATTGATCTCTCTGAGTTGTCACGCATGTCGACAGTAGAAGTTATGAAGGCCATGAAGGCTGGCGCCTGGATCGTTGATCTTCGAACCAGAAGTTCTTACGCTGCAGCGCATGTGCCTGGAAGTATGTCATTTGGCATGGACGGCTCAATGGCAACTTACTTTGGCTGGATGTTCCCTTACGAAGAACAACTAGTTCTGATTTCTGACAAAGCTTCAGACATTGCACAAGCCCAGCGTGAATTGGTTCGCATTGGAGTCGATAGACCATCCGGATCTTTCGTTGGCGACGTCGCTGAATTTGGAGATTCAAGGTCCACTCGCGAAGTTAGCTTCAAAGACGTTCCTGCGGTTATCGGAGCGCCAGGCGTGCATGTGCTCGATGTTCGACGCACAAGTGAGCGCGAAGCTTCCCACATTGAACCTTCACTGCACATCCCACTTCACGAACTTGAGGGTCGGGTTAACGAGCTGCCTAGCCATGGCGAAATTTGGGTTCACTGTGCAGGTGCCTATCGCGCAGCTGCTGCCCTTGGCATCATCGAAAACTCTAAACGAACCGCAGTGTTGATTAATGAGCCTTACGATGCCTGCCTAAGAGTTGATGGCCTAAACATTGTCACTGGCCACATGGACGCTGGCCCAGTTTCGCCATCTGATGTTGTAGCGAACGTCTAGAGGAATTGAACATGTTGGAAATCTCTCCGCAAAGTGCGTTTGAAGAAATCAGCAGTGGTCGTGCCGTTGGTGTTGATGTCAGAGAGTCTCATGAATGGGATGCGGGCCATGGCGAAAATGTTTCCTGGAATCCGATGAGTGCCTTTGATGTTGCTGCCTTGCCAAGCGACAAACCATTAATTGTCATTTGCCGATCCGGGAGTCGTTCAGCTCAGGTAGCAACCGCTATTGCCGCCCAAATGGAGAATGTATTTAACATGACCGGTGGAATGAAGGCTTGGCATGAAGCTGGATTGCCAATGGTTAGCGTAAGCGGAAATCCAGAAGTCGCTTAATTCATGATGCTTTTTGAAGGAATAATTCTTGGAATTTTGATCGGGCTAGTTCTTGGAATTATTGGCGCTGGCGGAGCAATACTTGCAGTTCCTGGACTAATTGCAGTCATGGGACTTTCCACTGTCGCTGCTACCACTTCTTCATTAATAATTGTCGGTGCAGCCGCGATCGCAGGATTTATTCCACGCATAAAAACAAAAAATGTTGACATAAGTCTCGGTCTAACTTTTTCAGCACTTGGACTATTGGGAACTTTTGCGGGCACCCAACTTGTAAAGGTTGTGCCAGAGTCAGCTCAGATAATTTCGTTTGCGACTCTAATGCTTGGCGCTGCATTTGCAATGTGGCGTGGTCCCGTAAATGCGTCAAGTGCTCAAGTTAAGTCACAGTGGCCGTTAGTGTTCCTTGTTGCAACAGCTATTGGAACCCTTACCGGGTTGCTAGGCGTGGGCGGTGGGTTTCTAATTGTGCCGGCCTTAGTCCTAATTCTTAAAGTTCCA
>DJBM01000052.1:56054-57039 GCA_002430405.1 Actinobacteria bacterium UBA5976
TCCAACAAAAACAGCCGCTGGCACTTCTCTCGTTGCAATCGCAAGTACCTCCTTAGTCGCTTTCTTGATGCGGTTTGAATACTGGGGTGAGGTGCCTGTGGGTCCTGTATTTGCATTCACCCTCGCAGCGATTGTTTCTTCATTTCTGGCAGCCCCTATTGCAGCAAAACTAAATGCTAGAACTTTGCAAAAGGGGTTTGCAATCTTTGTGACTTTCGCAGCTGCTGCAGTATTAGCCAGCCGAGGTTTTTAGTTCAACTACAGGCTTTAACCTGAGCGCCAGCATTGAAAGCTTCAATTGCTTCCATCGCATCTTCAAGAGTTGCAACGGAAGCAACTGTTAATCCATCGGGTATGTGGCCAATGACATCGTCGCAGTTGCCCTGGGGTGCAAGAAACAAAACTGCTCCAGCGTCCTTGGCTCCTACCAATTTCTGCTGAATGCCACCGATTTCACCAACGTTTCCATTTGAATCAATAGTTCCAGTGCCCGCGATTATTTTCCCTTCAGTTAATGCACCCGGTGTTAACTTGTCGATGATGCCAAGTGCGAACATTGATCCTGCGCTAGGACCACCTACTCCTGAGACACCAAACTCGATTGAAAATGGCGCCTCGTAATTTATGCCAATTCCAATTCCAATGTAGGGAATTATTGATTCATCTTCTGCAGTGCTTGGGTCATCTTCTTTAGGTACCGAAGTGACGATCTGCGTAAGTTCAGTACCTTCGCGCTTAACAACAAATACCAAGTTTGTCCCAATTGGTTTTGCTCGCACCGCAACAACAACTTGCTCTGGTGATGTCATGACTTGCGAATCAACAGAAATAATTTCATCGCCAGCGCGAAGTTTGTCCAGCGCTGGGGCGCCTACACCAACACTTGTGACAACAATTGTTTCCAGCACTGGTTTCCCAAGAAAATTCATAGCGGCTGAGATTGCGTAACTTTGTGAGGTGCTAAACGCTTCCGCATTTCGGGCAG
>DJBM01000052.1:57105-60387 GCA_002430405.1 Actinobacteria bacterium UBA5976
GCGTTTCGGGCAGTATTTTCCTCTTCAGTTTCATCCTCGGGATAAAGATATTGACGCGGCACAACGCGGCTATCTGGATCTAGCCAACCCCAAATTGCTTGGAATATATCCAAACCATCTTGCGGTCCCCCAGTTTCGCGAACTGTGGTCATGTTTAATTCACCTTCAGTTGGAAAAGTTTCGGTTCCTGAAATTGAAATCAATTCAATCTCACTAACTTTGCCAATTGTGTTAAAAACTGGGCCAGGGGTGGTTAACACGTATGGAACCGGGATAAACATTGCTGCGCCAAGCAAAATCAAAAGTGTCCAAGTTAAATTGGGCTTGAATCTTAATCGCATTGGCTGGGCCATCCTTGGTTAGTTACTACTAAAAACCTTTAGGAATCAAGCGTACGTTACAACTGATTTTTAGTTGTTCGCCCAGGGCTAGATCAAAAATGCTTAATGAATCCTTCCTCTGGGCATAACCTTAAAATCAAGAAGTAAAACAAGAATGGGCAAAATGAGTATTCCGTTTGGATTTTCACCTGGTAGCGATGACAACAATGAGCTCGCCAGCATGCTGGAAAACATGGGACGCATGTTGCGCAATGGTGGCGATCCATCCGGTGGTTCAGTTAATTGGACAAGCGCACACACCACTTCTGATCAAGTTATAAAAAGTGCCGGGGATCCAGCAATCACAGCGACAGATCAAGAGCGGTTACGAGCTGCGGCTGACCTTGCTGACTTATGGCTAAATGAGGTGACTGCATTACCAAGTGCTGGGCACACCGTAGCTGGCGTTACTCGCGCTGCTTGGTTAGCCAATTCATTTGATTCTTGGAAAGTTATGGTCCAGCCAGTCGCAGACGGTGTAGCCGGAGCCATGACTGGGATGTTGCCCTCTGGCAACGAAGCTGGCACAGTAACTTTTCCCGAAGAACTACTTGCGAGTTTGCCACCTGAAGTCGCCGAGAATCTTCGCGAAACTTTGGCCTCCCCTGACTTTGCCGCCATAACTGGTCCGCTAATGGCAATGGCGAAGTCAATGGGCGCCACAATGTTTGGTACTCAATTTGGTCAAGCGCTTGGACAAATGACAACCGAAGTTTTGAGCAACTCTGATGTCGGGATCCCACTTGCATCTACCGGCAAGCCAGGCTTAGTCGTGACTAATGTTGACGCATTCATCAAAGGTTTATCCATTGATGAATCAGACGCCCGACTTTACGTGACGCTTCGAGAACTCGCGCATCAAAGACTATTTATGACAGCGCCTTGGATTCAATCTCAACTGCTCGCTGCGATAAGTGATTACGCACGTGGTGTGCAAATCGATACCTCAGCAATTGAGCAAGCCATGACTCAAATTGATCCAACAAATCCCGAGAGTATAAACAGCATGATGGCGTCCTCGCTGTTTGAGCCAACCAAGACACCCGCGCAAGTTGCAGCACTGACTCGAATTGAGCTTTTGCTTGCGCTAATTGAGGGTTGGGTAAATGTTGTTGTTACTGCGGCTGCGGGAACTCGACTTCCGGCGGCCAGCGCACTTGAAGAAGTATTTCGCCGACGTCGTGCCACTGGTGGGCCAGCTGAGAAAGTTTTAGGCGGACTTATTGGTTTAGAAATGCGACCAAGAAGGATGCGCGAAGCCGCTGCCCTTTGGCAACGTTTGTCGGACACTCAAGGAATTGCTGCGCGAGATTTGCTCTGGTCTCATCCAGATTTACTTCCCCGTGATAGCGACATCGATGACATCGATGCATTTTTAGCAACGGGAAGCGAAGACTTAATGGCCGAACTAAATAAGGCTATCGAAGCTGACAAAAATGATCCAGAGATAAATTCTTAACACCACGAAATTAGTAGTAAAAAGAATTATTCGGGCAAGTAATTCTGCTGTGCATGCGAGAAGCCGTCCAGGTAAGCCTTAGCTTTTTCGTGCTCAGGATATCTATTCATGAGTGTGTAAAAAGCGTCACTATGGTCTGCGATCAGTAAATGAATTAACTCATGAACTATGACGGAGTCGATTACATACGGCGGCATTCGAACCATGCGATGCGATAGTCGGATAGTTCCTTCGCCCGGAGTGCAAGATCCCCAACGGGCATTTTGATTTGTGACCCAACGAATTGATACTGGGACCACATGAGTTTCGAACAAATCTTGGGCAAGATATTTTCTGGAAAGTCGACGCGCCCGCTGTTCCAGTAACGCTTGTGAAGTGGATCGTTCATCGCGATCATCAAGGCGAGTTACAAGTTCGTTCACGTAGGCAGGGATGTCTCGCTTTGCCATACGCGTTGGCACTGTCACTACCGTTTTTTCGTTGTCACGATACGCAGTAACGTTTCGCTTTGCCCGCTTACTTCGACGCACTTCAACTTTTGTTAAATCAGTGCGCTGGTATACAAATTCCACTGGCTCAGCGGGATCTTGTGGCGTGGTGAAGGCTTCGGCATCAAATAACGAAGGTTGATTTGAATTGGCCATGTAACTCAGGCTAACCCAGCGTGCCCACAAAAAAGTTGAGGCTCTCGAGCCGCGTGCTCAACCATTCGCCTTCCCCTTGCGAATGCCGGCTCGTTATCTCGAGAGCTTCAACACGGAAAAACTACGGGCATGTGAACCACCTGCGCAACGTAACTCAACATCTCATCGATTTTGCTGTGGACAAGGCTGAGGATGAGCTGGGGACATCTGCCACTTTGGCTGTGGATTACAGGTGAACAAGTTGGGGATAATCAGCTTGTGAGGCTGTGAATACCTCCATTTATCAGGCAAAACGTTATCCACTCCCTGTGTGGAAAAAATATATCTATCCCCAACTCAGCCATTTGGTTAGTTGCCACATTGTGGATAAATTCTCAGGGAAAATTTTGGAGCTAGCCAGCAGATTTTGCGAGTTAGCACACCATTAATGTGGACGGTTTTCGCGCTACACAGGCCCAGTTTAGAAAACTGCGGACATGACACTTTCAAATCCACAACTGGCACCAGGGGTGCACTTCTTTGAGCGCAATGAATCTCAAATTCAAATTGGAATTAACCCAACTTCGGCAATCATTTTAGAATCCGGAATTGGTAAACAAATACTTCATTTGCTTTCAGGGAATAATTCTGTCGCACAAATCTGTCATCAGTTAAACCAAAAAGGTTTCACCGAAAGTTCTGGAAAGAGTTTTCTATTCCAACTCGCAAACTTAGGACTAGTAACTTCTGGCCCGACAACGCAAACCTATGATGATAAGAATCCAGTGAGTGGCATTCAGCGTCTGAATCTCAATCGAGA
>DJBM01000052.1:60478-68856 GCA_002430405.1 Actinobacteria bacterium UBA5976
GGCACGACTTTGGGATTATTGCTGGTGAGTTCGGGTTATCCAAACATCACTGTTCATGATTCGCAATTAGTTAGAGAAGATGACCTCACTCCTTGGGGAGCTTCTCGCGTAGACATTGGAAATCGGCGCGATCACACTGCGCGAAATTTAATGGAGCGAATGATTCGGGGCGCATCAGCACACAAGAATTCCCTGCGCTTTCAAGCTCAGCGCAGGATTGAAATTTTGCTGCCAGATCAACGAGCAAACTTCCCTTGGATTGAGGCAACAAGCGCCGACTCACTTGCAGCTAGGGACATTACATACTTATTCGCTGCAACAAGTTCCGATACCAGCGTCGTTAGTTCCGTAATTACTCCTGGGAAGGCGCCCTGTCTGAGATGTCTGCACCTGCACCGCTGCGATCAAGACCCCGCTTGGCCTCGGATAGAGCTTCAGGTGGCTGCTCATAATGCAGTTGATACCGCGCCTATAGGACTCATTATCCGGACAGCGCTATTGATCCAAGCGGCTATTAATGGCTGGGTCGATCAGGACTTAACGGTTACAGCGCAGGACCCTGTCTCCAATTTGATGCAATTGGGTTTGCTCCCCAGCCAAGATGAGACGTATCCCACCTACTTTCACCCCACCTGCGGATGCCGCTTGGATCTATCTGCCTGACAATTAAGGGTGAGCGATATTTCCCAAAGTGGCATGAATCGAAGCGCCCGAATGGCTGCCCTGCCATTGCGCCATGTTGGACGTCGGGCAATTGGAATTGGTAGGCGCCTTGGCGGCATGTCGGCTGAGGATGTCACCGCATTAACGCAGGCGAGAACTGCAGAGCAAATTTTTAGTGTGCTGGGTGAGCTAAAAGGTGGAGCTATGAAGCTCGGCCAAGCACTTAGCGTTTTTGAATCTGTTTTGCCAGATGAGATGGCTGGACCTTACCGAGAGTCATTGACAAAGTTGCAAGATTCCGCGCCACCAATTGCGATTGAATCAGTGCACCAAGTCTTAGTAGAAAACCTAGGCGAGAACTGGCGCGATCGATTCACTTCATTTGATGATGAACCTGCAGCGGCTGCTTCCATTGGACAAGTTCATCGAGCTATTTGGCACGATGGACGCGAAGTCGCCGTCAAAGTGCAGTACCCAGGTGCATCAGGTGCGCTGCTTGCTGACTTGCAACAGCTCTCTAGGTTTGGAAGATTGTTTGCTGGATTCTTCCCGGGCATTGATGTTCGTTCGATATTGCGGGAATTAACCGACTGTGTCTCGGAAGAACTTGACTACCTGCATGAATCTCAAATTCAACGCAAGTTCGCCGTTGGTTTTGATGGTGATCCTGATTACTTCGTACCTCATGTATTAGCCGCTGCAGAGAATGTGATTATTACGGAGTGGGTTGAAGGTAAATCACTAGCTCGACTAATTGAATCTGGTACCCAACAAGAGTGTGATCATTTTGGAAAAATGTACCTACGTTTCTTGCTTTCTGCGCCGAGTCGTGTTGGATTCCTACATGCTGATCCACACCCTGGAAATTTCAAAGTCATGCCAGATGGACGTTTAGCAATTCTTGATTTTGGTGCGACAGCGCACCTGCCTGATGGCTTGCCAACCGCTATGGGAACTTTGCTAAAGATTGCACTCGTAGGTGACGCTGAAACGGTAGTTGCGGGGTTACGTGAGGAAGGTTTTATCCGACCAGGAATTGAACTTGAAGCCCAATCGCTGCTGGATTATTTGGGTCCATTCACTGAACCCGCGCAGGTGGAAATTTTCAAGCACAGTCGCGATTGGATCCGGGAACAATTTAAGCGCACAAGTGATCCCAGAAATGCTGACTGGTCAATTGGAACAAAAATTAACTTGCCACCAAACTACGTTTTGATTCACCGAGTTTGGATGGGCAGTATTGGAGTGCTGTGCCAACTCGAATCAGAATTTTCCGTACGAGATGAATTTGCGCAGTGGGTTCCAGGTTTTGCGGACAAGGTTTCGAACTAGAACGTTAAATCTCGTAGCAAAGTTGATTGCTCTCGATACCCTTTTCCATCAGTGTGACGAGATTTTGACCACGAAAGCCGAAGTTGTGTTTTTGCTCTCGTCATTGCAACATACAAAAGCCGACGTTCTTCATTAAATTCATTCGGAGTGTTTGCATGTGAGATTGGCAGTAATCCCTCGCTTAATCCAGCGACAAAAACTGCTTCCCATTCCAAGCCTTTAGCGGAATGAATTGAGGCCAAAGTTATGGCATTAGCACTTGGCGCAAATTCCATTTCATTTCGTAAATCAAGTGACTTAACAAAATCTGGTAATTGGGCAGATGCGTCTTTGGCTTGTAACTCATCCGCTAATTCAACAATTGTGTTAAGTGATTCCCAAGTTTCACGAGCCGACCTGCCGCTATCTGGTTCCTTTGGTTTCCATCCCAAAGATCCCAAAATATCGCGCACCGTTTCCACAAAGGGCCTATCACCTTTGACGTGAAGTCCAGCGCGAAGATTTAGCAATGCATTCTTAACTTCAGGGCGCTCAAAAAATCGCTCGGCGCCGCGAAGTGATACGGGGATTCCCAAGGCGCCAAGTTCGGCTTCAAAAATTTCCGACTGACTGTTTATGCGATAAAGCACTGCAATTTCTCGCGGGGTGATACCACTGGCAATCAGCTCAGTGATCTGTTTTCCAATTTGTTTGGCCTCTTCTTCATCACTGCTGTAGGCAGTGAGCGTGGCAGCAGGACCTTTGCCCCGGGTGGACTTGAGGCGAATCGGACTCGTTGCATCTTTTGCTAAAACTTGATTTGCAAGAGCAACAATTGGCTCAGTGCTACGGTAGGAGTGGGAGAGTTGAAAATCCTGAGTCCGGGCAAAGTGTGAAGCAAAATTAATTAAATATTTTGAAGTTGCTCCGGAAAATGAATAAATTGTTTGTGCTGGGTCCCCCACCACGCATACATCATCTCGCTCACCCAACCATTGAGAAAGTAACTCAAACTGAACAGGACTTACATCCTGAAATTCATCAACCGTAAAATGTCGATATTGTTTGCGTACTGTGGCTGCCATCTCGGGATAATTTTCAAGCATTGCCGTGGTTAGCAATAAGACATCTTCAAAATCCATGGCATGGGCTTCATCCATTCGTGTTAAATACGCTTCAAAAACTTTTGAAACTTTTTCAACAGTAAGCTCGCCACTTAAATCGCGCCGAACTTCAACCGCTTTCTCACGATAACTATCCGGTGAAAGTATGTTGACTTTTGCCCACTCAATTTCTGCAGACAAATCACGAATTGTGTCTTTGTCATTTGGAACCCGGCACAAAGTCGCAGCATCTGCAACGAATCGAAATTTACTGGGCATTAAATCTGGCAAGTTGGAATTAAAAAATTGTGGGTAAAAGAAACGCAATTGTCGAAGCGCCGCGCTGTGGAATGTTCTAACTTGAACGCCACCAACGCCAAGTTGTCCCAGTCGATTTCGCAATTCACCAGCTGCGCGAGTTGTGAAAGTTACTGCCAATGTTTGCGTTGCATCGTGCTCACCACTTGTTATGGCGTGTGCGATTCGATGCGTGATAGTTCGTGTCTTACCAGTTCCAGCGCCCGCATAAATTGCCACTGGGCCTGATACGCATTGCGCCGCAGCCCGCTGTTGGTCGTCTAAGGAATCAAGAATCTCGGGCACCGAACCATTGTGCCAAGACGCTATGACAGTTAGGAACTACGCCCCAGTTACCTGTTGGCAATACGAGCCTGTTACAACCCAAGCAGGGACTTAACTTCACCAATGCTTGGGTTTGTTCGAGTTGAGCCATCTGGGAATACCAGGGTTGGGACTACCGCATTTCCGGAATTAACTCCCATAACGAATTGCTCAGCAGCTGGATCTTGTTCGATATCAATTTCGTTGTATTCGATACCTTCACGTCCCATTTGCGCTTTCAAGCGCTGACAGTAACCACACCATGGCGTGCTGTACATCGTTACTTTGTCACTCATTAAAGTTCCACCATATCTATTCGTGATTGTTAAAAATGAATTACTTAACTCCGGCACCACTTCAATGGTATGTCAGCGCCATACCAAGATTGAATTAATCTAAATGCAATAGAAACTGGACTGGGCAATTTCAAAGTTTGCGCGTCACAGGCAATTTCTAATTCTGCCCGCGAAAACCATTGCACCTCGGTCATTTCATCGTCATGCATTTCAACTTCAGTGCTCGTTGCAATAGCTCGGTAAGCCAACATGAGCGATGCTGGAAATGGCCAAGGCTGTGACCCTAGGTAGCGCAACGAAGCAAGATCAACATGGATGCCAGATTCTTCATAAACTTCTCGGATTACCGCAGCTTCACAAGATTCTCCAGCCTCTACAAACCCAGCCAGAGTTGAGAGCCAACCTTCGGGCCATTCCCTGCGGCGACCAAGCAAGATGCGACCAGCGGTGTCTTCGACTGCCACGATCATGGCTGGTTCAGTGCGGGGATATTGTTCAGTTTCATGATTTGCACACTTACGCGACCAGCCAGCCATTGCGATTTTGGTTTGCTGTCCGCAACTTGGGCAAAAATTATGTCCTTCATGCCAAGTTGCTAAGGCAACTGCTGAGGTAGCTAATCCCACATCAGTTGCGCTTAATTGTGATCCAACATCGCGCAGACTTGCCCAATTCACATCGGCTAGTCCTACTTCGTCATGCATGATTGCGATGTAAGTGTGGTCTTCATCCGCTCCCAAGAATAAGGCAGCATCTTTAGCGTCATTTTCTGACATCTTTAATGACCAAGGCTTTACCCAAACAATTGAGAGTTCGGTAGTGACCGGAATCTTTCGTTCATGTAGTACCAGGACTCTGGTGGTGTCAGCGGCCCAAGCTTGCTCGAACCAAAGTGGGTTGCTACGCAATTGCGCAGATCTATCAATGGTGAACCGGGCAAGGGGCAAGTCGTGCATTAAGTTCTCCACAAAAAGCGATCCTACGCTCTTACGCGTAGTCTGCAGATATGAGAGTTATTACTTGGAATTTATTGCATGGAATCGCTTTAACGCAGGACGAAGCTATGCCCAGTCTGGCCGATGTTGCTAGCAAAATTACAGCTGACGTTATTGGGCTACAAGAAGTGGATCGGGCCCAGCCACGCAGTAACAACGAACATCAAACCCAAATAGTGGCGAAAGCTATGGGGTTGCCGCACTGGGTTTTCGCTCCTGCAATCATTGGCACGCCTGGTGAATCTTGGGAAGGTGCAAACGATTCTCATGTTCATACTCACGATAATTTGGCGCACTCCCAAACCGAGCCCCATTACGGTGTCGGTTTAGCTTCGCGTTACCCAATGACAAATGTAGAAGTTCTAAGATTCAAAGCTGCTCCACTTTCGCTGCCCCTTGTTATTCCCGGTAACCCAAGGCCCCGAATTATTAAAGTAGCAGATGAGCCTCGCGTAGCGATCATTGCTGATCTTGAAACTCCTTACGGAATAATTACGGTTGCAACTGCGCACTTGAGCTTTGTTCCTGGTTACAACGTGAAGCAAATTAGGGCGCTTAGTAAGCACTTAGCTGCGCGCGAGAATCCAGTTTTAATAATTGGAGATTTCAATTTGCCTGGGCAGATATCTGCGCGCGTTACCGGTTGGGATTCACTAGCCAAACTTGCAACTTATCCAACCTTTAAGCCGCGCATTCAGTTTGATCACATGCTAGCTCGAGGATTCGGCGCAGAAAGTGTCAGACTTGCTAAAGCAAGTGCTCATACCCTTGCCTTAGAAATCAGCGACCACTGCGCACTTGTGGTTGAAATTAGTAATTAAAAATTACGAAATAAGTTCTGTTAATTCCGATAGCGATAGCAACGTTTTTGGCTTTTCAACAATTTGATCTGCGACATAGTAAAAAACTGCTTCTACTTGCTCTGGGGATACGCCAAGTGTGAGCGCTGCTGCTTGTCGATAAATGCTCAACTGTAAGTCGTTGGCAGTACCTGGTTTTCCAGTCTTCCAATCAACAACTACCCAGCGATCTGGTGCCTCTGCATCATCGCTAGTTCCCTTGAATAACCCATCTAGTCGTCCACGCAAAGTTCGACCACCCAACACCAGTGCAAATGGTAACTCGAGATGAACTGGAGTTCGCGCGAAAAAAGGTCCCGCTTCAAAAGCGGCTTTGAGTTTTTGTAATTGATCATCCGAATAAATTTCATCATCCATCGCGCCGGGCAAAGTTTGTGCGTCAATTAAAGCGCGCTTGCCATACAAGGTTTCCACCCAAGAGTGAAACGCCGTGCCACGATCTGCTGCCCCAGATGGTTGTCTTGGCATTGGCCTAACCAAGGTCTTTAAAAACTCCGTTGGGTCAGTATCAAGAGCAATCAACTGGCTTGCGGAAAGTGATCCTGGAAGTCGCACCACACGTTGCGTCGCCGCGTGAGATTGTGCCTGCAAAACTAGGGCAGCTATATCCTGCTCCCAAGACTCAATTACATTTTGTTGCTCATCGGAAAGCTTCGAAACATCATGTGGCTTGCTGACTGCAGCATTAACTAACCCTGCAGCTTCCTGCAATCGCTCACGAACTTTTGTGCTGATACCTGCGGGCCAGATTGGATGTACCAAATTTTCTAGCATTGGATTCTTTGCTTCATCTTCTGGCGCAGGCGTCCATAACTCAGGGTGGGTGGCATTGGCGTGTAAATTTTCTAGAAAATTACTTGGACCTCTAACCCGACTTTGGGTTGGCCCCCACCAGGAGCCGCTGCCAATTACCGTGTTCGCAGCGCGCGTTACAGCAACGTAGGCGAGTCTGCGCTCATCAACTACCGCAAGCTGCGCTGCGGCGCTGGTGTAAGCGGTGTAGTCAACGCCTCGTGGCCCCGCTGCGGCTGGGAACTGTGGCAAGCCAGGGTTAAGTGGAGCAGTCAATACATCTTGTGGAATTCGAAACGCGTTTTTCGGCCAGTGCCGATCCTTAGGTGTTGATGGGAAAACGCCAGAAGTTAAATCTGGAATTACTACTGTTGGGAATTCCAAACCTTTAGATTTATGGATCGACATGATTATTACCGCATTGTCGCTCAAAGTGACTTCTGCATCGATTAGTGAATTGAAGCGTTCACTAGTTCGCACATATTCCAAGAACGCTGACACGCTGGAGTCACCTTCAAGATTTCTAAAATTTCCAGCTAAATCAATTAATGCCGCTAATCGATCAAAGTGCGTTGAACCCGTCGGTGAATTCAAAGTCATTGCCTCAATGCCAATTCCAGTAACCCGAATGATTCGGCTGATTAAGTCAATTGCAGATTCAGTGCAGTACCTTCGCAGCATTCGAAGTTGAACAGCAAGTTCCATCATGCGGGCTCGCGCTTCACTTGAATAGGGCATGCCATCATTTGGGCCAACTAATTCCAAGGCATCCAATAAGCTCACACGCTGTGATTTGTCCACGGCTGAAACAATTTGGTCTAACTCAATAGATATAGCTGTGCCTGGTAAGTGCTCCACTCGGACAAGTTCGCCAGCATGACGTCCTAAGATCGCTAAATCACGCGCACCAATTTGCCATCGTGGACTAAGTAAAATGCGAACCAGCGAAGGATTTGCAGTTGGATCATAAGTTACTTCTAAATAACTAATTGCTTCCCGAACTTCCGGCAAATGAATTAGCGCGCCGGGATCGACAACTTGCACTGGGATTCCACGTTCTTCTAATCCAGTTACGTAATATCCCGCATTCTTTTTTTCCCGAAGTAGTACCGCCACTTCATTCCAACTTTTCGCTGGTTTCAATTTTGCAATCTGATCACAGACCCAATCAACTTCATCAGCAAAAGTTGGAAGTAACGCCGTGTGAATCTCACCAGGAGGCATGGCGTCATCACCTGGAACAAGTTCAACAATTTCAGGATGAATAACTCGCAGTTGATCACTTAAAACATTTGCTGCGGCTAAAATATTTTTTCCGGAGCGACGATTTACGGTCAAATTATAAATTGCTGCTGGCTCTTGCCGTCCAGATATAACGCGAGGGAAGTCCGTTTTGAAATTTCCCATGTTGGTAATTTCTGCTCCGCGCCAACCGTAAATTGCCTGGCAGGGATCTCCAACTGCCATTACGGGATGGCCTTCACCGAAAAGTTGCTGAAGTAAAACTTTTTGCGAAAGCGATGTGTCTTGATATTCATCTAGTAACACAACTTGAAATTGCTCTTTAAGTAGTGAGCGCATAGTTTCGGAATTCTGCGCTGCTTGGGCAGCCAACCTAATCTGGTCAGAATAATCAATCACATCATTGGCCAACTTGGCTTTTCTAAAGTCCAGCACTAACTCTGCAAGTGCAATTCGTTTTGCACTGGTTTCAATCATTTCTTCTGTTAATTTCTG
>DJBM01000052.1:68916-73209 GCA_002430405.1 Actinobacteria bacterium UBA5976
TGCAAACAACTCGCATTGCAAGTTGGTATCGAGTCGCATCTACGACTACTCGAGCATCTGGTTCTAACCCAAGACGAAGCGCATGTTCTTTAAGTAAACGAGATCCGAAAGCGTTGTAAGTTGAAATTATTGGCTCACCAACATCAAGTTGGGCAGCTTCCGGCGGCAAAAACGTCAAAGCTTTTGGTAAGTAGCTGCGCACGCGATTTAATAATTCATTCGCTGCTTTGGTAGTAAAGGTCAGCCCAAGAATTCGATCTGGGGCAACTTGCTGGGTCATTATCAACCACGCTATGCGCGCTGCCATAACAGTAGTTTTTCCAGTACCTGCGCCCGCAACAATCATGCTGGGTTCTAGTGGGGATTTAATTGCAGCAATCTGCTCATCACTTGGACGGAATCCAATTACTTTTGCGAGGTCCATCATGGTTGGTTCTTTCATGACAAAACCTGCTTGCCTTCTGGAGTGGCTGGGCAAAGCATGCGAACAGCACACAAGTTGCATTTTTGTTTTTCATAACGTGCTTCGTATTGCTCATCTAGTACCACAAGTGCTGCTTTGCCTACCCGCTGCTCGAGTGGAATTGGGGAATTCTCATCATGAGTATTTGGGGAGACTTTCTGAACTAACGCAATGTCCGAGTTGTCTTTTTCACCCACACGAAGTTGAACAAGAGCTGCGCCCGCAACCTTCTGGTCAGCGTCTAGCTGAGTCATAACACCTTCTGATTCGAAAGAACCGTGTTCCATTAAGTAGGAGTAAAGCGCAAGTTGAACATCGACCTGCAAATCTTTTGGCTTCTTGGAATCTTTACTGGTTTTGAAATCAAAAATAGTTATGCCATCTTCGGTGAATTCAATGCGATCGGCTCGCCCAGTTATTGCAATTGCTACTTCACGCGTACTGCCATTTGGATCTGTGACCGCGACTGTGGTGTGCCAGGAAAGTTTTGATTCTGTGACGCTGATATTTTCTTGATGGCTTAGCATCCAAGAAAGCAGTCGAACCGAAGCATCGTGGGCGCTCTGACGTTCTCGGACAGATTCCCATTTGGCTTCGTATCCCATACTTGGCCACAGCCGATCAAGTTGCTCATCAATTACGGTGATGTCAGTTTCGAGCTCGCCCGAAGACAGTCCCTGCGCGATTGTGTGTAGTGCATTTCCGAAAACTAAAGGCATTGCAGACTGGGCGGTGGCATTAACTTTTCGCTCCAAGAACCATTGCGCAGGGCATTTTTCAATTGCCATAATTCCAGAAGCCGATATAGATACTTCGTCAATCTTGTGATGTGAATTTTCAGTTGGCTCCAGCAAGCCCCACCAATTTGCTGGTTGCGCTTGCTCAAATAGCGAACCGTGATCTGACGCTAACTTCGCTAATTGATTCGCCGCAGCCAGGCGCATAAGTTCTGGTTGTTCGCCATCATTTAAAGTGCGTCGGAGATTGGCAATTACGCCATCAATACTCAAAGGACGCTTTGGCCTACCGCTGGTATGAACTGGAGCAGTAGCGGGCAGTGCGGCAACAATGTCTGTAACAAATCGACTTGGCGCTACCCCGTCATCTCGAACCGAAGTATCAGTGGCGGTAATCAATAGCGTTTGTTTTGCACGAGTAGTTGCAACATAGAAAAGTCTTCGTTCTTGCGCAAGCAACTCGCGCATGGTTAATGGCAATAACTCAATTCGTGGACCAATGCGATCAGACTGCAATAACGTTTGGTGCTGTCTTAAATCAGGCCATAAATCTTCTTGGGCACTGGCCACAACTACAAACTTCCATTGCAGTCCTTTTGCTCTATGGGCAGTAAGCAGGCGCACAGAGTCATTACGAATATCATTTTCAGCAAGTGCCTCGGCTGGAATTTCTTGCGCTTGCATTTCATCCAAGAAGTTCGTTAAATCTTTTCCTCTGCCTCGAGCCACAAAACGATTTGCTAAATCAAATAGCGAGCAAATTGCATCCAAGTCTCGGTGTGCTCTAGTGCTTGAAGCTCCGAAGCCGATGGCTTGCTCCTGTAATTGTGTTGGCCACCCGCTGCCTTGCCAAACTTGCCACAAAACTTCGTGCGGGCTTGCACCCTTTTGCATCGCATTGCGAGCAACGGATATCAATGTTGCCAAGTTACGAATTGCCAACACAGCGCTATCGTGTCGACCAGGTGGCACATCAAGTAGTACGCCAGGTTCTAATAATGCCTGTCCAATAAGTGTCATGGCTGGTCGTGGCGCGCGCTGCGGCGAGCGGTCCAAGGAGCGCAAGTAGCTACCCAGGCGACGCAAGTCAACTGGGTCAATTCCTGCAAGCGGTCCACTAAGAAGATCAGCGACCACATCAGCCGTTGCAACATTTGGGTTATCAATAACTCGTAACACGGTAACCAGTGGCGACACTGCAGGATCTTGGTGCAACGGAATTTCATCTGCAGCAACTTCAACGGGGATTCCAGCAGCTACCAATGCGCGATAGATAGTCGGAACCGACACCACGGCCGAACGAACAATTACCGCAAAGTCAGACCATTGCAAATCGCCACCCGCATGCGCCCGCGCGATGGCATCTGCAATGTGAGCTGCTTCGGCGCCTGCACTATCGAAAGTTCGGATTGAAATTTCGCCCGGGTCGGGTGCGATGCATTCAGGATTGCGGTGCTTAATTATGGCTTGCGGATCAAATCCCGCCGGAATTCGATCCCCAATTACTGCGCTGGCTGCGGCTCGAATATCGCTACCGAAGCGACGACAGGTTGAGAGTACGACATCGACAACTGGTCTGCCAAAAACTTTTTCAAACTCTTGCGCAAAATTGCGGATACCGCCTTCATCCGCTCCCCGAAAGCCATAGATTGCCTGATCCACATCACCGACAACTACTAAAGAGCTTTCGGAATTGACCATTGCTTTGAGTAGGGCAACTTGACCAGGATCAGTATCTTGATATTCATCAACGTAAATCGCTTTAAATGTTTTATGTAAATATTCTTGGACATCCGGGCGATGGCTTAGTAATACTGCGCGATGTATTAATTCGGAGTAATCCATCACGCCTTCCGCGTCAAGGACATCTAAATACTCATTCATGAAAACGCCTATGGCAGACCAAGTTTCTCGCCCTGTGCTGCGCCCTAATTCAACTAAGTCTTCTGGGTCCATCATGTGCGACCTTGAGCGAGACATAACGGCGCGAATTTCCTCGGCTAAGCCTCGGGTGCCAACTGCTGGCATTAAATCAACGGGCCAATTCAATCTTTGGTCTGCAATGGCATCAGCAAAAAGTTGACGCGACCGAACTTGCTGCTCTGGACCCGATAGCAATCTGGTTTCTGTTAAATATATTTCATCTGATTGAAACCGACGAACTAGCGCATAACAAAAAGAGTGAAACGTGCTAACTAGCGGGACAACTCCACCGCCAACTGCTGCGCTGACTTGATCTCGCCAGTCGATGGCTGCCCGTCGCCCGAAAGTTAATCCCAAGACTTGATCTGGTTTCAGTGCGCCTGGACTCGATAGTCGAGCTGCCATGGCTGCCACTAAAGTTGTGGTTTTTCCAGTACCGGGTCCAGCCAATACCCGCATTGCGCCTTGTCGGTGATTCACGACGCGCAATTGGTCAGCGTCAAGGTTTGGGGCAAGATATGGCGCTACCGCAGCGCGATCAAGGATTAAGCGAGTCATTGCTCCTTATTCCACCATGCCCTGCTGACAATGCTGTCAAAGGCTTTCGCATTTGTCAGAAAATTGGGGCAAGATTAATAGAAGTACCGAGCAAACTAAGCAAGATTGAGGATTTATCGTGAAGCCAACTGCGGCAACCTCAACTTTAGTTATTGAGGACACTGTGCTGGATCGGCGGTTACGTCGTCCTGCTGACTTAGCTCGATTTGCCTTCACATTAATCGCTCTTGCAGCCGTTGCTTTGCTGGCATATGTTGCGCAAAGCACCACAACGGGAATTGAACAAGACATTTATAAAGGTGCCAGTCGCTTGCCAGCAGCCCTAATTTTGATCACTAACTTGATAAGTGGTTTAGGTACTTTGATTTTCCCTGCGATTGTTGCGTTAGATTTATTGGTTCGTAAACGTCCGCGGCAACTTATGGAATCAGTTGGGGGCTTACTGGTCTCGGTTTTAATACTTACATTGCTTTCATTGGCCTTAATTCAATCTGGTTCTGAGCGCTTACTCTTAGCATTCGCTGGAACTACGGATCCACTAACTGCCGTGCCTTTTAATGCCTTCATTGGCGGCTTAGCGGCGTTCACCACGGTTTCGCGAATCATGTCTCG
>DJBM01000052.1:73380-75101 GCA_002430405.1 Actinobacteria bacterium UBA5976
ACATCCGCTGGACTCGCTGTGTCACTTTTATCTGGTTGGGCTGTAGGTCTGCTAATTCGGTATTTACTTGGTACCGATACCACCCGACCATCAGGCGCCGAAATTGCGAAAGTTATGCAGGCTCTTGGAATTCCATTGACGCTGCTACGCGCTGCTGAAGTTTTAAAATCAGGTCGACGTTATGACGCCAGTACTGTTGACGGCGCACGAATAGATTTGATGGTTCTAGACCGAGACTTAGAAGGCGCTGGCTTAGCCCAAGGTATTTATCGTTCGCTTAGATTGCGTGGCGATACCGCAGGTGCTGGCACTTCCATGCGCCGGCACTTAGAACGAATTGCGCTTAACAGCTGGGCAATTTCCACGGCTGGCATTTCTACGCAACATTTACTAGCAGTTGCTGAAGTCGGACCTGATGCTGCGCTGTTGGCATTTGAACATGTGCCAGGTCGTTCCTTTAGTTCAATCGGCCACACTTTAGGTGATGCAGAGTTGGCCGGTGCTTGGGAAATAGTGCGGGACTTGCAGTCTGCTCGGATCGCACATCGGGCCCTCACTTCACAGAATTTTATGCAGGCAACTAACGGGAAAGTTTATATTCAAGGTATCGAAGATGGCGCAGTTGCTGCCTCAGATGTGATGTTGCGCATTGATTTAGCTGAGGCTCTAGTGACGCTTTCCTTGGCAGCAGATCCAACTCGAGCAATCCAGGCTGGGAAAGTAGTGCTAGGTAGCGCTGCTTTAGCGCGGGCGTTACCAGCACTGCAACCCGTCGCACTTTCAACAACCACGCGCGAGTTGTTGAAAGAAAATCGTGAGTTGTTGACAACTTTACGCACGGTAATTTTGGCTGAAATGCCTGCGACGGCAAATGAGCTTGAACAAATTGATATTGAGCGAATAAAGCCTCGAACTCTGCTCACGGTAGTTGCGGGATCAGTTGCGGCTTACTTACTGCTTACCCAGCTCGGAAAAGTTAACCTACGTGAAATTTTCCGTGACGCTAATACAACATGGGTCCTAATAGGTCTTGGCTTATCTCNNTATCTGTGTTAACTTACGTTGCAGCTACTTTGGCTTTGTCTAGCGTAGTCCCAGAACGAATTTCATTTTGGAAAACTTTACAGGCACAATTTGCTGTCTCGTTCGCGATTTTAGTCACCCCACCACCTTTGGGTGCTGTTGCAATAAATGTTCGCTACTTATCTAAACAAGGTTTGCCTTCAGCAGTTGGTGGCGCAAGTATTGCCGTTGCGCAAGCTCTATCCTTCGTGAGTCACGTTATTTTATTATTTATCGCCGCCATAGTTGCTGGAACTTCTAGCGATTTAACGTTCCGTCCACCCCGCACTGCAATAATCACGGTCCTTATTGTTGCCTTAACCATGACAGCTCTCCTTACCATTCCAAAAATCAGAAGTTGGGCTGGTCAAAAAGTACAGCCAATTTTCAGTCAAGTTGTGCCGCGACTTTCTTCGCTAGCAAATCAGCCAGCCAAGCTTGCTTCTGGGGTATTCGGTGTGTTTTTGTTGAACATCTCATACTGCTTGTGCCTAGTTGCTGCGGTCCGCGCCTTCACACCCAGCGTCTCAATTGCTGCTATCGCATTGGTGTATTTGACTGCTTCAGTTATCGGCCAAGCAGCGCCAACTCCTGGTGGCTTGGGCGCAGTTGAAGCGGCTATGGCTGCTGGCTTGACCGCTGCTGGAATAGATCCTGGC
>DJBM01000052.1:75335-75676 GCA_002430405.1 Actinobacteria bacterium UBA5976
GGCTGGTTAGCGCTTCGTAACTTGCAACGTACTGGCGATCTTTAGTCTGTCCCCTGCTATTTGATGACTGGTAATTCCCGTGGGGCCCGCACACTTAGATAATGTGCTTCGCCATTTTTGATAACGAGGTTTTCCTCATGAACCATTAACCTGCCCACACCGTAGGAAAGTGATGGTTCCAAAGTCATAACCATATTTTCTTGCAGCACTGTGTCATCAAATGCCGCTAAGGATGGCCATTCTGTCAATTGCATTCCCAGACCATGACCCAATCTTCCAACATCATTTGGGCTGCTATCGAATTCGCGAATCACTCGTTGCATGGACTCGTAAACTTCGCG
>DJBM01000054.1:0-9037 GCA_002430405.1 Actinobacteria bacterium UBA5976
GCCTGGGGCTGCGCTCAATGCCAAAATCAATGCGTCTTTATCAGCTTCCGGACCAATAACTATGGTTGGATCACCAGAGCCTGCAGGGAAATGCTCAGATAATTTCTCGAGTCCAACTACTGAGTCTGGATTGCCGGTGAAGGCATCAGTTTGAGCCAAACCAGAAGACTTTAGCTGAGTTGCAAAGGCCATAGCTATTACCAAGAACACTCCAGTAATAATCCAAGTTTGGCGCGGTCGCCGACCCACGAGCCCCGCTAACTTAGACCAGAAGCCGGATAGATTTTCATCAAGGTCATCGTGATTTGGTCGCTTAGGCCAGAACACCCAACGCCCAGCAAGAACCATGATCGCTGGTAGCAAGGTGAGCATTACTAATTGCGCTGCGATCACACCGATGGCAGCAACAGGGCCAAGCGAACGAACAGATGCCAGATCCGAGAGACCAAGCACTAGAAGTCCCGATACAACAGTTAAGCCGGAAGCTGCGATCGGCTCCACAACACCTTTCCAGGCGGCAATCATGGCGGTAACGCGACTGTCGTAGTGATGAAGTTCTTCGCGATATCGAGCAATCAAGAGCAAGGCATAATCTGTTGCTGCTCCAATAACTAAAACGGAGAGAATGCCTTGCGACTGTCCATCAAGGCTTAAAATTTCTTCTTTGGCAAGCAGGTAAACCACACCGCCAGCAATCGAGAGCGCAATGACGGAGCAAAACAATGGAATGATCCACAAAACAGGCGAGCGATAAACTGCAATCAAAATTAGTGCCACGACAATAAGCGTGGTTCGAAGCAAGTCAGTGTCAATAGTTCCAAAACTGTCGAACAAGTCGGCCAAAATGCCACCGATTCCAGTTACGTGCGATTCAAATCCAGCGACCTGATCCGCTTGCTCACGAATCGCCTTAACAACTTCTGGCAGCGCGGGTTCGCCACTTTCAAGTGGTGTCGCCAAAGCATCATTGTCCAGTGGAATAGACATCAAAATTGCTTCTCCGTCTTCGGACGGAATTGGAATTAATTGCGCACCCTGCGCCAGGTAATCCCCTACAACTGCGTTCGCACCTTCGATTGGGGCAGCTGAAACTGCAACCGCAAACTCGCCTACGGCGGCAAGACCTGCTTGGTCTGCGGGTCCAGTGAAGATTACAAGAGCGGGCAGGATCGAAGTATCCTGCGAAGTGAATTTTGTCGCCAGTTCAGATGCCTTTGTCGATTCCGCCGAAGTTGGCAAAAAACCAGCATTATCATTTTGCTGAACGCTAGAAAGCTTTCCAAACAGTGGCCCAGCAACTGCGCTTATTCCAAACCAAGCGATGATTACTGCAATAGCTACCCAGAGTAGCCCGCGACCTTTTTTATCAGTTTTTGTGGGACGATTACGTTTTACTTCGGACATAGTTATTAGAGCCTCTACGGTTGGGAACGGTACTCCTTATTCTAAATCATGAATTTTAAGCCTGGGTGTAGTTGGTACAGATGTTCGCCAGCAGCGCACTACAAGTGGCTCCATAACTTAGGTCTTAGGCTGAGGACATGACCCTGGCAATAATTGACGCAACTCTTGGGTCCGAGCTAGTCGATTACCAAGTTGGTTGGGAGCAGCAGCGCGGCATTCATGCGGGCGTCGTTTCAAGGACTCTGGCTGACACTGTGATCTTGCTAGAGCATGCATCGGTCTACACCGCAGGGCGGCGGACTGAAAATTTTGAAAGGCCAACGGATGGAACCCCCGTTGTTGATGTCGATCGTGGTGGCAAAATTACTTGGCATGGACCAGGGCAATTAGTTGGTTATCCAATAACTCACTTGCCAAGTCCGATGGATGTGGTTTCTCATGTTCGCCGGCTGGAAGATGTGATTATCGGAATCTGTACGGATTTTCACTTAGCAACTTCCCGCATCAAAGGTCGAAGTGGCGTCTGGGTCCGCAATGAGGTGCAGGATCGCAAGATTGCTGCAATCGGAATTCGAGTTGCGCAAGGAGTCACCATGCATGGGTTCGCTCTTAATTGCAATAACGACCTCTCGTGGTTTAATCGCATCGTGCCTTGTGGAATCTCTGATGCTGGCGTAACAACGATGGCCGCTGAACTGAACAAGGAAATAACGGTGAGTGATGTGCGTGCCAGCGCAATTGAAAATCTGCATCGAGTCTTTGATTCCCTAACCCCTGACTACTCCCTACGCCAATACGAGTTACCTCAACTAGACTCTGTATTGTGACTACCCCGATTACCGATCAATCCCCGCAGGCAAATGCTGCCCCGCATACTGGACAAAAGTTGCTTCGGATTGAAGCGCGTAATTCGCTAATCCCGATTGAGCGAAAGCCCGAGTGGATTAAGACCAAACTAAAAACTGGTCCTGAGTATCTGCAGATCGTTGATCTTGTTAAATCCGAAGGTCTGCACACAGTGTGCCAATCTGCTGGCTGCCCAAATATTTTTGAATGTTGGGAAGATCGTGAAGCGACCTTCTTAATCGGTGGGGATCAATGCACCCGACGCTGCGACTTTTGCCAAATCGACACTGGTAAGCCCGTTGATTTAGATCGAGATGAGCCGCGCAGAGTTGCTGAGTCGGTAAAAACAATGCAACTTCGCTACGCAACCGTTACTGGAGTAGCTCGGGATGATCTACCCGACGGAGGCGCATGGCTCTACGCCGAAACTATTCGTCAAATCCATGAGGTGGTGCCAGGTTGTGGCGTGGAGATGTTGGCTCCAGATTTTGACGGCAAACCAGAATTACTTGAAGTGGTTTTTGAGTCACGGCCAGAGGTATTTGCACACAACATCGAAACAGTCCCCCGGATTTTCAAGCGGATCCGGCCGGGATTTCGATATGAGCGCTCATTAGGGGTAATTAAAGCAGCCCGTGAGTTTGGACTAGTTACAAAAAGTAATTTGATCCTGGGTATGGGCGAGGAAATTTCGGAAGTACACCAAGCGCTCCAAGACCTACATTCCTCGGGTTGCGACCTGGTCACCATTACTCAGTATTTACGGCCATCACTTCGCCATCACCCAGTGGACCGGTGGGTGCGCCCAGAGGAATTCGTTGAACTTACCAAAGTTGCCGAAGAAATTGGATTTGCCGGAGTGCTGAGTGGGCCACTGGTTAGGTCTTCTTACCGAGCAGGAAAGCTCTACCAGCAAGCCATTGCAGCTCGTAACCCATCTGGCGCTTAAGGTAGAGGCATGTCACTAAAAATGCAGGCACCTCCAAAGAAGCGTTGGTACGTTCAAATCAAGGAAACGTATTCATTTGCTGCCAAAGAAATCTCGTTTCTCGCACTGCGACTAATTGGTGTTTTTGCTCTGGTTTTTGCCGTCATTTTTGGCATTGGTGTGGCACTGGATCAAAAATTATTTTTGGGATTGCTGGCTTTTACTACATCACTCCTTGTGACTGTTTTCTACTTTGGTAAAATTGCCGAAAATGCGGCTTACTCCTCAATCTCTGGTAAAGTTGGGGCTGCAGCCTCGGTACTAAACGCAATTCGAGGCGCATGGTTTGTTACTCCAGCAGTTGGTGTTGATAAAAATCAAAACATGGTGCACCGAGTTGTTGGTCGCCCCGGCATAATCTTGGTTGGCGAGGGTTCCCGGCCTGGCGTATTACTTGCCGAGCAGCGCAAAGCACATGTTCGCTTTGCGCAAGGTGTACCGATTCACGAGTTAACGGTGGGTGAAGGTGACCTAACTATTGCTAACCTGCAAAAAACTGTTAAAAAAATCAGTAAGTCTTTGCGTCCGGCTGAGGTTACTGAAGTTCGAAGGCGCCTTGAGGCGCTTCCCAAAACCGCATTGCCTATTCCAAAAGGCCCGATGCCACAAGGACGAAAGATGACACGCCGATGAATGATTTAGTTACAACCGTCACCAACTACTTTGCCTCATTTTCACTGGTGCAAGTTCTTGGAATTGTGCTGATAGTAGTTTTCTTATTTAAGAAACTTTTAAAGTGGGCAATAATTTTTGCAATTCTGATGTTCTTTGTCTTGCCTTACTTAGATGCGCAAGGTTACTTAGATCAAATCAAGTCGTTCCTAAATTAAAAACACTACCTAACTGCTTGAGCTACTTCACTGGCAGTGGCAATCCAAACGTCGTCGTGGGATTTGACAAATGTTAGAAATCTTTCCAGCATGGCTATTCGACTTGGACGGCCAATAAATTGCGGGTGCATAGTCAACATAGTCAGTCCCCCAAGTGCGCGAATCCCAAGAAATTCTTCTCGCCATATTTCCTGCACGTCTTTGGCTGACCGAATTGTGCGATTCCAGTCACTTCCTGAGCTAAACCAAAAATATGGCGCATCATCCAGAATCCACTGCACTGGCAGTTCCACAATTTTATGTGTCGCATGAATGTAAGGCTTGATGTCATCCATCATGCTTGAGGAATAACTAAACCCGTTTGCAACCAAAAGATCAAAGGTATTTGGACTAACTTCCCAAGAAGGTGATCGGTAACCCGTAACTTGGGTGCCAAATTGCTCCAGGGCTAATTTGCCCTTTAAAAGTTCCTCAAGTTCTTCGGACTTTGTCAGTTTCGTTGGTGATGTGTGCGTGTAGCCATGATGACCAATCTCATGTCCATGCGCCACAATTTCACGCATTTGATCTGGGTAGCGCTCGGCAACTCGGCCAGGCGTGAAAAATGTTGCATTGAGCCCAAGATGATCTAGCGTGTCTAGCACCAAACCAAGGCCCACCTTTGCGCCATAGCTGCCCTGCGAAAGGATGCCTGGACGATTTACATTCTCGGGATTTTCAGCCAGCCACACTTCTTCCGCATCAAAATCAAAGCTGATCACAAAAGCGCTCGTTTTTCCGGGCGGCAATTTCATCGGCATTTTGTGCTACTGGGATTTCATGACTATCGAACCCACAATTTTGTCGTGAAGACCCCGACCGTCTCGATCCCAAATCATTGCGGGAATTACCAAACAAAGTAATGCGGTGCGGACCAAAATTTTCAGGAAGTTTAGCGGGGCAGAACTCACAGAAATTAAGCGCAGACCGAAGATCTTGTAACCAAAAGACGATCCCGTAGTCGCTGTCAATAATGTAACTTCAACGGCAAATACTGCCAGGACGGCAGCTCCGAAGTCAGCCTCGCCATAGACAAAGTCTGGAAAAACCAGGTTTGTTACAAGTATCGCGGCAAACCAGTCAACGGCTAAAGCCAGTATGCGTCTGCCAAATCTCGCTGCGCTCCCCGCTCCAGATTTAGGAAGCCCAAAGCGCTCACCTGGGTAACCAAACTCCAGGCCTTGCTCTTCCAGCGCTGCTTTTGGGCCCGAGAGCCACGAGCCGATGTCCCGTCTATCCACAACTTCACTCTATTTGCGTTGGGGGCTAGGCGCTAACGGAAACTCTCGTAACAAATTGGAAACACATGGGACACGGTCTGGAAATCGAGCCGAAGTAGTTTTAACTCGAATCAAAGAACCCTTTGGTTGCTACCGCGAGATTTTTTAGGAGAAGCAATGTCCAATCTTGGACTCAAAACCCACGCAGATGCCCTTAAATTCATCAAAGAAAATAACATCCGTTTTCTAGATGTGAGATTTTGTGACCTACCAGGAGTGATGCAGCACTTTAATGTGCCAGTTGAATCCGTAGATGCAGATTTCTTTGCTGGTGGGCAGATGTTTGATGGCTCTTCAATCCGCGGCTTCCAATCCATTCACGAATCAGATCTAAAGTTACTTGCCGATGTTACGACCGCGTTTGTGGATCCGTTCCGCAAGGAAAAGACTCTGGTGATGAACTTCTCGGTTCATGATCCGTTTTCAGATGAACCTTACGCGCGCGACCCACGAGCAGTCGCAGCAAAAGCTGAAGCTTACTTAGCCTCCACTGGAATTGCTGATACTGCGTTCTTTGCTCCGGAAGCTGAGTTTTTCGTATTTGACTCCGCGCGATTCAAGACCACAACAAACGAATCCAGCTATCACGTGGATTCCATCGAAGGTGCTTGGAATTCTGGAAATGAATTTAATGCTGATGGCTCTGACAACCGCGGTTACAAAACTCGGATTAAAGGTGGCTACTTCCCAGTTTCTCCAACTGATCAAATGGCAGACTTGCGCGACCAAATGGTAGTGCGCCTGGCAGAAGTTGGATTATTAGTTGAACGCTCGCACCATGAAGTTGGAACTGCTGGTCAGATGGAAATTAACTACCGCTTCAACACTTTGCTTAAAGCAGCAGACGAGGTCATGTTGTTCAAGTACGTGATTCGTAACACCGCTTGGGAAGGTGGCAAAACTGCGACCTTTATGCCAAAGCCGCTATTTGGTGACAATGGTTCCGGTATGCACGTGCATCAGTCTCTTTGGACAAATGGTGTGCCACTTTTCTACGATGAGCGCGGTTATGGCGGGCTATCTGACCTTGCCCGCTGGTACATCGGTGGAATTCTCAAGCATGCTCCATCACTTTTAGCATTCACAAACCCAACTGTGAACTCCTACCGTCGCTTAGTTCCTGGCTACGAAGCACCAGTTAACTTGGTTTACTCGCAGCGCAATCGATCAGCCTGCTTGCGAATTCCTGTCACCGGCAGCAATCCAAAAGCAAAGCGAATTGAATTTCGTTGCCCGGATGCAGCGAGCAATCCATACTTGGCATTTGCTGCCATGTTGATGGCGGGGCTGGATGGCATCAAGAACAAGATTGAACCACACGCTCCAGTTGATAAAGATCTTTATGAGCTACCACCAGAGGAAGCAGCGGATATTCCACAAGTTCCATCCTCACTGCCCGAGGTATTGGATGCCCTTGAGTTGGATCACGAATATTTGCTCGAAGGTGGCGTGTTTACCAAGGACTTAATTGAAACTTGGATCGACTACAAGCGAAGCGCCGAAATTGATTATGTTCGCTTGCGTCCGCACCCAGCCGAATTCGAACTGTATTACGACATCTAATTAATTTGTTAACCACCCGCACTTGCTTTGGCAGGTGCGGGTGGTTAACTTTTTGCCCTGTTCATTAGAGTCAAGGCATGATTACCGCCACACCAGGCAGCTGGAAATCTCCAATCTCCGCCCAATTGCTCGCCTCTGCTGGGGTCTCTTTGGGCTTTGTTCAAGTTGTGGCAGGCGAGATTTATTGGGATGAATCTAGGCCAGATGAAGGCGGACGCACAGCAGTAGTTAGTAAAAAGCAAGGCGACCTGCTTCCTGCGCCATGGAGCGCAGTAACTCGTGTGCACGAGATGGGTGGCTTGAGTTGGCTGGTATGCAATTGGCGTGGTGAAACCGGTTTATTGTTTTCCGAGAAAAGTGATCAAAGAATTTATTGGAAAGCCGACAGCGCAGATCCAGTTGCGATTACTCCTATTAGCTCCACAGAAGCACTAGCCCGATACAGCGACTTTTTGATTCGGGGCCAAGAAATCTGGTGTGTTCGTGAAATCTCTAGCGGACAAGAAACTTATCGCGACTTAATTGCGATTACCCCAGCTGGCGACATTCGTATATTGGATTCAACTTCACATTTTTATGCGCACTTGGCACTGTCCCCGAATGAAACAAAATTAGCTTGGATCAGCTGGGAGCACCCGCAGATGCCATGGGATGGCACGCAATTGCGAGTCGCAGAAATCAGTTCCGCTGGTGAATTGGAAGCAGTTCAAGTTCGCGCAGGTGGAATTAATGAAGCAGTGAACAGTCCTGTTTGGTCAGATGAGCAGGAGCTCTATTTCATAAGTGATGTTTCTGGATTCTGGAATGTTTGGTCAGTTGATAACACTGGAAACAAAAAACAAATATTCTCTGAAGCGGCCGAGTGGGCACAGCCCATGTGGCTAGTCGGTGCACGATTTCTTCGAAAATTACCAGATGGTCGGCTAGTTGGAATTCATGGAGATCCGGCAAATGAATCACTCGTGATCGGCGATCCCAAAACCGGCTTATTGCAGGATTGCAAATCTGAACTGACCAACTTTAGTTATTTGTGCACTTCAGATGACCAAATTGTTGCTGTCGGTGGCGGGTCTAAAGTGCCACAAGCAATCATTGAATTTGTCGCAGCGCAACCTTCGAGTAACAAAATCATTCGACAAATTGAAATTCCAGTTGATGCCAAGTTTTTGCCCGTGGCTCAAAGTGTGACTTTTCCAAGTGCAGCTGGGCGAGAAGTGCATGCATTTATCTCGCCGGCTACTAATCCTGATTTTGAAAGCCTAGAAATTCCCCCAGTAATTATCACTGTGCATGGCGGACCAACTGCGCACACCACTGGAGTTGCAAGCGTTAAGCGAGCATTCTTTACTTCCCGCGGCTTTACTGTGGTCGACGTTAACTACGGCGGCTCTACTGGATATGGTCGGGCTTACCGCGAAACACTTAAACGGCAATGGGGCGTCGTTGATACCGAGGACATCTTGGCTGTTGTTTCTGGATTAATTGAACAGGGTCTAGCTGATCCAAAAAGTATCTTGATTCGTGGTGGCAGCGCTGGTGGCTTTGCCGTACTCAATGGCTTAGTTCACAGCAAAGTGTTTGCTGCCGGAGCTAATTACTATGGTGTTGCGGAATTATCTATGTTGGCCGAAGACACCCATGATTTTGAGTCGCGTTACTTAGATTCATTGGTTGGTCCATATCCAGAGCGCAAAGATTTGTATACCCAGAGATCCCCGCTAACTTATGCCGATAATTTGACTTCTCCCTTAATTATTTTTCAGGGTTCGGATGATCCAATTGTCCCCCCTTCGCAGTCACTGGCATTTAGAGACGCTTGTGTAAGAAATAGTATTAAGCATAAATACTTTGAGTTTCCGGGTGAAAGCCACGGATTTAGAAAAAGTGAAACTATAACTACTTGTGCCAATGAGGAACTGAAATTCTACGGTGAAGTACTAGGGTTCACGCCAGCAAGTGAAGTATCGAGTTAAGAACTGATTAACCAACTAATTCAACTCAGGAGAAGTAATGATCGTAACTTATAAAGAAGATTTAATTGGTGGCCCACGTCATCGCAAAGTTTCAACCGGAACAAGTCTTCGTAT
>DJBM01000054.1:9187-16620 GCA_002430405.1 Actinobacteria bacterium UBA5976
ACTCGCGAAGATGGCGTTGGGTTTTCATTTCATGACACGGAGCTTGAAGCGGGTACGACCACAACGCTTCAGTACAAAAACCACATCGAAGCGAACTACATCATCGATGGCACTGGCGAACTTGAAAACTTAGAAACCGGCGAAGTTTTCGAAGTGCGGGCTGGCATGACTTACACTCTGGACAAACATGATCGCCATCAAATGCGCACACACACAAAACTTCGCATCATTTGCGTATTCACACCAGCGCTCGTTGGCACTGAAGTGCATGACGAAGATGGATCGTATCCGCTGCTCTAGGCCAGTACTTCTTTAGTACCGCGAGCTCTAGAGCCGCGCCAATTTAATAGCGCGATTCCGTTGGCTTAGGCAGAGCCGCAATGTCAGCAAGATCTTGTGCGTTCAACTTAATGTCAGTGGTGGCGGCGTTTTCTTCTAACCACTTGCGCCGCTTGGTGCCTGGGATTGGCACCATGTTTTCACCTTGCGCTAGTACCCAAGCAAGGGCGATTTGAGCAGTACTGACATTATGGCGAACTGCAATGGCAGCAATGCCATCCACTATGGCCTGATTATCTGCAATTGCCTGGGCGGTAAATCTAGGATTTGCGCTACGGAAATCGCCATCGCTAATTGTGTCGGCAGTTACTGTGCCCGTTAGGAACCCGCGACCTAAAGGTGAGAAAGGCAGGAATCCAATATTGTTGTCGGCGCAATACTTAATTACCCCGTTCTTGACGTGCTCATCTGTCCAGATAGAAAATTCGCTCTGGACGCTGGTTACGGGATGAATCGCATGACATTTCGCAGTTTCTTCCACTGTGGTTTCAGAAAGTCCGATGTAGCGCACTTTGCCGGCATCAACTAATCCAGCAAAAGCTCCCCAGGTTTCTTCAATTGGGACTTCTGGGTCAACGCGATGTAACTGATATAAATCTATGTAGTCCGTACCCAATCTGCGCAACGAATCTTCACATGCTTGCCGCACATAATCAGGGTGACCATTTTTGCCATACGAAGTCATATTTACCGGAGTTAATCCGCACTTAGTCGCAATAACTGCCTTATCCCGGAGGCCATCCTTAACGAGATACTCCCCTATTAATTCCTCATTAGTCCAGGGTCCATAAACATCTGCAGTATCAAAAAGTGTTATCCCCAGATCTAATGCCTTATGAATAGTGGCTCGAATTTCTGCGTTATCTGCGTCCGCGACGTTATAACCCCATGACATTGGCATGCAGCCAAGTCCGATAGCGCTTACTTCTAGGTCACGTAATTTGCGAGTTGGCATCTGGGTCATTCTGAAATTCTATGACCTATGTAGTGGTCTCTTCACTCTGCGCTGTGATTGCCTATTAAGGTGGTTTTATGAGCGAGATAACAATGTACGGCGCGCAGTGGTGTGGCGACTGTACTCGATCCAAAAGACTATTGACTGAACTTGGAGTTGATTTCGAGTACATAAACATCGAAGAAATTGCTGGCGCCGCTGACAAAGTTGTCGAAATTAATGGTGGCGCACAATCAATACCAGTCATTACTTTCCGAGATGGATCGCACTTAACTGAACCAAGCGATAAAGATTTACGTAAAAAACTTGAAAGTCTCGAACTTATTTAGCTTTTGTTGATTTAGAAAATTAAGTCATACCTTCGAAAAACTTCATCCTGGTTATAGCCACGACCTTCATACAAACTTTGCGCAGTCGTGTTGTCATTTGCAGTTCGCAAGAAAACTCTCGTTGCGCCAGTATCGCGCGCTGCGTTCTCTGCGGTTTCCATGAGCTTGCTGGCAATACCCTTACCGCGATGTGACTCTTCAACGTATAGATCATTCAATAACCAAACAGCACTTAACGAGACTGTGGAGAAAGTTGGATAAAGCATGGTAAAGCCCACTGCCTCAGCATTTTCGCGAGCGATAAAAACTATAGCTTCATCGTTTTCTAATCTTGACTTCAAGTAGCCAAGAGTTTTCTCATTTTCAGGCTGCTTATAAAACGCTCGATACTTTTCAACTAGCGGATGTAGGTCAGCTACATCCGCTAGCTTTGCTCGCACAATCTCTAACATGATCAAATACTAACCAGCATGAACTGGCACGTCATTGGCACCCAGTGTGTCCTTATCAGCATTGATCATGAATACCCAAATTATTGCGCCAACAATCATGAAGCCAGCACTCCAAGTAAATGCCGCAACGAAACCGTCGGTGAGGCCAACTGCAACTACGGCAGCATTTGCCGGATCTGTTGGATCGATCATATTCGTCATGAAGTAATTTGCGGTTGCTGTTACTGCCACTGTATTTAGCAACGCCGTACCAAGTGCGCCACCGATCTGCTGCGCGGTGTTAAGCACTGCTGAAGCGACACCAGCATCATGATTACCAACACCAAATAGCGCTGTTGCTGAAATTGGCACGAAGACAAGTCCCATGCCCAGGCTAAGCACCATTAGCGCTGGCAAAATGTCACTTAAATAGGAGCTTGCTGGCTCAAGGCGCGTCAATAGCAACATTCCAGCCGTCGCCATTAATAAGCCGATGAAAGAAACGTATCGCGGTCCAAAACGAGGTAGTGCTTGCGAGGCAATTCCCGCACTAATACCCACACCAACAGAGAAAGGCAGGAATAGAAGTCCGGCCTTGATTGGCGAGTATTGCAAAATTCCTTGGAAGAAGTAAGCCAAGAATAGGAACATTCCGAATAAGCCCGCACCAACGATAAAGGAAGTTAAATAACTTGCGCCGCGATTGCGATTTAGCAAAATATTCATAGGCAATAGTGGATGACTCGTGCGACTTTCAATTACAAAGAAGGATGCGAGCAACACAAGTGAGGCGCCAAACCAGCCAAGTGTTGTTGGATCCGACCAGCCCAGTTCGGCAACTTGAGTAATGCCATAAACCAAGGAAACTAAGCCAAGTGAAGAAGTTATTGCTCCTGGTATGTCGTAGCGAGTATCACCCGTTGCTTTACTTTCGTGCACATTTGGAATGGCTAAGAAGAATGCCAGAATCGCAATTGGCACATTTACCAGTAGGCACCAATGCCAAGATGCATACTGAGTCAAAAGTCCGCCAAGGATTAAACCGATTGCTGCGCCGCCTGCAGAAAGGCCGCCATACACACCAAAAGCTTTTGCACGTTCCTTAGAATCTGTGAAAGTAACGGTGATCAAGGAAAGTGCTGCAGGTGCTAAAAGTGCAGCAAAAACACCTTGCAATGCCCGAGCACCAAATAACATTTCCTGATTCTGTGCCACGCCACCAAGCGCCGATGCGACCGCAAAACCTAAAAGTCCAGTCATAAAGGCGCGCTTACGTCCCCAAAAGTCAGCAATGCGTCCGCCCAGTAGCAGCAGACCACCAAATGCCAAGGTGTATCCAGTTACAACCCATTGTCGGTTCGCATCCGAGATTCCAAGATCAGCTTGTAGTGAAGGCAGCGCAATATTCACAATCGAGGCATCAAGAACAACCATCAATTGTGCGATTGCAATTACCAGCAGAGCCCGCCAGCGATTGGGATCTAATTCAGTAGTCGTGTTGGTCGTTGCTGTAGACATGATGCTCCTAATTGGACTTTATATAGATTGATTCAAACTCAAGATTTACGGCCGCACATCTTAATCTGCGACTCTCAACTATCCCACATCATTAACGGCTTACTGCAATCGCCAAGTTGCAAATTTTGCGCTTACGGTGAAAATTACTTAAATCATGCAAGCGGTAGTCTTGAGGTATGCGAACTTACCTAGAATTCCTAAAAATTCCAGGTGTTAAGCGTCTTTTAATCAGCGCACTTCCCGGGCGTCTTTCCTATGCAATGATCGCGTTAGCGACGTTCTTTTTTGTACAAGACGTCACTGGTTCGATTACCTTAGCTGGAATCGCGACCGGAATCGAAACCCTGTCGTCATCACTCACTGCGGGTTTGCGTGGGAATTTGATTGACAAATTTGGACAAACTAAACCACTGAGTTTTTTTGTACCAACTTGGGTTACCCTTGTTTTATTCCTTAGCTTTGTCACAACTCCCGCAGCAATAATAATAATTTCAGGATTTATTGGCCTGGCCTCACCACCTGTGAATCTTTCCACGCGTCCACTTTGGCGAGTGCTAGTTGGCGCCGAGAACTTACGAACTGGTTACGCGATCGACACCGTAATGTCTAGCTCAACAATTGTTGCGGGTCCTGTTATTGCAACTGCGCTTGCGATTCCACTTGGCGGTGAAGTTGCGCTCTGGGGTACTGCCGCCCTCATGGCAATAGGTGGATATGCATTAATTCAAATGCCAGCATCACGAAATTGGAAGCCCGAACCGCAACAAGGTAATGCCATGCGCCTGCTTCGCAATAAACAGTTTCAGATTCTCGCTATTGAAGGCATGGTCTTTGGACTTGCTTGGGGGTTATTGGAAATTTCAATACCTTCATATGCCACTTTGCAAGGGACTCCTGGGCTATCTGCGCCGCTGCTAGCGACTCTCGCAGGTGCCAGCATTTTGGGCGGACTAATAATTGGTGCGCGAAAGTCACTGACGACGCCACTGCAGGGATTTAAGCTTGCGAGCTTGGTGGCTTCGATTGTTGCCCTGCCCTTGGCATTAACTAGACCGGGCTGGTCAATGGGAATAGTCCTTGGATTACTTGGGCTTGGTATGGGATTTGCCCAGGTTTATCACTGGGAGGTTTTGGAGGCAGTTCGTCCACTCGGAACTGCGACATCTGCCCAAGCGTGGCTTTGGGCAGTTGAAGGATCCACGATGGCCCTAGGTATTGCAATCGGTGGATACGTTGTTGAGAACATCAGTCCACAATTAGCTCTTGGCGGAGTTTCGGTTGGCTTAATAGTTTCTACAATTTATGTGTGGTGGTACGCGGCGCCAAGATTAGCCGAGGCCAATAAGCCGCTGTCAGAGACTCAAAAAAATGAAGTGTTAGCCGACTTAAAGTCGCCTGCCGAATAATAGTTGCTCACCTCCTTGTGTCCCCGATTTCAAAACGAACTGCTCACAATTAAAAAGTGTGATTTGGCAGACAAATAATATTTTCTTGTTTTGCGTGTAGTTGAACCTTGTGTTTACGCCAAGTCGATAAAATCAAAGTGTGCGATAATTAAAGAATTAGACAAGTCTTGGGTATTAAGAAACGAGAAATAATCATGGTAAAAACTGCAGTTAGTCCAACTAAAAACGTCACCGGCCTGGAATGGTTACGCGCCCGAATGGACAAACTTGGCTACAACTCACTCGAAGAAGTTGCCCAAGAAATTCAAATTAACCGCGGCAATCTTTACCGTTACTTTTCGCTGGAAACTCGTCCGAGCGTTGCTTTGTTACCTAATTTATGTCGTGCGCTTAAAGCCTCTCCAGCGGAAATTCTAAAAGCACTGGAAATTTTAGGACCGAACGATCGAATTTAAGTTATAGCTTTGGCATGGATTGATAGAAATCAAAAATTACTTAGATTTCGTAATCTTCCAAGCCAGCGGCAACACAGCGCCAGCCGCTACTGCCTTAATTAAGTCGCCAACTAAGAACGGCACAACCCCGTTAACAACTGCCCAGGTAATTGTGTTTCCAGTTGTGAATGCCAACCAAGGAGCGCCAAGTGCATAAATAAGGACACTTCCCGCTAAAAATGCCAGCGCTGTTTTGCCACTTTTAGTGCTTGCTCCGTTACTTGAAATCCGACCCACAACGTAAGAAGCTAAANNAGCAATAAATGGAGTTAATCCTGCAGAGATTGTCCAGCCCCAACTTTGTCCGGTGTATTGGTGCAACCAGAGTAAACCAAATCCAAAGGTAATGATTGTTCCGATTAGCATTGATGGTAGAGCGGTTAAGAATTTTTGATCTAAACGCAAACGAGCTAACTGTCCTACAACATAAGTTGCAAGAAGCATTCCAATTAAGTAACCACCAGTTGCGCCCACGACAACTTCGTGACCACTTGCTCCACCTGCCAAAACTGGTACGCCTGCCACTGCCAAAGTAATGTAAAGAACTTGCGCAATAACTGCGCGCTCTGCGCCAAGGGCAGCTGCGCCCGCTAGCACGGCAAATGTCTGCAGGGTAAGTGGCACTGGCGTAAATGGCAGCGGAATCGATACTTGTGCGGCTAGCGCGGTGAACCCAGTTAGTCCCAAAATCAAGATGGCATTACGTACCCGAGACTGTGTCGCCCAGGAATCTACTATTACTCCAGTTACTGCTTGGGTGCTCATTTAGTTCCATCCTTTATCAAAGGGTGCCATCAAGTAAGGCTTTCCGTGTCCCACTAGCCTACATGGGCAGTATTTGCCCTGAGCCAAGAAGCCAAAAGTTTTTTAGATAGCCTGTAACCTACTAACTCCAATTACAGCATCAGGAGAACTCCCATGCGACATTTCGATCAAGCCGAACTGGATAAATCTCTGACGTTTCCCAAATTGATTGAAAGTCTGCGCAGCGCTTTTGCTGGTAATTGGACTACTCCAATGCGACATCACCATGGGATGCCAGGTGTAGATCATAATGGAGCCGAAGTTGAAAATGCCCTCTTACTTATGCCGTCATGGACTGGACCTGGCGCCGAAAACTTCGTTGGCGTAAAACTAGTAGCGGTTTACCCAAACAACGGTCAAATCGATCTACCAAGTATTCACGGGCTGTACTACTTAATCGATGGCAATACTGGTCAACCTTTGGCAACAATGGATGGCGCCCGAATGACAGTTTGGCGAACAGCTGCAGCATCCGCGCTTGCCTCTACTTATTTGTCGCGCCCAGAAAGTTCCACATTGACAATGATAGGAACTGGCGCACTAAGTCCATTTATGATTCGCGCTCACCTGGCGGTGCGTCCGATTACTGAAGTGTTTTTATGGAATCACAATATTCGCCGGGCACATGAGCTTGCCGAAGAATTAAGAGATCAAGGTTTGCCAGTTACTTCTCATCCTGATCTAGTAACTGCAGCTGGCAAAAGTGACATAGTTTGCGCTGCCACCCTCACCACTACCCCGCTGATATTTGGAAAATGGGTTAAGCCTGGGACACATATCGACACTGTTGGAGCGTTCACCCCAACTATGCGCGAAACGGACGATGAATTAGTTCAGCTGGCTTCGCTGTTTTGTGACACTCGAACTGGAGCACTAAAAGAAGGTGGCGACTTAGCGATCCCAATCTCACAAGGCGTGATTTCAAGTAACGACATTCTTGCCGATTTACATGAACTAACTCGAGGCGCGCACCCAGGTCGAACTTCACCAGAAGAGATTACCTACTTTAAATCTGTTGGAACAGCGTTAGAAGATTTAGCTGGCGCAATTGCTGTTTGGCAGGCCCGCTAAGAACTTTCAACTTCGCCATAAAATTCTCGCCGAAAAACCATGCGCGCCCGCCGCGTTAACTTTCGGTATTCATCTGTAAATTTGCC
>DJBM01000012.1:0-575 GCA_002430405.1 Actinobacteria bacterium UBA5976
CAGCACTTTAACTCCTCAAGGGCGATTAATTTCTAAGAGCGATTACAGAATGTTCCTATGGTACTTCAGGACTATTCAACTCAACGCTTGCTGACACTCGCCAGTAACTCAGAACAGCACAGTAGCGAACGTGTCCACTTGCTCGAATCCAACTTTTTTGTAAGTTGCAAGCGCAGGTGCATTGAAGTTATTGACATAGAGCGAGACAACTGGAGCGATGTCAGCCAAAACATACTTAACTACTGCTGCCATGGCTGGCGCTGAGATACCTTGACCCCGACACTCAGGCTTTACCCAAACTCCCTGAACTTGAGCAACCTCGGCGCCTACCGTACCGACTTCGGCCTTAAAGACAAGTTCATTATTTAGATAGCGAACAAATGATCTACGTGCCGAAACCAACTCTGAAACGCGGTTTCGATATGCGCTCGCGCCGCCGCCAGAGTTTGGGCTAACTCCAACTTCTTCCGTGAACATTGCAACACACGCGGGAACTAAATCATCCAAATCTCCCAATTTGGAATATCGAACTTCGTCATCCAAAGAAATTAGAGATGGCCCGTGCATTGCGAGAA
>DJBM01000012.1:732-1294 GCA_002430405.1 Actinobacteria bacterium UBA5976
AGCATTGCGAGAACTGGTTGATTTTCGCGCACTTCACGCGCGCTTCCCCAGGTTGGCGATAATCGAGACCAGAGATCTAGTACCTCTGCGGCTGGGCCAACAATTGAGGAGCTTCGTCTGCCACTTCTGGACAATACGCTGGCGAACTCTTGGCGAGCAATGAGGGAAGTATTTACTGGAACCACATTTGCGCCACACAAAAGTGCAGACTTAAGTTTTCCATCGTCAAAGTAGCCAAGTAAATCGGAATAACTTCTTCGAAAGCCAGAACTTCCATGTTCGACGCGAGCAGCCAACAGGCAGTGGCGGATTGGATCCTGTGCTATCAAAGATTGCAGTTGCGAAATTGAATGGGAATCAATCGCTCGAACATCGTGAGTCAAGTTAACTCACCCGGTTAATTCGGTGAGTCAAGTTAACTCACCGTGACAATAGGTGCGCCTGCAGCTTCCATTTGTTCAGCGAGCTTCATTGCTTCTTCAATCAAAGTTTCCACGATTTGAGCCTCAGGTACGGTTTTAATTACTTCACCCTTTACGAAAATCTGTCCCTTACCGTTTCC
>DJBM01000012.1:1420-5130 GCA_002430405.1 Actinobacteria bacterium UBA5976
AAAATCTGTCCCTTACCGTTTCCACTGGCAACGCCTAGATCTGCTTCGCGCGCTTCGCCTGGTCCGTTTACTACACATCCCATAACTGCAACTCGCAACGGAACTTCCAGACCTTCTAATCCTGCAGTAACTTGCTCAGCGAGGGTATAAACGTCAACTTGTGCTCGCCCACAAGATGGGCAACTGACAATCTCAAGTCTGCGTTGTTTCAAATTTAATGATTCNNATTTCCTCAACTGGCGGGGCTGACAGCGAAACTCGAATCGTATCTCCAATGCCATCTGAGAGTAAGGACCCAAAGGCAACAGCGGATTTGATTGTTCCTTGGAACAACGGACCAGCTTCGGTAACGCCTAAGTGAAGTGGGTAATCACATTTTGCTTGCAAGTAATCGGTAGGCCTGAACCATGATGACGGGATCATGATGCTTAACCGAGATCTTGATATCACCAAATCCGTGTTCTTCGAATAGTGAAGCTTCCCAAAGCGCTGATTCAACCAACGCTTCTGGCGTTGCTTTGCCATACTTTTCCATCAAGCGCTTATCTAGTGATCCAGCATTTACCCCAATTCGAATTGGTATTCCTGCATCACCAGCTGCTTTTGCAATCTCTTTAACCTTGTCATCAAATTGCTTAATGTTGCCTGGGTTAACTCGTACGCCCGCTACCCCAGCGTCAATTGCCGCAAACACGTACTTTGGCTGAAAGTGAATATCCGCGATTACCGGGATGCTGGACTTCTTTGCGATTTGAGCAAGTGCATCAGCATCATCCTGACTTGGCACAGCAACCCGAACTACCTGACACCCAGAAGCAGTAAGTTCGGCAATTTGCTGCAAAGTACTATTTACATCCGCAGTTAAAGTTGTGGCCATCGACTGGATGCTAATTGGGGCATCCCCACCCACCGCAATGGGATGAGTGCTGTGGCGCAAGGTGATTTGACGAGTCTTGCGACGCTGCGTAATTACAGGGGGTGGCATTTCCGGCAGTCCAAGATTGATCGTCATGGCTCTATTATCGCTCATGTTTGTCGTTATTGCTTAAAAGGTCAGCGGTTTAACGATGTCAGCCAAAATTACGATCACTGACATAGCAAGCAATGCCAAAGACATCGCGTAAGCAACTGGCAACATTTTTGCGGTGTCAACTGGGCCTGGGAGAGGCTTTCGTCGAACTCGGGCAACTTGGCGGCGAATTCCCTCGTACAGTGCTCCCGCAATGTGACCGCCATCCAGTGGCAAAATTGGGACCATATTAAATACGAATAAAAACAGATTCACGGAAGCTAGCAAATTAATCAAGTCAGCTGCTTTGTAAATACTCGGGATATCTTCACTGCCTGCTATCTGACCACTTATGCGGCCAATACCAATGACGCTTACTGGGCTTTGTGGATCGCGCGGTACTTCAGTAAACAGGTCACCAGCTAAACCAAAAACCCGAGCTGGAAAATCAAGTAATGCACTTGCGCTCGCCACGGTCAAGGTCGCCATGAAATCAGGAACTTGCGAGACTGGCGCCGGAACTAAATCAAAGGCTGGCGAAATCCCCAGGAAGCCACGATTGGTGAACTCCCCAGTTGGGTTACCAGTGGCATCCAAAATTGCAGTTTCATAAGACGCAACTTCAACAGACTTGGTTACAACCTCGCCTTGCGCAGTTCGATAAGTAACTTGCACAGTTTCGCCAGCTTTAGCCGCAAGTGCGGGCGAGAGGTCTTCCCAAGTGGAAATTTCTATGCCAGCAACAGAAAGTAAAGTATCTTGCGCCTTCAAGCCAATGAGTGCAGCAGGAGTTTTTTCGCCACCGACACATTCGCCATTAGTTGAGGCAATGCCATTGGGATTCGAAGCCGTAGGTACGCATACCACAACTTCACTTACAGTTGTGGTAACTTCTGGTCGACCAATGACACTGAGCGAAATAGTAAACAAAATTGTGGCAAGGATCAGGTTCATAAACGGGCCACCAAACATTACCGCAAGTTTTTTTGGAACACTTAAACGATAAAAAGTTCGTGGCTCATCAAGCGGCGAAATCTCAGCTAGGACTTCTTCGCGAGCTGACTCAATCATTAATCCAAATCGACCTAGGTGTTCCTTGTCTTGAACGCCAGCTGGATTGGGCGGAAACATTCCAATCATTCTGATGTACCCACCAAGAGGGATTGCCTTAATGCCGTACTCAGTATCACCTTTTTTGCGCGACCATAAAGTCGGGCCAAATCCAACCATGTATTGCGGAACTTTAACGCCAAATCTTTTGGCAGGTAGAAGATGACCAAGTTCGTGCAGTGCGATAGATCCCAATAATCCAACAGCAAAAATCAAAACGCCAAACAAAGTCAACACTGTCAATCCCTACGTCCTGAATTCATTGTTAGCACCAAGTAGTTCTTGACTATAGCGTTGTGCCCAATCTGCTGCCGTCAAAACTTCTTCTATCGTCAACTCTTCATCAGAGACAAAATTTGTTTTAATGTGAGTGTCAAGTACTAGCGAGACAAAGTTCACTATCTTTATGAAGCTCATGTTCCCAGCCAAGAATGCTGCTACTGCCACTTCGTTCGCACCGTTTAGCACCGCCGGAGCAGTGCCTGCTAATTCCCCAGCTCGCTTGGCAAGTGAAACAGCCGGAAAAGTGACTTCATCAAGTGGTTCAAAGTTCCAAGATGTGGGCGCCGTCCAATTGCAAGCCAGTGAAGATTTCGCAATTCGATTTGGCCAATTCAAACCCAACGAAATTGGTAAATGCATGTCAGGTGGACTTGCTTGGGCGATGGTCGAACCATCAATAAACTCAACCATGGAGTGAACTACGGATTGTGGATGCACAACTACCTCAATGTTTTCATAAGCAACATCGAACAATAAGTGCGCTTCGATAATTTCTAAACCTTTATTCATCATGGTCGCAGAATTAATTGTGACAACGGGACCCATGGACCAAGTTGGGTGGTTTAAGGCTTGCTTGACTGTGACCTCTTCTAACTGGGTCAAGTTCATGCCGCGAAATGGTCCGCCACTTGCAGTTAAAATTAGTTTGCGAACTTGTTGACCTTGCTGGCCAACTAGACATTGCGCGATCGCAGAATGCTCGCTGTCTACCGGAACGATCTGCCCAGGTTTAGCCAAATTCATGACTGCAGCCCCGCCGATTACCAAAGATTCTTTATTGGCCAGTGCCAAAGTTGAACCGGCTTTTAACGCTGCCACGGTTGGCAATAACCCAACTGCGCCAGTGATTGCGTTGACCAAAACATCAACTGCTATCTGCGCTAATTCAGTTGCGGCAGTTGGACCAATCAAAAGTTTCGGTAATGCAAAATTTCCCTCGGAAAACCCCAATTTCTTTGCCTGAGCATAAAGCGCTAGTTGCACATCTTGGGCAGCGGTAGCCGTGGCAATCGCTAAATATTCGACATTAAATTCCAAAGCTTGCTGTGCCAACAAAGTGGGGTTGGCACCGCCAGCGCCGATTCCAACCACTTGAAAATCTTTGGAATTTGCCCGAATGATGTCAAGAGTTTGGGTTCCAATACTTCCCGTGGAACCCAAAACCGTCACTCGACGTGGTTTATTCACTGTCATTTTTTAATGTCACTTGTGGTTACAGAGCCAAGTCGCTGAGTACCAGGATGCGCTCATGAGTTAGATCTTGCATGGCATGACGAAGACCCTCTTTACCAACACCAGATGCTTTAAT
>DJBM01000012.1:5301-6065 GCA_002430405.1 Actinobacteria bacterium UBA5976
CCTGCTTGCAAACCAAACGGCGAATCGTTAACTAGGTCGAAGCCTTCTTGTGCAGTAGCTATTGAGTTGAGCATCATAACTGGTCCAAAAATCTCGTTGCAAGATACTTTTGCATCAGTTGGAACATCAACTAACACGGTTGGTTCATAAAATGAACCATTGCGCTTGCCACCGGTTAGAACTTTTGCTCCCGCAGTGACTGCTTCATTAACCCATTCTTCGACTCGAATAGCAGCGGCTTCATCAATCATCGGGCCAACAACAGTTTTTTCATCTCGCGGGTCACCATTTGGGAGCGCCGCAACTGCTGCCACAACCCGATTTTTCAAATCTTCAAATAGCGATTCGTGAATCAGTACCCGCTGCACTGAAATACAAGATTGGCCAGCTTGGTAATTTGCAAAAGTTGCGATTCGTGATGCAGCCCAAGTTAGATCTTTTTCACTATTCCAATCCTCGAGGACAACTGCAGCAGCGTTGCCACCAAGTTCAAGAGTGATGTGCTTATGTGGCACTGCTTTTTGAATTTCAAAGCCAACTTTGTCAGAGCCGGTGAATGACACAACAGGTAAGCGCACATCAGCAACTAATGCTGGGGCTGCCTCATTACCAACTGGGATCACAGACCAAGAGCCAACGGGTAGATCTGCCTCAGCCAAAATCTCACCAAGAAGCAAGGCGCTGAGCGGGGTGCTTGGGGCGGGCTTCACAACTATTGGCGCTCCCACTGCGATGGCGGGGGCAACTTTATGCGCTACAAGATT
>DJBM01000048.1:0-830 GCA_002430405.1 Actinobacteria bacterium UBA5976
TTTACAGATTTAGGTCTGTCCCACAGTGCATGCACTTAATTGCTTGCTTATCAATTGAACCTAAACAAGTTGGGCATTTGGTTTTACTTTCCGCCTTTTTGTCTTTATCAGTACCCCATAGGTAAAACATCACAAGCGCAATGACCAAAAAGAACGGCATCAGTATGTCCACTTATTTAGGTTACTAAAGCGTGGGCACAGCGTGGGCACAGCGTGGGCACAACACGGTAAATGTGGGTTAAATGCGGTAATGTGTGAATGTGCACAAACGCAACAAACGCTTGTAAACATTGGCCTTATTGGTACACCGCGTAGGACTTGAACCTACAACCCGCTGATTAAGAGTCAGCTGCTCTGCCAGTTGAGCTAGCGGTGCTTGGTCGAAATTGTTTTAGTACTTTCGAACATTAGCAGTAGGTCAAGTCCTAGGAAAAGCTGGGGATGTGGTCTTGCAATCTCACCGCAACGCTCTCCACTTAATCAGACTAAGAAACAGATACGTTCACTGTCGTAGAAGTTTTAACAGTTTTCGTTTTTTTGCCCACTTTAGTTTTACCACTAACTTGAACCGAAACAACGCAAATTCCTGGCTTCAACGCTTGCACTTTTCCGCGTGATATTCTGCAAACTTTCTTTGAGCCAATCACCACAAGCTTAACTTTATGGCCCTTCGGCACTCGGACTGATGCCATTTTAGCAATAGCTTTGCCACTTATCTTCTGATTCTTTGAAATGCTGACGTTGGGCCGTACCGCCGACACCGCTACTGGTGCCGCCGCCGCCGCAGCTGGCGGCGCTGCCCCTGCCCCTGCTGGCGGCGCTGCTGGCGG
>DJBM01000048.1:973-5240 GCA_002430405.1 Actinobacteria bacterium UBA5976
CTGGCGGCGCTGCTGGCGGCGCTACTGAATCAAAGGTGGATCCTAGTAATAGCGATGCGTTTATCACGCCAGTTCCACAAGTTAAAGAACTCGTAGTGGAATCACATTGATTTCCAGCGAATGGCGTTACATTGCTGGAATTCTTTATGTTCGTTTCTATTAACTGCGGAGTCAATGACGGATTGTTTGCAAGCATTAACGCAACAACACCGGCCACGTGTGGCGCAGCCATACTTGTTCCTTGGTAACTTGCCCACGTAGGAGTGGACGGACTCGTGGATCCCGAGTTAAGAGTTGAGTAGATACCGACACCAGGAGCTGCAATATCTACATACGAGCCATAGTTACTAAAGCTTGCTCTGTTTCCACTGGAAGATATAGCGGCGACTGTAATCACGTTGTTACAGTTTGCGGGACTTGAATAACCGGCATCTTCATTACTATTTCCGGCTGCAACCACGACGGTTGTTCCTCTTGAAAATGCTGAATCGATAGCGGTTTGGAATGTGTCTGAACAAGAATATGAAGGGCCGCCAAGAGACATGTTGATGACCTTTGCAGGTGTCCCGTTTGCAGTTGTACCAGCGACAGACCCACCGGATGCCCAGATTATTCCCGAGGCAATGTCCGCCACTGAGCCGCCACGAGTGCCCAGAACACGGACGTGTTGCAAAGTTGTGCTCGGCGCGACACCTACAACTCCAGTTGAATCTGAAACTGCACCGATGGTTCCTGCGACGTGTGTGCCATGCCAACTTGAGCTGTACCCACCACCACCATCGCCTGGATCGCTAGCGTCCGAATCCCGACCATCTCCATCTGCAGCATTTGATGGATCTGAAATGAAGTCGTATCCAGGCACGGTGTTGGAATCTAAATCGGGGTGACTCGTGCTGCCAGTATCAATTACGGCAACAACCACTGAAGCTGAGCCACGTGTTCTCGTCCAAGCTCCCGGCGCACTGACTCCGTAGCGACCATTAAGACCCCAAAGCCTTCCATCTACATAGTAAGGATCACTCGGAGTCCAGTTTGGTGGGTAGCCAGCCATTCCACTTACCCGGTCAGAAGGCGCACTACTTCCAAGAGTGTTTCGAGCAGTTACAGATACTTGGTAAGTAGTTCCAGATGTAAGTGATGTGATCAAGCAATTTGTCTGGGTTGTTGTACAACTCGATACGGCTGAACCGCTTGAGTTAAAAGCCGTCGCCGTGTAATCAATGACCGGCTCAATGTTGGCCGTATCAACAGCCGGCCAAGAAACTTGAAGAAGGCTAATTCCAGTAGTTACCGACACTCCATCTGGTGAGTTTGGTACTCGAATGAAAGCAGGAATACCAGAGATTCGTCCGGAAGAATTTCCAGCCCCGGAAGTGTTAGTTGCAATCACCGACACAAAGTATTCAGTGTTGTTTTGAAGTCCGGTTATCCGGCAACTTGTAGAGCTGCCACCAGTGGAGCATTGGGAAACAGAGACGTTTGAATCTAAATCAGTAAATGCAGTTGCCGTATATCCGGTAATAGCTGATGTGCCCGAGAAACTTGGTGAAAGCCAATTTACTACTAAAGCCTGATTGCCACTTAAAACGGATACGCTTTGCGGGGCCGAAGGCGTGTTAGCGCCAAGTGAAATCTGCAAACTCGCGTTACCTCTACTGGTATTTCCCCACGAGGCTAGAGCTACATAGTAAGTAGTGCCTTGGTTCACACTTAGCGTAAGTTTTGGGCGATACCAACCCGCACTATCGTCATCACAACCAAGAGCATTTGCACTTGAATCATAGACAAAGAGCATGCTGTCGGTCATGCCCTGATGCGAGGTGATCTCGAGTGTGGCTAGACCTGTTGAACCAGCCGTGAATTTATAATAAGAGGCATTAGACCCAGTTAGAGAAGAACAAGTTGCTGAAGTTGTTCCGCTTAAATTTGAGATTGTGCCCGCGTAGCCACCACTTACTGTTCCCAGATCAATTGCACCTGCAAAAACATTATTAGATGGGGCTGACGTCGTCACAGATGTCGCTGTGGACTCCGCACTTGATCCAACTGCATTCGAAGCTTTAACTCTTAGTTGGTAAGTGGTTCCTGGTGATATTGAACTGATTGTGCAGTTTAAATTTGTCGTTTGGCACTGGCCGACTATTGATCCGCTCGAATTGTAAATATTTGCCTGATACCCAGTGATTGGTGATCCACCATTGGAACTTGGTGCTGACCAGTATGCAGTGATTGAAGTCTGGGTGCTAGCTGCAGAGACTGAAACTGGTATTCCTGGCGCTGTGGCACTGCTTGAAGTGAATGTCGCAGTTAGTTCTCCAGTTCCCGATGAATTCGAGAGAAAGGAAGAGAATGCGACCAGGTATCTTTGGCCGGCAACTACATTGAAACTGACGCGTGGCTTGTAGCTGCCATTGCTGTCGTCATCAAATGCCAATCTCACAGAAAGATTATTTGCGGCAAATACCGCAAGCATTGGATCGTAGTTGGTACCCCAAGAAGGCGAAATCCTCATCTCCACAAGTCCTGAGCTAGCGGCAGTGAACGCATACCAGGCAGGTGAATTTCCAACTAAGTTGACATACGTTTGTGGAAAACCTGCATTAGAGACAATGGTCGTGAATGGATAAGTTATTGTGCCGAGTTCAGCTGCGGTTTCTGGTGTGGAATTTATAGATACTTGGGCGACTCCTGAAACAGTTGAAGAAGACGCTGAACCAGATGAATTGGTAGCAGTAACTGTGACCCAGTAGGTGGTGCCACCCGTTAGCCCAGTTAACTGGCAAGTTCGCTGTGAAGAAGTAGCCGAGCATGTTGCTGCAAGGCTTGTAAGCGATGAGTCTGAATAAGCCTTCGCGGTGTAGCTATCTGCAGTTGATCCTGTCGTTGCCGCAGACCAGTTTGCAGTCAATGCATTAACCTGCGAAGTCACTGAAGAAATTGTTGGTGCGCTCGGCGCTGCGGACTCCGCAGCCAAATTAGAAACAACTAAGTTTCCAGTGCCTTGATAGCTAGAGTTATAAGAAGAAAACGCAATTAAATACGTTTGCCCCGCAGTTACATTGAATTGGATTCTTGGCATGAATCCGCTGTAGTCGTCGTTGAAAGTTATAAAACCATAGGTGCTTGTAAAGGCCGACAAAATTGGGTCGCCTAAGGTGCCACCGGAAGAAATTGTTGCAGTAACTAATCTGGTTTCTGGAGCGACAAACTTGTACCAAGTGTCACTGTATCCAGCGTACCCATAGATACTCCTAGAGTAATTCGCACCGACATTTGAAACTGTTTGATTAATTGTTGAACCAGAAGTGGTGAGCGTTGTTGCTCCTGATGGCTCATCATTACTGACTGCAGAGAGTGAAATGAAAACGTCTGGCTCAGCCCATTCAATACGTGGGTCATCGTTTAAGGTAGTCACGACTTCGCCAGCTTTGTTAGTTGTAATCGCGTCATCAAGCACGAGCGTGCGCATACCTGCACCAATTGCTTGACCAGCATCAATGTCAACATTGAGGGCTTCAGAGCCTGTTGGTTTTCCATTGCTTAGCGTTGGAGATACGTCATTGCGATATTTCACGATCAGCCTTGAGATATCCTTAAGGTCAGTCGAGGATTCAATTGAAGCTCTTGCGATTTCGCTGAAGTCGCTGGTTCCAGCAGAATTACGAGCAGCAATTTGAAATTCATACACAATTGCTGAATCTAGATTTTCAAAAACATAAGACTGTTGCATGCCCGCAACTTCAACAGTTTGCTGAGTTAGCAATTCGCGAATTATGTACGTATCGACTAATGGAACTTCAGCTGCTTGAAAATCGATTGGATCCCACAACAAAGCAATGTCATCGGCGCTGCTACGTGCAATAAAGCCGGCTGGAACAAGTGGGGGCGCAGTGGCTTGAACAGGCGTCGAAGCATCATTGGCATTGGCTGCAGGTGCAACCATAATGCCGAAAATTAATGCCAGAAACGTCAACAGACTTGCGATTTTTTTCACTAAAAGCCCCCACACGAAGAATTTCATGGATTCTGTACTTTCGCAACAAAACGGGCACATTTCCCTGTATTTGGAGGGAATTCTTAAATTATGGGCTCTATTTGCTCACTATTTGGTCGTCTTGGGGGCTGGGGTTGTGGTCTTGGAATCAATGTCATCATCATGGCCGGTCTCAAGTGCCAACAGACTTATGAGTACTAATCCGATGCCAATGTACTGCGCGCCGATTGGTAATCCACGACCCAAAACTGCACCAAAAAGGATGGCAACAAC
>DJBM01000046.1 GCA_002430405.1 Actinobacteria bacterium UBA5976
TTGTTGCGTCAATTGTTCCAGGTTGCTCAATTGGATTTAGAATTCCTAATGATGTTGGCGCTGGTGGAACAATTTCTACTTCCTCTGCCTTCGTTGGAATTCCAATTACGCCGAGAGTTAGAGCACACGTTAAAAGGGCACTCAACATTAGGTTGCGACGAGTACTTGAGTGAGTGATCTCGGACCTCGTTAACTATGGAGAATGCGGGTTTACATCTAAGATTGAGTGGACATTAACAAGGGTAAGTCGAAATTGCGAAATGGCGGGGAATCGTGGCACTTGAATTTGACGTATTAGTGGAGATTCCTGGCGGTAGCCGAAATAAATACGAAGTTGACCACGAAACTGGCCGATTGAGATTAGACCGAATGCTATTTACTGCAACTCGTTACCCCCGAGATTATGGCTACATTGAGGGCACGCTTGGCCAAGACGGCGACCCATTAGATGCACTCGTGCTAATTGAAGAACCAACATTTCCTGGCGTACTAATTCGCTGCCGCGCGATTGCCATGTTCCGCATGAGTGATGAAGCTGGCGAAGACGACAAGATCATGTGTGTTCCAGCGCATGATCCACGCAAATTAAATATGCAGGACATCACTGACATGCCTGAATTTGAGCGGCTTGAAATTCAACATTTTTTTGAAACATATAAAGATTTAGAGCCAGGAAAATCAGTTGAAGGCGCCTCCTGGGGAAACTGCGCCGAAGCTGAAGCCGAAATTCTTGCCTCAATTGCCCGGGCTAAGAAACTCCACTAGCCACTTACCTTGTTAGGTAGTTGCCTTAGCTGGGATTCCTGACATTAGTCGGTTAACCACATCTACTGCGCTCCAACCACCTGGGAATTCTTTTAGCATTCCTTCAACGTCACTTGTTGTTGATCCAAGTGTTAGTAGTGGTGCTTCCTTATAGCCATCTGGTCGTTCTTGTCCTAAGCCAACTGCAGCCACAAGTCCGTTGCATAAACAAATTCGATCCGTTAGATCTGGTTCGTCGCCACCCTTTTTCAAAAATGGGCTATCGGGTTCGGCTGCGCAGCGGTAACTAACTTTGCCGGCTTCATCAATGTGACTGGAGCGTAAGTACCCAAGATCACAAAGTCGTGGTCGGGCTTTGTAAACCGAGGCATCTCCAACAGTTCCTGGCAATTCCACAACCTTGAATGGGAAACCAGTTGGCGAGGCGCGATGATCAGTTCGCACACGCAAATTTCCCTCGCGGGCGGCCTGCAGCATTTGTTCGCGGTACTCGGGTAGTAATCCAGATTCGTTACTCAATGCAAAGAGTGATCCAACTTGGACCCCTTCTGCGCCAAGGTTTATCGCCTCGGTAACTGAGGCTGGAGTCGCGCGACCGCCAGCAAGCCAGAATGGCAAACCAACATCAGCAACTTTAGGAATGTTTGCTTCATCAAGTGGACCGTAACCAGTTTCGGTATCTTGCATACGTCGTGGTGGCGCGTTATGACCACCGGCCATGAAGTGCTCAACTACAAATCCATCCGGGCGCGTTACTTCGTTGCGTGCTAAGTAAGAGGCAAGAACTTCGGCCGTAACAATTGCCAGGAACGCCGGCCGGGGTAACTCTGGCGCTTTGCCAAACGATTCCAGCGGATCAAATTCCAAAATTGGAGCTGCCATTCCAGCTGGTCGATCTGAGTCAATACTCAAGTGACCAGATTTACCTTGCGAAAAGTCCGTCATCAATTGCGGAATCTCGCGCGGAATTCCGGCGCCCATCAAAATTGCATCGACACCCGCAAGCATTGCGCCATAAAGCGCAGCTGGTGTAGCAGTTTGAAGTTTTTCTAAAAAGTTGATTCCGACTTTTCCATTGCCAGATTGTTTAGCTAACCAAACCTCAACGAAGTTCGATGCAACTGCAAGCTGATCATGTTCCTTGTGCGCTTCCAGACTCAAGCGACGCATTGGTCGAAATGGTTTTCCTTGACGACCTTCCGGGCGGAAAAATTTTGCCAAGATTTCTTCGGCAACTTCTGGGTATGGGAAATGCGCAAGTCCCTCGCGCATATGGCCACCTTCGTCACCATTTTGTAGCCGGCGGGTAACTACAGTTTCCAACGCAGTTCCTGAAACAACTCCGAGCTGACCTTCATTTGCAACGGTGCGCGCTAGACCCCAAGAAGATACTGCTGCCCCCATGCCACCTTGAATAATTGGTGGCAATCCCAAACTGTTCATTAAATCTCCAAAGCCCCTAGCAAGTTACTACTGCGTAACCTACGCTAGCGTAACCTACGCTAGCGTAGGTTGCCTGTTTTATCGGAATTTAATGATAAATCTCTGAAGTTAAGTGGGAATTTTGACCAAAATAGTGGATTTAACTCAAAAGCAGGGTGTCTAGCCCTCGAATCAATCCCACATGATTACTAACCGCTTTTGCTGCCAGCAAAGTACCGCTGACGTAAGGCGCAGGCGAGCTGCCAGCATCAAAGCGAATTGTCATGCGCTCTTCCGGCATTCCGAACACAACTTCAGTACTAACGACAAAACTTGGTAGCCGAACTGAGTGGACTCGCGTGCCATCTACGTCTGCGCCTCGGGCTTCCTTTGGTCCGGCAATGTCAGATATTGGATAACCAAGATTGGGACGTTGAACGGCGCTGAGCCGCTCGGCAAGTTCTCGGGCAGTACCGCTTGGGACATCTGGCTTGCCAGCTTTTGCATAATCAATAACTTCCCAGTTTGGAATATATTTTGCGACCAGCAACGCAGCTGCCTGCGCCATTGCTGCGGTAATTGCGAAGTTTCCAGCTGCAACTACGCCGACGCCATTGGCTTTTGCGGCAGCATCGATGTCAGCAAAGTCCGCTGCTGTTAATCCGGAGGTACCAACAATGCCGTGTACGCCACGCTCGATGCCCAGCAAGATATTGGCTTTCACTGCATCATGCGCGGTGTAATCAATTAGCACTTGAACGTTTTCAAGTGCACTTGACACGTCTGCAAATACGGGAACACCCCACGATTTACTTTCTAATACCTCGCCAAGATCTTTGCCAGAATTAGATCGGGAAACTGCAGTTACTAACTTGAGTTCGTTATCTTCCCAAAGTCCAAATGAAAGTGCTTTTCCAGTCCATCCAGTAGCGCCTGCCATACATACGTTAATCATGCTTTCAGTATTGCATGCAGCATTACTTCAATGGATTGACTTAAGTGGACTCGGCTTCCAAATTCTGCCCACGCAAATTGCGCACGCTAGCCACGCTCAACATGGCAGCAAGCACCACTGCAAAAATTATCGCCATACCTATCAGAGTTTGCTCAGTTCCAATTTTTTCTGTGATTGGACCTGCGATTACTAATCCGAACGGAGCAAACACCAGTGACCCAAAAGCATCGTATGAACTGACTCGCGATAACGATTCCCGCGGGATGTTGCTTTGCATTGCCGTTTGCCAAAGTACAAAAAAGAAATCCAACGCGATACCAGCGAAAAAGGCACTGACCATAATCAGTGGAATCCAATTAGTCGCACCGATAGTGAATATCCAAGTTGCAACGCCAAGTTGTGCAATCAATGCAGTCAAAAGTGGCCGCTTGGGACGAACTTTTAAGGAAACCAGTACTCCCGCAGTCATACCTACTGATAACGCAGCCAGAATGTATGACCAAGGCTTTGGCCCGCCCAGTTCCTGCTCGGCATGCACTGGTCCAACTACTCCGAGCACACTTTCAAAAATCATGACAAGGATGGAATATCCCGCAACCACTGTCACAACCCAACTGCGGCTGGAGAATTCTTTCCAGCCATGTGCAAGATCTTCAAACACCGAAGGTGTGTGCTCAGTAGTGTCTCTAGTTTTTCCAAATTTGCGAAGTGTGAAAACTAAAATTCCAGCAATGAAAAAAGATATTCCATCAGTAACCATTGCCCAGCCAGCGCCGATGCCCGCAACAATAATTCCACCAGCCACAGTTCCAGCAATGTTTGCCGCGTTTGCGCCGAGACCAATAACAGAATTGGCAGATTGCAAATCTTCTTCCGGCACTACTTCTGGAAGAAGTCCAGCAAAAGCTGGCCACCACAACGCATTGAGCGAACCACTTATGAAAGCTATGATTGCCAAACTCATAACGGTTGCTGATCCATTGATCAGCATTATCCCGTTTGCTACGACAAATCCGCTCAAGAATATATCTGAAGTTCCAACTACAAGAGCTCTTGGATATCGATCTGCTAAAACGCCACCGAAAAGCATGAAGACAACCATCGGTCCAAGTTGGGCAGCCATCACAATACTTAAACTCGTTGGAGTTGCGCCCTCCAAACTAAGAACTCCAAATGCAAGTGCAATTGGTCCAAGTCCATTTCCGATGTTGGAAATGATTCGCGCTATAAGTAAGGTGCGAAACGCTGGAATTAGCCAGAGTTTCTTTAGGTCAGCCAGCATTAGTTAGCGCGTTGCCAAATCTGCAGTTGAATCAGTGACCCAACTAATGACACCTGCCCATGGCGTCCAACCCTCTTCAACGGCGAAGTGCCCGGCGCCTGGTATTACTACGAAAGGTAGATCAAGTGGTTTCGCAAAAGTATTTTCAACGCCGCGAGGTTGCCATGGGTCAGAATCGCTACCAACGAAAAGTGTCATTAATGCGGCACTGTGTGCGGCTGCCTTTACCTGCGTGGAATTTAAATCAAGTTGGAAACTTGGGACTTCCCCGCAAAGATCTGGGTCTGCTGCTGCAACTAACAGCACTCGACCAGCTTGCTCTTGCAAGATTCCACTTTGCGCAATGTGTAACCAGGTTAGGCATCCCAATGAATGTGCAATCACGATTAACTCACCATCGCCAGCATCCCTGAGCATATCTAGTTCAACCTTGAGCACCGCTAACCACTTATCCAAACTTGGAAGTTCAGTGTCCGGAAGTTGGGGGTAAGCAACAATGTGACCTTGCTTGCGCACCTGCGTTGCAAGCAGGCGATGCCAATGGCCAACCGGGCGCTCGTTGCCCCAACCATGAATAATCAGGATGCGCTTCACGCACACAACAGTATCGGTTCAGACACCAGATCAAACTTGAGCAATAACACTAGAATCTAGGCATGAGCGAATATCAAGTAACTTACTGGCGAGATTTTCCCTCTATGGTGGTCGTGCGAGATGGCGAGGAAACAGTGAAAGTTTCTCTTGCCAGCCGCTTTCAGGAAGCAATTGATGAGGCCGCTATGCGAGTTGGCGCCGAAGATGCTGATGCGTACCTTGATGGCTGGCGTAAAAGTGACTGGGTCGTTGAAGAAGGCGATGCCGCTGAAGTTGCCGAGCGAGTGAGTTCAGGGATCGAGAATTCACTCGATGAAGCTGGATTACAAGAAATGCTCGACAAACTTTCTTAATAAATTTTCCTAAACTTTAAGGAGTAAAGATGGCTAACGTTTACGAATGGCTTGATGCTGGAAATCCACTAGTGGGAGACGGAGCTATGGGTACCGCGTTACAAGATTTGGGGTTAACCGACGGCGGTGCGCCGGAGTTGTGGAATGTTGAACAGCCAGAAAAAGTTGCCTCAGTTCTTCGTGCCTATGCAACAGCGGGTGCAAACGTTGTAACAACAAATACTTTTGGTGGCACTAAAGGTCGCCTCGAAATGCATGACCTTGGGGATCGCGTTCATGAACTAAATAAGGCGGGTTCCGAGGTTGCTCGTTCTGTTGCTGACCAATTCGAAAATGTATTTGTGTTTGGAGATGTTGGTCC
>DJBM01000047.1:0-350 GCA_002430405.1 Actinobacteria bacterium UBA5976
GGCAAAACCACATCAGCGAGGGCAGTGACTTCGGTGTGGCGAGTTTCCAGTGAAACCACAAAATCAGCACGAGTTATGGCTGCCAGCAAATCACTTGGTACATCCTCTGGCGATACCCCGCCAATAAGTAATCCCTTAACTTGCGATCCAGTTGCGGCAATAATTTCAGTTGTGTTGCGGCCACCGATTGGAAGTAAGCCAGCATCAAGAGCGCCGCGATCTCCCGCGCGCCGAGGAATCCAAGCTAAGCGCGCACCTGTTGCTTGGGCTAAATCAACAACTGCCTTTAGTGCGCCAGGTATTTGAGCAGCGCGTTCACCGACCAAAATTATGCTGTTTTTTCCTGAGAG
>DJBM01000047.1:451-4591 GCA_002430405.1 Actinobacteria bacterium UBA5976
ACCTTGGTGTTTCCTTTTAGTGCTGCTTTGCGAAGCCGTAAAAATACGATTGGAGATTCATCTTCTGGTTCAAATCCAACTAACAGCACACTTGCGGCAGCTTCTAAGTCCCCATAGGTGACATTCAAATTTGTGCCCGCTACCTGGTTTGCCAAAAATGCAGTTTCCTCATTACTTACTGAACGAGCCCTGAAGTCAACATCATTGGTACCAAGTACCTCGCGAGCAAATGCGGCGTATGCCTGAGCGTCTTCGATCGTAATGCGCCCACCGGTTAGTACTCCCGTTGCTTCGCCTGTTTTAGCCAGTCCAGCGGCAGCCACTCGAAGAGCCTGCGGCCAAGAAGTTGGAACGAGGTTACCGTCGTCATCGCGCACTAAAGGCTGAGTCAAGCGGGCAACGGAAGTGTAAGGAAATGCAAATCTTCCCTTGTCGCAATTCCATTCCTCATTAACTTCAGGGGCATCCCATGCTAAACGGCGCATAACAGAACTTCTGCGAACATCAGTTCGCAATGCGCAGCCACTGGCACAGTGCTCGCAAGCAGTTGGCGCACTTACTAAATCGAAGGGACGCGAACGGAAGCGATACTTTGCGCTAGTTAATGCACCTACTGGGCAAATCTGAATTGTGTTGCCCGAAAAATATGAATCAAAAGGTTGATCCTCTGAGATACCTACTTGTTGATTTGCGCCACGCTCGAGCAATTCGATGAAGGGGTCGCCAGCAATTTCATCTGCAAACCGAGTGCAGCGCGCGCACGAAACGCACCGTTCGCGGTCCAAAAGAACTTGCGCGCTGACGTTGATTGGTTTTGGAAATGTTCGCTTGGTTCCAAGAAATCGAGTTTCGCTTTGACCATTTGTCATGGCTTGATTTTGTAATGGGCATTCGCCACCTTTGTCACAAATTGGACAATCCAGCGGGTGATTTATTAATAAAAATTCCATGACGCCAGCTTGCGCTTTTTGGGCCAATTCACTGGTGTGTTGCGTCTTAATAACCATGCCATCGGAAACTGCAATCGCACATGATGGCTGCGGTTTACCCTGACCTTCAATTTCGACCAGACACATTCGACATGCTGCTACTGGCTCAAGAAGTGGGTGATCGCAAAAACGCGGAATTGCGGTACCTAGCATTTCGGCTACTCGAATAACTAACGTACCCGCTGGTACCTCTACAACTACGCCGTCAACGGTTACCGTGACGGTTTGTGTGGTTACTGTCATAGGGATGCACCTGCGAAAACCGTTGCTGCGACCGGATCGAAAGAAACGTTTGCCGGAGTGGAAGTTGCTTGAATAAATTCATCACGGAAATATTTAAGCGCTGCTGGAAATGGTGTTGCAGCTGCGTCGCCAAGTGCGCAGAAAGATCTGCCAGCAATCTGCTCACAAATTTCGATCAACTTGTCGAGGTCTGCTTCCGTGCCATGGCCCGCTTCAAATCGATGCAGCACATCACTTAACCACCAGGTGCCTTCGCGACAAGGCGTGCACTTTCCACATGACTCATGTTTGTAGAAAGAAATCCAACCTGTAACGGCTCGAACCACTGAAGTCGTTTCATCAAAAATCATTGGGGTGCCAGTGCCCAGCATGGAACCAACCGCCGCGATGTCTTCATAAGTTAACGGCGTATCTAAAAGATCTGGCGTCAACATTGGAACTGACGAACCACCAGGCAGCCAGAATTTGACGTTATGTCCGTTTCGTACGCCACCAGCATGTTCAAGAAGTTCGCGCATCGTAATTCCGAGTGGGGCTTCATAAATTCCCGGACGATTCACGTGACCTGACACTGCGAAAAGCTTAAAGCCGGGTGACTTCTCAGTTCCAAAAGATCTGAACCATTCCACGCCGTTATTAATAAGGTACGGAATGTTCGCAATGGTTTCAACGTTGTTAACACAAGATGGTGAGGCATAAAGTCCAGATACTGCTGGGAACGGTGGCTTTAATCGAGGCTGACCTCGGCGCCCCTCAAGGGAATCCAGTAGCGCAGTTTCTTCGCCACAAATATAGGCGCCTGCGCCTGCGTGTAATACGACTTCAAGATCAAATCCTGAACCAAGAATGTTTTTGCCAAGGTAACCAGCTGAATACGCTTCCCGAATTGCATTATCCACTCGGCGGAACACGTGAGGAATTTCCCCACGGATGTAAATGAATGCATGATTTGCGCGCATTGCGTAAGCCGCGATGATTATGCCCTCAATTAGTGAGTGCGGGTTTGCCATCATTAATGGCGTGTCCTTGCAGGCACCTGGTTCAGATTCATCGGCATTAACAACTAAGTAGTGTGGCTTGTTATCGCCTTGCGGGACAAAGCTCCACTTCAAACCAGTTGGGAATCCGGCGCCGCCACGGCCACGTAATCCTGAATCTTTAACGATCGAAATGATCTCATCAGGTCCAGTTGCAAATGCTTTTTTAACTGCCGTATAGCCACCATGACGTTGGTAACCAGAAATTTTGTAGGAATCTAGTTCATCCCAGTGTGCGCTTAGTACTGGAGTTAATGTCATATTTTTACTCCTGGTGCACTTTGACCAAGTTCTTTGGCACGTTTTAAGCCCGCTAACATCTGTTCATCTGCTTGCCCGCCGTCATCAACAAGTCCGTCATTAAATCCAGCAAGGGTCAATGAATTTTCCTTAAATGTGCGAATGCGAGGTCCACGAGTACTAGTAACTTCTTTGCCACTTGCTAATTTTTCTAATACATCAATGGCGGATTCTGGCGTCATGTTGTCCAAAAATTCCCAGTTAGCTGTCATGACTGGCGCGTGAGTGCAAGCGGCTTGGCATTCGATTCGCTCTAATGAAATTTTTCCGTCAGGCGTGACTTCGTCGTGACCAATACCTAAACGCTCACTTACTTTTTCCCAAATCGCGTCGCCACCTAAAATTCCACAGCTCGGGTTAATGCAAATACCAATGTGGTACTCACCTGCCGGCTTGCGGTGGTACATCGTGTAAAAAGTTGCAACTGCTGCAACTTCGGCAGTGGTAAGTCCTAATTCTTCGGCGCACAACGCAATGCCGTCCGCACTTACATAACCTTCTTCGGCCTGCATTAAATGCAGCATAGGAAGTAAAGCTGACCGAGCTTGCGGATAACGAGCGATAATTTCGCGCGCTTGTTCTCGAGTTGTTTCTGAGATTGACATTTAGCGGTCCACGCCTCCCATAACTGGATCAATGGAAGCTACGGCCGCGATTACATCGGCAATCTGTCCGCCTTCACACATAGCTGCAACTGCTTGCAAATTTGTAAATGATGGATCGCGGTAATGAACTCGGTATGGACGGGTGCTGCCATCAGAAACTATGTGCACTCCCAATTCGCCGCGAGGTGATTCAACTGCGCTGTATACCTGGCCTGCTGGCACTTGAAAGCCTTCAGTAACAAGTTTGAAGTGGTGAATTAGCGCTTCCATAGACTCGCCCATAATGTGCCGAATGTGATCTAAGGAGTTTCCTTGACCGTCGGAGCCGATTGAGAGTTGCGCCGGCCAGGCAATTTTTTTATCTTCAACCATCACAGGTCCTGGCTGCAAGCGATCTAAGCATTGCTCGACTATGTTTAACGATTCGCCCATTTCAGTTAATCGAATTAAGAAGCGCCCATAAGAATCTGCCGAGGTTTGCGTCTTGACATCAAATTCATAATTTTCATATCCGCTGTACGGCTGAGTTTTACGTAAATCTTCTGGCAATCCAGTTGCTCGTAAAACAGGTCCAGTAACTCCAAGTGCCATGCAACCAGCTAGATCTAACTTTCCGATTCCTGAAGTGCGGGCTAGCCAAATCGAGTTGTCCACTAATAAGTCTGCGGTATCGTTCATGCGGCGAGGCAATGCCATGATCGTGTCGCGAATCTGCTGTTCTGCCCCTGGCGGTAAATCTTGCGCTACCCCACCTGGACGAATGTAAGCACTATTCATTCGCAGTCCAGTTACTAACTCGAATAAGTCAAGAACTGATTCGCGTTCGCGGAAACCAAAAATCATTGCCGTTAAGGCGCCAAGTTCCATTCCACCAGTGGCAAGTGCAACTAGGTGAGAAGAGACGCGATTTAGTTCCATCATCATTACCCGAATGATTTGGGCGCGCTCTGGAATTTGATCGGTAAT
>DJBM01000070.1:0-164 GCA_002430405.1 Actinobacteria bacterium UBA5976
CTTTCATCATCATCTAAATAGACGGTGACCCACAGCTTGTCTTCGGGAAAGCCATAGCCTCCATCAGCGACGGAGGAAGTTAGCAACTCCCAGGCGTAAGGTATGGCTTCCTTTTTAAAGTAATCACCAAAAGAAAAGTTTCCACACATTTGAAAAAATGATGC
>DJBM01000070.1:491-636 GCA_002430405.1 Actinobacteria bacterium UBA5976
TTGAATGGCACCATTCCCGCATTAACAAATAGCAACGTTGGATCATCAAGAAGTAGGCTCGCACTCGGCACAACGGTATGACCTTTGGACTGGAAATAGTTCAAGAAACGCGATCGGATTTCTGCAGATTCCACTTTTCTTAAAA
>DJBM01000070.1:691-3725 GCA_002430405.1 Actinobacteria bacterium UBA5976
GGGTGCGAGTTGGATTGCAGATTCCACTTTTCTTAAAACACCTTCCTCATCCTGGCGATAGCTCGATCATAAAAACGAGCAAATTTTGTTTCTTACTGCCTAAACCTTAACGAACCTAGGACTTAAGGGCTTAATCCCTACCCAGTAACGAACGAATCTTTTGCAAAATCTCCCGCACCATACCTTCTTGACCGTGTGGTGATGGCTGGTAATACCGAGCCGACTTAAGTGGCTCAGGCAAGTATTGCTGACTTGCCACACCCTGCACTACGTCATGGGGATAGATATATCCAACTCCGTGGCCCAAATCTCCAGCGCGCGCGTAATGCGAATCTCGTAATGGCGCGGGCACAACCCCGATGTCCCCGAGCCTTACATCAGCGATAGCTCGGTCGATTGCAAGATAGGCAGCATTTGATTTGGGAGCTAGTGCCAGGGAAATAGTTGCTTGCGAAAGTGTTATCCGAGCTTCGGGCATACCAATTAAAGCGACAGTCTGAGCAGCAGCAACAGCAACACTCAACATTGAGTTATCAGCAAGCCCAATGTCTTCGCTGGCACTAATCATTAAGCGACGGGCAATGAAGCGTGGATCTTCGCCGGCTTCCAACATTCGAGCCAAGTAGTGCAGTGCTGCATCCACATCTGATCCACGAATTGATTTAATGAAAGCGCTAATGATGTCGTAATGCTGGTCACCGGCTTTGTCGTATCTAACTATGTTGTGGTCGCTTGCAGTACTTATGTCAGTTTCCGATATTTCCGTTCGATCATTACTTAGCGCAACTCCGGCTGCGGCCTCAAGAACAGTTAGTGACCTTCGTGCATCTCCGCCAGCAAGTCGAACCAAGATATCCTGTGCATCTTTGGTAAGTGTTACTGAACTATTTAATCCTCGAGGATCAGTTACCGCGCGGGATAACACCTGGCGAATGTCATCATCATCCAATTCGCCAAGTGTGACGAGCAAGGACCTTGACATCAGCGGCGCGATTACTGAAAAAGATGGGTTCTCTGTCGTGGCTGCTACTAGCGTTACCCAGCCATTTTCTACTCCAGGCAAAAGTGCATCCTGCTGTGTTTTGTTGAACCGATGCACTTCGTCAACAAAAAGCACAGTCGAAACGCCATACATTGATTTATTTTCTTGCGCTGCCGAAATTACATCTCGAACATCTTTGACACCGGCATTGATGGCAGATAACTCCATGAACTTTGCCGAACCTGCGCGTGCAATCAGCAGTGCTAGCGTTGTTTTTCCGCTACCCGGTGGCCCCCAGAGAATTACGGATGACTTAGTGTCGCTATCTCCAGGTTGCAGCAACTTATTCAGCGGACTGCCAGTTGCAATAGCTTTTCGCTGACCAACAAACTCCTCCAGAGTTCTTGGTCGCATTCGAACCGCTAGTGGTGCACTGGCGCCACTTTGATCAAAAAGTGATTCAGCCATTACTCGCGGCATCGGCATCTGAAACAGCATCTGGGTCAACATCGATGCCTGCCTCAAGTCGTTGCTGGGCCGTGATTGAAGTTGGCGCACTTGTTAGTGGGTCAAAACCTGCGCCAGTTTTTGGAAATGCGATAACGTCTCGCAAGCTTGTTGCTCCGGATAACAGCATGCAGATGCGATCCCAACCGAACGCAATTCCGCCATGTGGCGGTGGACCAAATGCAAAAGCATCCAACAAGAATCCAAACTTGTCCCGTGTCTCTTCCTCGCTTAAACCAAGCAAGGTGAAAACTCGTTCTTGCACATCACTGCGGTGGATTCGAATCGAGCCGCCGCCAATCTCGTTGCCGTTGCAGACAATGTCATAAGCCCACGCCAGCGCTTGATCTGGCGCCTGCTCAAAGCGATCAACCCATTCGGCATTCGGCGAAGTGAACGGGTGGTGCACAGCAGTCCAGCCACCGTCATCGGTTTTTTCAAACATGGGCGCATCAACGATCCACAAAAATGACCACTGATTTGCATCGATTAATCCGCAGCGTTCCCCGACTTCCTGGCGGACGGCTCCTAAGAGTTGTTGGGTAGTTGATTTACTTCCAGCGCCAAAAAACGCGCAATCTCCTGGCTTGACGCCAAGATGATCTGCAAGACCAACACGTTCTATATCAGTTAGATTTTTTGCAACTGGCCCACCAAGTGTTCCGTCAGTTTCGAAAGTTACATATGCCAATCCCTTAGCGCCACGTTGCTTTGCCCATTCTTGCCAAGCATCAAAAGTGCGACGAGGCTGATCAGCGCCACCAGGCATAACAACGGCGCCAACGAACTCATTTTGAAATACTCGAAATTCAGTGTCTTTAAAATATCCTGTGCAATCTTTTAGTTCGATGTCAAAACGTAAATCTGGTTTGTCTGATCCATAACGATCCATAGCCTCGAAGAAAGTCATCCGAGGAATCTCGCCAATTTCATGATTCAAAGTTCCTTGCCACAACTTCCGGACAATCGCCTCACCAACTTCAAGGATGTCCTCTTGCTCAACGAAGCTCATCTCAATGTCGAGCTGAGTGAATTCCGGCTGACGATCTTTTCTAAAGTCTTCGTCTCGATAACACCGTGCAATTTGGTAATAACGTTCCATGCCGCCAACCATAAGCAACTGCTTAAAGAGCTGTGGGCTTTGTGGCAAGGCATACCAGTGACCTGGTTGCAATCGAACTGGCACCAAGAAGTCACGCGCGCCTTCAGGGGTGCTACGAGTTAATGTTGGGGTTTCAATTTCGATGAAATTGCGTTCGTGCAGAACTTCACGCGCCATTCGATTAACATCGCTACGCATGCGCAGAATGTTTCCAGAATTTGGTCGTCTCAAATCTAAATAGCGATACTTGAGCCTTGTTTCCTCTCCAACCGTTATCGCATCATCAATTGGAAATGGAAGTGGCGCGCTCTTACTTAGAACTACGACTGAGTCTGCAATGACTTCAATGTCTCCAGTTGCAATTAGGGAGTTGTCATTTCCATCTGGTCGGGCTTGTACTGTGCCCTCAATTTGTAAACAATACTCAGAGCGTAATTCGCCTG
>DJBM01000126.1:0-1666 GCA_002430405.1 Actinobacteria bacterium UBA5976
CTGAATCCATTGTTTTACCAAAGTATTTTTCAGATATAAATGATCCACGCGGCCTAGGTTTCGTATTGTCGTCTATGGCCGCTGGCGGCATCACATCGATGCTCGCCTACCCTTGGCTAGTTTCCAGATATAAGAAACGTACTATCGTTTTTGGCGCGCTACTGGCCACGGGAATAGCTATGATTCCGATGACATTTTTTCCACCTATTGGATTATTTGTGGTGTCTGGATTCCTGCTTGGACTTGGCTGGGGTCCAATGAACCCGTTAATGAATTCATTGGTGCAGCAACGCGTGGCGCCACACATCCAAGGTCGAGTTTTCGGCGTGCAAACTTCTCTGTTCTATGCCAGTGGTCCAATTGGCATGTTTGTAACAGGAGTTTGTGTTGATGCCTTTGGGGTTCGCCCGGTTTACACCGCCGCGGTTGCGATCTTGATTTTGTTCCAGTTGGCGATTATGGCAGTTCCAAGTCTGCACGATCTGGATCGTGAAGCGTCATACTAATTACATGACTCGGCCCACACTTGATAACTGGTTACTACCTGAAAACACTTTTTGGTCATTTCGCCATGTAAGGGAATTGATACCAACTGCGCAAATAGATTGTGCAAAATCCCCACGCGTATTGAATCAGCAAATTAGGACTGAGCTTGGTGAAATTTCAATTGAAACCCACGATGGCGTCAAGAAGATTTCTGATTTTCTATCCAGCACCAATACCGACTCATTCACCGCAGTTAAGGGTGAAGATCTAGTTTTTGAATGGTTAGCACCTGGAGTTAGCGATGTTGAGCCACATTTAATTTTTAGTGTTACCAAGTCATTTACCGGAATGCTTGTTGGCGCCCTGGTGCAAGAAGGCAAAATTGATGTTGATGCGCTGGTAACAAAGTATGTTCCCGAGATCGCAGACAGCGGCTTTGGCGATGCAACTGTGCGCAATCTGCTCGACATGGCTGCAAGTTATCAATTCGAAGAGGACTACACCCCAGGTCCGGACATCATTGCGTATCGCCATTCCGTAGGTTGGTATCCAGCTCCGTTGGGCGCGCCTAACTTGCATGACTTCATAGCCTCTCGCAAAAAAGAGGGTGAGCATGGTCAGGTGTTTCGCTACATGTCGCCAACAACAGATTTAGTTGGCTGGGTTATCGAGGCTGCCAGCGGAATGCCTTATGCCCAAGCGCTATCAAAATACATCTGGTCCAAAATTGGCACCGAGGCGCCAGCTCACATCACAGTTGATCGCACCGGGGCTCCGCGAGCCGCAGGTGGATTGTCCGCGATACCACGCGACTTAGTTCGCTTTGGCATGATGATTCGCGATGATGGCATGGGTGCTATCGATCCGGAGTTTATGCGTGATGTTTATGAAAATGGCAGCGCGCAGCAATGGGCAACTGGCGACTTTAAAGACTTCTTTGAAAAAGGTGTTTATCGCTCATTTTGCTACAGGCCCGGCATAGATCCCGATGTAATTATGGGAATCGGAATTCATGGGCAAATGCTTTACGTGGATCGGCCGCGCGGAGTTGTTGTCGCTAAGCAATCCTCTTGGCCAAATCCAGATTCGGAAGAAATGCACTTAGATGCATTTCACGCTTGCCAAGCAATCGCCCGCGCACTTGGTTAACTTCCAGTAATTACTCCCGTAATTCCCAGTG
>DJBM01000126.1:1875-7456 GCA_002430405.1 Actinobacteria bacterium UBA5976
TGCTTACCGCAGGTAATTACTCCCGTAATTCCCAGTGCGTCACTTCTGGCGGGTTAGCAAAAAATGGTCCGATTAAGCCACGCCATTGCGTGAACAATTCGGATTCTCGGAATCCAACCATGTGGTCTTCCACAGTGTCCCAGCCAATTGCAATCAAATAAGTTGATGGCTGTTCAACACCTCGGTGTACGTGAATTACTTGAAAGCCTTTGGCTTGGGCTACAACAGCTTTTGCCTGCTCCATTGCGCTCTCGAATTCAAGTTCTTTGCCGGGAACAATTTCCATGAATGCGGTTTCCATAATCATGGTTTTCAGATTACCTTTTAGCCCGCTTCTCATCCCACACTGGCTCATCAGATTCGCGAACCGTAGAGTCTCCGCCAAAAACAATAAAGCGGTCCATTGTTCGCGAGAACCAGCGATCATGGGTTACGGCAAGAACCGTTCCTTCAAAGGCATCCAGCGCACGTTCCAGCGCTTCGGCGGACTCAAGGTCTAAATTGTCGGTTGGCTCATCCAGCAATAACAAAGTTGCACCTGATAACTCAAGCAACAAGATCTGGAATCTGGCTTGCTGACCACCGGAAAGTGATTCAAATTTTTGCTCGCTTGCTCCCGCTAGGCCATAGCGATCAAGCGCCCGAGCTGACTGCTCTTGTTGCATACCATTTCGATGTTCATCGCCGCGATGCAAAATTTCAATTAACGTACGTCCAACTAATTCTGGATGATGATGTGTTTGAGCAAACCAACCTGGCCGGATCCGCGCACCAAGTTTTGCTTTTCCTTCGTGAGTCACCGGGTCAATAGTTACATCGCTGATTGGTAAATGCTCGAGTTCGGGATCTGTACCCCCGGCTGCCAGTAAGCGCAAAAAGTGGCTTTTGCCTGAACCGTTAGCACCGAGAACACCAATGCGTTCCCCAAACCAAATTTCTAAATCAAATGGCGAAACTAATCCAGTAAGGGATAGTTTTTCACAAACGACTGCGCGTTTACCGGTGCGTCCGCCCTTAAGTCGCATCTTTACATTTTGTTCAATTGGAATCTCTTGTGGTGGACCGATTTCTTCAAACTTACGAAGTCGAGTTTGGGCCGCTTGATAACGAGAAGCCAGACCATCGTTGAACTTAGCTTTAACTTTTAGCATCTGCACTAGATCTTTAATCTTTTGATGTTCTTCATCCCAGCGCCTACGAAGTTCTTCCAAGCGAGCAAAGCGATCTTTGCGAGCTTGACCATGAGTTGCAAATCCGCCGCCATGAATCCAAACCGAATTACCAGCATGACCTAATTCCAAAGTAACAATTTGTTTAGCCGTGTTAGCCAATAATTCTCGATCATGGCTGACATAGAGCACTGTCTTCTTAGTTTGATTTAACTGATCCTCTAACCACTTTTTTCCCGGAACATCTAGATAGTTATCTGGTTCATCAAGTAGCAAAACTTCTTCGGGACCGCGCAGTAATGCTTCCAGAACTAAACGCTTTTGCTCGCCACCTGAAAGACTTCCCGCAGATCGATACTGCGCTTGATCAAATGGGAGCTGAATCGCTGCCATGGTGCAAACATCCCAAAGCACTTCAATTTCATAACCGCCAACATCAGCCCAGTCTGCAATTGCTTGTGCGTAGGCCATTTGATTTTTTTCGCTGGAATCTTCGATCATGGCCAGTTCAGTTGCGCTGATTTTCGAAGCAGCATCAGCAATTGGTTGTGGTGCAACAGTGAGCAGTAGGTCTCGAACCGTGCCATCAGTCATGTGACCAACGAACTGTCGCATAACGCCGAGTCCACCAGTTCGCGCAATACTTCCTTCTTGCACAGGCTCATCCCCTGCAATCATTCGCATCAAAGTAGATTTTCCAGCGCCATTTGCCCCAATCAACGCAGTGATCGCGCCTTCGCCGACTCGAAATGAGACATCAAGTAACAGAATGCGGCCATCTGGCAACGAGAAAGTTATGTGCTGGATATCAAGGTGACCCATCAGCGTCCCTAGCTTGCAACGATTTAGTGATTCGCTTTGCATAGTCGCTGGGATCTGGATACTGCACATCGATAAAAGTTAGACCTAGTGCAGGTGCAGCAAAAACATGTGCCTCGCGTTCCCGGCCAGCTAAATATCTCTGCAGCCAGGCTTTGTCATACTTACCTTCGCCTACTGCAAGGACTGCGCCAATTAAGCCGCGAACCATGGAATAGCAAAAAGCATCGGCTTGAAGTTGGGCCTTAATCAAGCCATCTTGATCAACACTCCAGTCAAAGCACATCAGAGTTCGAACGGTAGTTGCGCCTTCTCGCTTGCGACAAAATGCTGCGAAGTCGTGCAGTCCAACTAGAACTTGGCTGGCATCATGCATTGCAGGTACATCAAGTGGGAGATAACTGTGATGTGCGCGATCTCGCAACAGTGGATTGCGAATTCCTTGGTATAACAAATATTCATAGCGCCGAGATAGCGCAGCAAACCGCGCATCAAAATCTGGGGCAGTGACTTCCATTTCCCTAATTGAAATATCTTCCGGCAAGATCGCATTTATTCTGTAAGCCAAGTCGCCCATGTCGATTACGGATTCAGCCGGCATATCAAAGTGAATAACCTGACCAATTGCATGCACGCCAGCATCAGTACGACCAGCACACTGGACAACGACTCGATCAAGCCTAAGAAAAACTGCTAGAGCATTTTCTAATTCACCTTGAATAGTTCGCCGATCTGGTTGCATACCCCAGCCCGAGAAATCTTTCCCGTCATAAGCAACTTGGCCGCGAATGCGAATGAGCCCCTGCGCTGCGACTGCAACGAGGGGCTCATTCGATAACACCATTTAGTTACGCTTCGTCAGTCACTTCAGCTTCGATCGCTTCAACCTCTGCAACTGCTGCAATTTCCTCGGCAGTATTTACTGATTCCGATTCAACGTCTGTGACGGAATCGGCAGCTTCGATTGCTGCAACTTCCTCAACTGCAGCAATCTCTTCGGCAGATTCAATCTCACTTGACTGCGCTTCTTCGGATTCTGGTTCAACAACTGCTGCTTTTGCAGCTACGGCAGTTGCTACAGCGGCAGTTGCGGCAGTTGCCATTTCAGCTTCCTTGGCAGCACGACGCGCCACACCTTCAGCAGCGCGAGCGGCGTCAAGTTCTTCGACAAGTTCAATAACTGCCATTGGGGCGTTATCTCCCTTGCGCGGACCAATCTTTACGATGCGGGTGTAACCACCTTCACGATTTTGAAAGCGTGGACCAATCTCTGCAAAAAGAGTGTGTACAACATCCTTATTGCGGATAACAGTTAGCACTCGACGACGAGCATGAAGATCGCCCTTCTTCGAGATTGTGATCAATCGCTCAGCAACTGGGCGCAACCGGCGGGCACGCGCTTCAGTCGTTGTGATGCGACCATGCTCGAACAACGCAGTTGCGAGGTTAGCCAGAATTAGGCGTTCGTGAGCTGGACTTCCGCCCATTCGCTTACCCTTGGATGGCTGTGGCATGTTTCTCTCCTGTCAATTAGTTGCTGGGATGAGTGCTCGTTAGAGCTGCTCATCCTCAGCGAAACTCTGGTCGTCATCTGCTGCTGCATCATCAGCTGCTGCTGGTGCTTCGGACTGGAAAGTTGCATAAGAACCTGCTGGTACGAATGCTTCTTCATCGTCTTCGTTGTAATCATCATCAAATGCTGAGGCATACTGACTTGGATCAAATCCTGGCGGTGAATCCTTAAGTGCGATTCCCATCGAGATCAACTTGTCCTTAACTTCGTCAATCGACTTCGCGCCAAAGTTGCGGATGTCCATCAAGTCAGCCTCGGAGCGAGTGATTAGTTCTCCAACAGTGTGGATACCTTCACGCTTTAGGCAGTTGTAAGAACGAACAGTTAAGTCAAGTGCTTCAACTGGCATGCTTAGTTGCTCGGCTGCGAACTGGTCTGTTACTGATGGTCCAATTTCGATACCTTCAGCTTCAACGTTAAGTTCCCGCGCAAGACCAAAGAGTTCAACAAGTGTTGCTCCGGCAGATGCGATTGCATCGCGCGGCACAATTGAGCCCTTAGTTTCCACATCTATTACAAGTGAGTCGAAGTCAGTGCGCTGTTCAACGCGAGTTGCTTCCACCTTGTAAGTGACCTTAAGCACTGGTGAGTAAATTGAGTCAATTGGAATTCGGCCAATTTCGCCGCCACTGGCCTTGTTGTTCGCTGCCGAGATATAACCGCGACCTTGTTCAACAACGATTTCCATGTCTAACTTGCCCTTGCCGTTAAGGGTAGCTAGGAATAATTCTGGATTGAAGATTTCAACGCCAGCTGGCGGCGCAATGTCAGCAGCTGTTACTGGGCCTGGGCCCTGCTTGCGTAAGTACATAGTTACTGGTTCATCAAACTGCGAAGACACAACCAAGTTCTTAAGGTTCAGGATGACTTCAGTGATGTCTTCCTTAACGCCTTCGATGGTAGTGAATTCGTGCAGGATGCCTTCAAGCTTGATGCTTGTGATTGCAGCACCTGGAATAGATGACAGCAGGGTGCGGCGTAGTGAGTTACCTAGTGTGTAACCAAAACCTGGCTCGAGCGGTGCAAGCACAAAGCGCGAGCGAGTTTCGGATAGTACTTCTTCTTTTAGTTCTGGGCGGACTGAGATCAGCACAGTTATTTCCTTTCGGCGACAGCCACAATTTGAAGTCGCACTTTTATGGGGATGTTAATTACTTGGAGTAAAGTTCAACGATCAACTGTTCCTGAACCTGAGTGTCAATGACCTCACGTGCAGGAAGGGAATGGACCAGGATACGCATGCCAGCTGGGATAACTTCTAGCCAGGCAGGTACGGTGCGTTCGCCAATTTCCGCATAAGCGACCTGGAATGGGGTCATCTCAAGGGAAGATTTGCGAACTTCAATAACATCATTTGGGCTAACGCGAAACGAAGGAATGTCTACCTTCTGGCCGTTAACAACGATGTGTCCGTGACGAACAAGCTGGCGTCCCATGTCGCGACTCTTTGCAAAGCCGGCGCGGAAGACAACATTGTCCAAACGGGATTCCAGAATACGAAGCAGGTTTTCACCAGTCTTGCCGTGCTTACGGCTAGCTTCTTCGTAGTAACCACGGAACTGCTTTTCTAGCACACCGTAAATACGAGCAGTTTTCTGCTTCTCACGCATCTGTAATAAGTATTCAGATTCCTTCGCACGACCGCGACCATGCTGGCCTGGCGGGTAAGGACGAGATTCCATTGGGCACTTTGGTGAATCACACTTTGAACCCTTGAGGAATAATTTTGTTTTTTCACGACGGCAACGCTTGCAATCGGGACCGGTATAACGAGCCATGAGTTTTGTCTCCTAATTTCTTCGTATCAGACGCGGCGACGCTTGGACGGGCGGCATCCGTTATGAGGGACAGGGGTCATGTCTTGAATTGTTCCAACTTCAAGACCAGAGGCTTGCAGGGAACGAATCGCAGTTTCGCGACCGGAGCCTGGGCCTTTTACAAAAACATCGACTTTCTTCATACCGTGTTCCATTGCGCGCTTTGCAGCAGCTTCAGCAGCCATCTGTGCGGCGAAGGGGGT
>DJBM01000126.1:7632-18762 GCA_002430405.1 Actinobacteria bacterium UBA5976
TGATATAGGCCTGGCCTATTGCAATATTCTTCTTTTCCTTGCGACGGATCTTTTTAGCACCGGCCGCAGTGGCTTTCTTTGGAGGCATTGGTTTCCTTAATTCTCAGATGGGAAGAGGTCGGTAGCTACTTAGCTACTTTCTTCTTTCCAGCCACGGTCTTCTTCGGACCTTTACGGGTACGGGCGTTGGTGTGGGTGCGCTGTCCACGGACAGGCATGCCACGACGATGACGGATTCCTTGGTACGAACCGATTTCAATCTTGCGACGAATATCGGCTTGTACCTCGCGACGAAGGTCACCTTCAATTTTGAAGTTGGCTTCGATGAATTCGCGTAACGGAATTAATTGCTCATCCGTTAGGTCCTTAACGCGAAGATCTGGACTGATACCGGTTGCCGCAAGGATTTCATCCGCGCGGGTACGGCCAATGCCAAAGATATATGTAAGGGCGATCTCTAGACGCTTCTCGCGCGGGAGGTCGACACCAACAAGGCGTGCCATCAGGCGTTACTCATTTCTGTTCTCGGTAAAGGTCTCGCACGTTCACCATTCCTTGCCGCCTGACAAGGTCCTCAGCCTTTACACACCTGAGGGTGTCGTTCCGAATTCACGCACGCGTTCATTCGGGATCGGGTGATCGTCTTATTTGGGTCTATCTAGCCCTGACGCTGTTTATGGCGTGGGTTTTCGCAAATGACCATGANNCGCAGCTTCAACAGCTGGTCATCGGTCAAATCTTTGACGCGAATGCTGGGGTCGATCCCGGTGGCCTCTAGCGATTGCTTCGAGCGGGTGCGACCGACTCCATAGATGTAGGTAAGGGCGATTTCGACCCGCTTGTCGCGGGGAATATCGACTCCGGCAAGACGTGCCATGTCATTTCTCCTGGTGCTGTGAGAGGTGTGGAGCAGAATCTGTGCTCGGGCCTCTCCCCGAGGAGTCCTCCGTCCAAGACGGAATCTCGATCCTGCTGGTGGTGTGTTGAGTTATTAGCCTTGACGCTGCTTGTGACGGGGATTTTCGCAAATCACCATTACTTTTCCATGGCGACGAATGACTTTGCACTTGTCGCACATTGGCTTAACTGAGGGATTAACCTTCACTTTTCATATCCTGATCACTTGTAACGATAAACAATTCGTCCGCGGGTTAGATCGTATGGAGATAACTCCACGACAACCTTGTCATCTGGCAAAATACGGATGTAGTGCATACGCATCTTGCCGGAGATGTGAGCTAGAACCTTGTGGCCATTTTCGAGTTCTACCCGAAACATTGCGTTCGGTAGTGCCTCGGTGATGGTGCCCTCGATCTCGATGGCGCCGTCTTTTTTGGCCATAAAAGTACTGACTCTCCTTTGGAAGCGGCCTAAGGAATGTACTTTAGGACCGAGGACTGATGTTACGGCAATACCCTGCAAAACATGAAATCCTGGGAGTGAGCCCCCATTGAAATAGGGGTTTTTGCAACTCTGGGCGCAAGTTTTCTTAAAATCTTGTTTTTTTGCTTATTAGATGGCGTATTTAGCCGCCGGACTAGGGATTCCATGGGCCGCAAAGTACTGCGCTCCCCCATCATGAGCGGTTAAAACCCAGGGCCCCTCTGAGGTGATTGCAACTGTGTGCTCCCAGTGCGCAGCGCGGGAACCATCTGTAGTTACAACCGTCCATTGGTCGTCAAGAGTTCGCACATGTTTTGATCCAAGCGTGGCCATTGGTTCAATAGCGAGTGCCATGCCAGGAATTAATTCTGGTCCGTGTCCTGGCGCACCATAATTACGAATGAGAGGATCCATGTGCATCTTTGTTCCAATTCCATGGCCACCGTAATCTTCCAAAATTCCGTAGTTGCCTGCGTTGCGAATAACCATCTCGATCGCGTGACTAATGTCAGATAATCGATTTCCTGCAACTGCCTTTGCTAAGCCCGCCCACATTGATTCGCGCGTTGCGTTACTAAGAGCTGTTTGCTCAGGCTCAGGTGTTCCAATTTCAATCGTTACTGCTGCATCACCATTCCAGCCATCCACAATTGCGCCGAAATCAACGGACAGAATGTCGCCATCCTGTAATGCAACTTCATTTGGAATTGAATGCACCACTTCATCATTTAATGATGAGCAAATAACTGCAGGATAACCAAAGTATCCAAGGAACGAAGATTGTGCGCCTGCCGCGGTTAACATCTCGCGCGCTATTTTATCTAGTTGCAATGTTGTTACGCCGGGACCAGCTTCAAGTTGCATGCGAGCCAAAACATCGGCAACAACTAAGCCTGCCTTGCGCATTAAAAAAATTTGATCTAAAGACTTTATTTCAAATTTACTTTTGCGGCCAAGCATTTGGTGAAACTAACTTTTTAGCGCGTCAGAAATTCGAGCAGTGACTTCCGCAACAGATCCAAGTCCATCTACTTGAACCAATAAGCCACGAGATTTGTAAAGCGCTGTCAACGGCTCCGTTTGTTCTGCATAAAGCTCTAAGCGCCTCCGGATCACTTCCGCGGTGTCATCGCTGCGACCTTGATCTTTGGCGCGAACAATAAGTCGCTTGACTACTTCTTCGGTGTCGGCGGTAAGTTCCAATACTCGATCTAGCGGGGTTGCGCCGAGCATGCCATCTAGTTCAGCGACTTGCGCAACCGTGCGTGGATAGCCATCTAATAAAAATCCGGCTGCAACGTCTGCATCTTTTAATCGGGCGCGGACCATACCGTTAGTTACTGAATCAGGTACATACTCGCCAGCGTCCATGTACTTTTTCGCTTCTTGGCCAAGTGCGGTTCCTTGCGCCAAATTCAACCGAAATAGATCTCCAGTTGAGATGTGAGTGACCCCAAACTCGGAGCAGATCATTTCCGCTTGAGTACCTTTGCCAGCACCTGGTGGCCCCATAATGAGCAACCGCATTATTTCAAGAAACCTTCGTAATTACGTTGCTGCAGTTGGCTTTCGATTTGCTTCACAGTGTCCAAACCTACGCCCACAATGATCAAAATACTTGTCCCACCAAAAGCGAATCTGCTGCCAACCCCAAGGGCTGCAAATGCCAAGTAAGGCAGTGTGGCAATTGTTGCTAAGTAGAGCGAGCCAGGTAGTGTGATGCGATTTAGGACGTAAGCCAAATATTCGGCAGTTGGCTTACCTGCTCGGATCCCAGGAATGAAGCCACCGTATTGCTTCATATTGTCGGCAGTTTCCTCGGGATTAAACGTAATGGAGACATAGAAATAAGCGAAAAACATAATGAGTAAAAAGTTAAGCGTCAAGTAACCAGAGCGACCTGGATCCATGTAAGTAGCAACCCATTGCGCCCAACCTGCTTGCGACCCAGTTAATTGCACAATTAGCGAAGGCAAGTAAAGCATCGACGAGGCAAAGATAACTGGAATAACACCAGCTTGATTCACTTTTATCGGCAAGTAAGTTGAAGTACCGCCGTAGGACTTACGACCAACTTGGCGCTTGGCGTACTGAACTGGAATTCGTCGTTGTGCTTGCTCAACAAAAACCACACCGGCAATAGTTATGCAAATGATCAAAATCACCAAAATGAACTTGAGGGAACCATCTACCCTAAAAATTGATGTTAACTGATCTGGGAATCTCGAAATAATCGAGGAGAAAATCAAAATCGACATACCGTTACCAACGCCACGATCTGTAATTAATTCGCCCAGCCAGAAAATTAGCGAGGCTCCGGCAGTCATAACAACAACTATGGTCAGCAACATTTGGATTGATTGATTAGGAAGCAGCTGCTCGTTGCAGCCTTGGAACAATCGACCAGGAGTACGGGCCAAAGTAATGATTGTTGTGGATTGCAGAATTGCCAGGCCAACAGTTAGGTACCGGGTGAACTGGGTAATGCGAGCTTGACCTGCCTGGCCTTCCTTCTTCAAGGACTCCAGTCGCGGAATTACCACGGTTAATAACTGAATAATGATGCTTGCAGTGATGTACGGCATGATGCCGAGTGCAAAAATCGAAAGCTGCAACAAGGCGCCACCGCTGAATAAGTTAATCAGGCCGTAAATCGAATTATCTTGAACTGAATCAACACAAGTTTGCACCGCTGTGTAACTCACGCCTGGCGCAGGAATGACCGAACCCATTCGAAAAATACCAATAATGCCAAGAGTGAATAATAATTTACGGCGCAAGTCCGGGGTACGAAACGCCGCTGCGAATGCACTTAGCATTTTCGACTCCTTGGGTTGTTTTCTTCCGAAAATTTGATTTCGGCAGTCTCATACAACTGCCGAAATCAAATTATTCAGACTTGGTTTGCAGAACCACCAGCTGCAGCAATCTTTGCCTTAGCTGATTCCGAGAACGCATTAGCGGTTACTTTAACCGAAATGGAAATTTCTCCTTGACCTAGAACTTTTACAAGTTCGCCTTTGCGAACTGCGCCAGCATTTACCAGGTCAGTAATTGATACGTCGCCACCTTTTGGAAACAGTGCATTGATCTGTGCGACGTTAACAACTTGGTATTCCGTGCCGAATGGGTTTTTAAAGCCCTTCAACTTTGGCGTACGCATATGAAGTGGCATCTGGCCACCTTCAAAACGAACCGGAACTTGGTAGCGCGCCTTAGTACCTTTAGTGCCGCGACCTGCTGTCTTACCCTTGCTACCTTCACCACGGCCAACGCGTGTTTTAGCAGTCTTACTACCCGGAGCCGGGCGAAGATGATGAATCTTAAGCGTCATGGTTACTTAACCTCCTCAACACTTACCAAGTGGCGAACGGTGTTAACCATGCCACGAATTTCTGGACGATCTTCTTTAATAACAGTGTCACCGATTCGCTTTAAGCCAAGTGAGCGCAAAGTGTCGCGCTGATTTTGCTTGCCGCCAATACCAGACCTCAACTGAGTTACTTTGAATTTTGCCATTACGCACCAACCTTCTCTGCGTTCGCGCGAAGTAGCGCAGCTGGCGCCACTTGGTCAAGTGGCAGACCGCGGCGAGCCGCAACTTGTTCTGGGCGCTCAAGCATTTTCAGTGCTGCAACAGTTGCATGCACGATGTTGATCGCATTGTCAGATCCAAGTGACTTGGAAAGTACATCAGCAATTCCAGCACATTCAAGTACCGCGCGCACTGGTCCACCTGCGATAACGCCGGTACCTGGAGCGGCTGGACGAAGCATTACAACGCCTGCTGCAGCTTCACCCTTAACTGGATGTGGGATTGTCTTTTGGATGCGCGGCACAACGAAGAAATTCTTCTTTGCTTCCTCAACACCTTTAGCGATGGCGGCAGGCACTTCTTTTGCCTTGCCGTAACCCACGCCTACTCGACCATCGCCGTCACCGACAACAACTAGAGCGGTGAAGCTAAAGCGACGACCACCCTTAACAACTTTCGAAACACGGTTGATAGCAACAACACGCTCTACGAATGCACTCTTTTCGACAGGTGCCTGTGAGCGATCATTACGATCACGACGTTCGCGACGATCGTTAGTACCGCCCTCGCGAGTTTCACCACCACGTTGGTTAGCAGCCATAATTACTTTTCCTACTTCCTTCGTGACTTAGAAATCGAGGCCGCCCTCGCGGGCGCCATCAGCTAGTGCCGCAATTCGGCCGTGGTACTTATTGCCACCACGATCAAATACGACTGTTGAAATTCCGGCTTGCTTGGCACGTTCTGCAACAAGTTTTCCGACCTCACGGGCCTTTGCACTCTTGTCGTCAGCATTGCTCTTCAAGGTCTTTTCCATTGTTGATGCGTATGCAAGTGTGTGACCTGCAACATCGTCAACTACCTGGACTGAAATGTGACGAGCGGAACGGTTAACTACCATGCGTGGACGCGCAGTTGTTCCCGAAAGCTTCTTGCGAACACGAGTGTGGCGACGCTTGCGCGCTACCGCCTTCTTGTTACCTGAACCTAATTTGGCTACGACAGACATGATTACTTCTTGCCAGCCTTTCCAGCCTTGCGACGAATAACTTCGTCTGAATAACGGATACCTTTTGCCTTGTATGGATCTGGCTTACGAAGCTTGCGCAAGTTTGCGGATACTTCGCCAACTTGCTGCTTATCGATACCTGATACATGCAATTTTGTTGGGGTCTCAACTGTGAAAGTAATTCCTGCTGGGGCAGTTACCTTCACTGGATGGGAAAAACCAAGTGCAAATTCCAAAGTGTCACCTTGGGCAGCCACACGGTAACCAGTACCTGTGATTTCCAGAGTCTTTGAATAGCCCTGAGTTACTCCAACAACCATGTTAGAAATCAAAGTGCGAGTCAGGCCATGACGGGCACGGCTTTCGCGCTCGTCATTTGGACGGGTAACAGCAAGTTGTCCATCTTCTTCGCGCGCAACAGTGATTGGCTCGACAACAACATGAGAAAGTGAACCTTTTGGTCCCTTTACAGTGACGTTTGAACCGTCAATAGTTACTTCAACACCACTTGGAATGGTGATTGGCATACGACCGATACGTGACATGTCAGGCTCCTCTTACCAGACGTAGGCGAGAACTTCTCCACCTACGCCCTTCTGTGCGCACTGCTTGTCAGTTAAAAGTCCAGTTGAAGTTGAGATGATTGCAATTCCAAGTCCACCAAGAACGCGAGGTAGCGCAGTGTTCTTTGCGTAAACGCGAAGGCCGGGCTTTGATACTCGACGAACTCCAGCCATTGACCGCTCCCGGTTTGGTCCATACTTCAAGTTGATGTTAAGTGTTTTGCCAACTTGTGCATCAGTTATGTCAAAGCTGCCGATGTAACCCTCACGCTTGAGGATTTCAGCAATGTGCTCTTTCATTTTGGAATGCGGCATTGACACGGACTCATGGTGAGCCGAGTTTGCATTGCGAACACGCGTTAGCATGTCTGCAATTGGGTCTGTCATCGTCATTGGCTTATCGCCCTTCTCGACGCGGTATCCATAAGGACCTACGTCGTTGTTGTTGTTACCAAGAACTCTTGGTGATACCTGGAAGTTCGCCGGCATGTGCCATTTCACGGAAACAAATTCGGCAAAGGCCGAACTTACGGTAAACCGAATGTGGCCGCCCGCAACGCTGGCAACGGGTGTAACCACGAACTTTGAACTTCGGGGTTTCGTTAGCTTTATTCCTAAGACCGGTTTTCGCCATGACTTAAGCCTCCTTGAATGGGAAGCCCAGGAGCTTAAGTAGCGCCCGGCCTTCAGCATCGTTAGCAGCAGTTGTAACCAGTGTGATATCCATACCACGCTGACGATCTACTGAGTCTGGATTGATTTCGTGGAACATAACTTGCTCGGTTAGACCGAAGGTGTAGTTACCATTTCCATCAAACTGCTTTGGTGATAGACCACGGAAGTCGCGGATACGTGGCAGAGCCAGTGTCAGCAAACGATCTAGGAATTCCCACATGCGATCGCCACGAAGTGTGACGTGCGCACCAATTGGCATGCCTTCACGCAGTTTGAACTGCGCAATAGATAGGCGGGCTTTGGTGACCTGTGGCTTTTGACCTGTGATCGCAGTGAGATCGCGGATTGCGCCTTCGATCAATTTTGAGTCACGCGCTGCTTCGCCAACACCCATGTTCACAACGATCTTTGTCAGACCAGGAACTTGCATAGCGTTAGCGAAGGAAAATTCGGACTTGAGCGCAGGAACAATTTCCTCACGGTAAGTCGTCTTTAAGCGAGGCGATACTTTGACATCAGTAGCCATTAGATGTCCTTTCCAGTTGCACGGGCAACACGAACGCCGCGGGAGCCTTCGTAAGTTGTGCCGTCGGTACGAGTCTTAGTTACTGTGTCGCGACGGGCGCCAACTTTAGATGGCTTTCCATCTACGAGAAGCTGAACATTTGAAACATGAATTGGAGCTTCAATAGTTTCGATGCCGCCAACGACCACGCCACGAGTTGTCTGTTCTTTACGAACGTGACGCTTCATGCGATTAACGCCCTCGACGATAACTTTGTTGCGCTCTTCAAATACTGCAAGGACGGTTCCCTTGGAACCCTTGTCTTTGCCAGCGATTACCAATACTTCATCACCTGTTTTGATTTTCATTACAAAACCTCCGGTGCAAGCGAAATAATTTTCATGAACTTCTTATCGCGAAGTTCACGACCAACTGGTCCAAAGATACGAGTGCCACGAGGTTCGCCATCAGCCTTAAGAATGACTGCGGCGTTCTCATCGAAGCGAATGTAGGAACCATCTGGACGGCGGCGCTCCTTTTTGGTGCGCACGATTACCGCCTTGATGACGTCGCCTTTTTTGACGTTGCCACCAGGGATAGCGTCCTTGACCGTACCGACGACAACATCGCCAATACCTGCATAACGACGGCCGGAACCACCGAGAACACGGATAACCAAGATTTCCTTGGCACCTGTGTTGTCAGCGACTCTTAGTCGAGACTCTTGTTGAATCACTTTTGATCCCTACCCTTACTTAGCTTTCTCGAGGATCTCAACCATGCGCCAGCGCTTTGTAGCGCTGAGTGGTCGAGTCTCCATCAACAGAACACGATCACCAATGCCAGCGGCATTGTTCTCGTCATGTGCTTTTAGCTTGTTTGTGCGACGCACAACCTTGCCATAAAGCGGATGCTTAAAGCGATCTTCAACTGCAACGACAATTGTCTTATTCATCTTGTCGCTAACAACTAAACCTTCACGAACCTTGCGGTCGCCGCGCTCTACGTCGCTCATGCTGCACCCTCATTGTTTTCAACCGGAGTGATACCTAATTCGCGTTCCCGCATCACGGTGTACACGCGTGCAATTTCCTTGCGGACTGCAGGCAGACGGCCATGGCTCTCCAGCTGACCGGTGGCAGACTGGAATCGTAGGTTAAATAGTTCTTCTTTGGCTTCGCGCAATTTTGAAATCAATTCATCATTGGCAAGACCGCGTAAGTCAGCTGTGTTTTTAATAGGCATTAGATCTCCTCGCGCGCAACGATGCGGCACTTCATTGGCAATTTATGCATTGCGCGAGTAAGTGCTTCGTGCGCGACCTTCTCGCTAGGGAAAGCAATTTCAAACATGATTCGACCTGGCTTGACGTTTGCTACCCACCATTCAGGTGAACCTTTACCAGAACCCATTCGAGTTTCAGCAGGCTTCTTAGTGATAGGGCGATCCGGATATATGTTGATCCAAACTTTTCCACCACGACGAATGTGACGAGTCATTGCAATACGAGCCGACTCGATTTGACGGTTAGTAACGTATGCCGGCTCCATTGCCTGCAGACCCCACTGGCCAAAAGTTACTGCGTTACCACCCTTTGATGCGCCGTGGCGATCTGGGTGATGCTGCTTACGGTGCTTAACGCGACGCGGAATTAACATGCTTATGCTCCTTCTACTACGACAGGAGCTTCGGCTACTGCAACAGCTGCGGGTGCTTGCGTTACTGGAGCTTCAGTTGCCCCGCCAGTGCGCGGTGTGCGAGTTGCTGGTCGGCTAGCCGGACGAGCGCGCGCAGCAGCTGCTGCCTGTTCGCGTTCGCTGCGGGTTCCAAGAGCGTCGCCCTTGTAAATCCATACCTTTACGCCGATGCGACCAAAAGTTGTGCGAGCTTCGTAGAAACCGTAATCAATGTCTGCCCGAAGTGTGTGCAATGGCACACGACCTTCGCGGTAGAACTCCCGACGTGACATTTCAGCGCCACCAAGACGACCGGAAACCTGAATTCGAATTCCCTTTGCGCCACCCTTAAGTGCTGACTGCATAGCCTTCTTCATCGCACGTCGAAACGAAACGCGACTTGAAAGTTGCTCTGCAACACCTTGCGCAACAAGTTGTGCTTCGATTTCTGGATGCTTTACTTCCAAAACGTTTAGCTGCACTTGCTTGCCAGTTAAGTTTTCTAGCTTGGTGCGAATGATGTCTGCCTCTTGGCCACGACGACCAATAACAATTCCCGGACGGGCTGTGTGAATATCGACGCGAACTCGATCACGAGTTCGTTCAATTTCAACCCGAGCTATTCCAGCGCGTTCCATGCCTTCAGTCATCAACTTGCGAATTTTTACATCTTCGGCAACGTAGTCGCGGTAGCGCTCGCCAACTTTCGATGAATCTGCAAACCACTTTGAGCGGTAATCAGTTGTGATGCCGAGGCGGAAGCCATACGGATTAATTTTCTGACCCATTAGGACTATCCCTTCTTCTGGGAGTCAACGGACTCAACGACTACAGTGATGTGGCTAGTGCGCTTCAAGATCTGGCTTGCCCGACCCTGCGCACGTGGACGAAAACGCTTCATTGTTGGACCTTCGTCAATAAAGGCCTGAGTGATTACAAGTGTGCGTGGATCCAAGTTGTAGTTGTTTGTTGCGTTAGCAATCGCACTGCCAACAACTTTGCCAATTGGTTCACTTGCAGCTTGCGGCGCAAAGCGAAGTAGTGTCTGTGCTTCTTGCGCGTTCATGCCACGGATCATGTCGATTACTCGACGAGCCTTCTGCGGAGTTACGCGTACGAAGCGAGCTTGCGCCCGCGCCGAGTTAGTTGTTAAAGCTTCCATCACTGTCCCTACTTACGCTTTGCTTTGCGATCGTCCTTCACGTGACCCTTGAAGGTACGTGTTGGTGCGAATTCACCGAGCTTGTGGCCAACCATGTCTTCAGTTACGAAAACTGGAACATGCTTGCGTCCGTCATGTACGGCCAAAGTGTGGCCGAGCATTACTGGAGAAATTACGGATCGGCGTGACCAGGTTTTGATCACGTTCTTGGTTCCCTTTTCATTTTGAGCATCAACCTTCTTGAGAAGGTGTCCGTCAATGAATGGACCTTTTTTCAGGCTACGTGGCATATCAATAACTCCTAGCGCTTCTTGCCGGTCTTGCGGCGGCGGACGATCATCTTGTCGCTGGCCTTATTGGCACTTCGGGTACGACCTTCTGCTTTACCGTTTGGATTCACTGGGTGACGTCCACCGGAAGTCTTACCTTCACCACCACCATGTGGGTGATCGACAGGGTTCATAGCAACACCACGGACAGTTGGGCGCTTGCCTTTCCAGCGCATACGCCCGGCCTTACCCCAGTTGATGTTGGATTGTTCGGCGTTACCAACTTCGCCAATGGTCGCGCGGCAGCGCGCATCAACGTTGCGGATTTCGCCAGATGGCATACGAAGTTGTGC
>DJBM01000126.1:18870-27732 GCA_002430405.1 Actinobacteria bacterium UBA5976
ATACGAAGTTGTGCGTATGGACCGTCTTTAGCAACAAGCTGAACGCTAGTTCCTGCGGAACGCGCAATCTTTGCTCCACCACCTGGGCGAAGTTCAATTGCGTGAATCACGGTACCAACTGGAATGTTGCGAAGTGGCAAGTTGTTACCAGGCTTAATGTCAGCAGCTGGACCAGTTTCAATACGATCGCCTTGCTTAAGTTTGTTTGGCGCAATGATGTAACGCTTCTCGCCATCCGCGTAATGCAAAAGTGCAATCCGAGCAGTGCGGTTTGGATCGTATTCGATGTGTGCAACCTTTGCTGGTACACCATCTTTGTCATTGCGACGGAAATCAATAAGTCGGTAGGCGCGCTTGTGACCGCCACCTTGGTGACGAGCAGTTACGCGGCCAGCGTTGTTACGGCCACCCTTGCTGTGAAGCGGGCGAACCAATGACTTCTCTGGCGTTGAACGTGTGATTTCTACGAAGTCGGCAACACTTGAGCCACGACGGCCCGGAGTAGTCGGCTTGTACTTACGGATTCCCATTTGAGTTTCCCTGTCCTATTCTTGTCCGGTTAAGAAACCGGACCACCAAAGATGTCGATACGGTCGCCAGCAGCAACAGTTACGATCGCACGCTTGGTATCGGCACGCTTGCCAAGACCCGAACGTGTGCGAACTGTCTTGCCACGACGATTGATAATGTTCACGCCGGTCACCTTAACTTTGAATACTTCCGCAACCGCAATCTTGATTTGGGTCTTGTTAGCATCAGGGCGCACGACGAATGTGTACTTGTTCTCATCGAGCAACTTGTAACTCTTTTCAGAGATAACTGGCGAGATAAGAATGTCGCGTGGGTCTGCGATAGTTGCCATGACTTATGCCTCTACTTCACTTGAGCCAGCGACAGCTTTTGCAGACTTGCCGCGGGCTGGACCAGCTACAAATACTTCAAGTGCTGCCTTTGTAAAGACAACATCATCGGACTTGAGCACGTCGTAGGTGTTTAGTTGATCAACAGCAAGTAAGTGAACTGCGTCTACGTTGCGTAGGCTCTTCCAACTTACGAAATCAGTACGATCCACAACTACCAAAATGTTTTTTGCAGTTGAAACCGAAGTGATCGCAGCAAGTGCTTGCTTAGTTGATGGGGCGTCGCCTTCAACAACCGAAGAAAGCACGTGAATGTTTCCATTACGCGCACGATCAGAAAGTGCACCGCGCAGCGCAGCAGCCTTCATTTTCTTGGGAGTGCGCTGATCGTAATCGCGTGGGTGTGGTCCATGAGTGATTCCACCACCGCGGTACTGAGGTGCACGGATCGAACCCTGACGGGCACGACCAGTTCCCTTTTGCTTGAAAGGCTTCCTGCCTGAACCACTTACTTCGCCGCGACGCTTTGTTGAATGCGTACCTTGGCGAGCAGCTGCAAGTTGGGCAACTACTACCTGGTGAAGCAGTGCAATGTTTGTCTGCACGTCAAAGATTTCGGCTGGAAGTTCTACAGTTCCGGCAGCTTTACCTTCTGGAGTTTTGATTGCTACTGAAGTCATGACGTTATGCTCCCTTCGCAGCGGAACGAAGAAGTACTACTGAACCTGCTGGGCCAGGAATTGCGCCCTTAACTAGGATCAAACCTTTTTCCATATCAACTGCATGAACTTTTAGGTTCTGGGTTGTTTGGGTTACGCCACCCATGCGCCCTGCCATACGAACACCTTTGAATACTCGACCCGGTGTCGCGCAAGCGCCAATCGAACCTGGCTTGCGGTGGTTTTTATGTGCACCGTGAGATGAGCTAACGCCATGGAAACCGTGGCGCTTCATAACTCCAGCAAAACCTTTACCTTTTGTTACGCCAGTGATATCAATGTTGCTGCCTACTTCAAAAGTGTCAGCTCCCATTTCTTGGCCAAGTGTGTAAGCAGATGCATCATCGAAGCGAAGTTCAAGAAGATGACGACGCGGTGTCACGCCAGCTTTTGCAAAGTGCCCAAGCATTGGCTGGGTTACCTTGCGCGGATCAATTTGTCCGAAAGCAATTTGTACACCGGAGTAGCCGTCGTTTTCAGGAGTGCGAATTTGTGTAACAACACAGGGTCCTGCCTTTACAACGGTCACGGGAACAACGCGGTTGTTCTCGTCCCATACCTGAGTCATGCCGAGCTTTTCGCCCAGAATGCCCTTTTTGTTGATAGCCATGTTGTTCTAATCCCTACAGCTTGATCTCAATGTCAACACCGGCTGGCAAGTCAAGACGCATAAGCGAATCGACTGTCTTTGGTGTTGGATCGATGATGTCGATAAGTCGTTTGTGGGTGCGCATCTCGAAGTGCTCGCGCGAGTCTTTGTACTTGTGCGGCGACCGGATGACACAGTAAATGTTCTTCTCAGTTGGCAGCGGCACGGGACCGGCGACTTTCGCACCAGTAGGTAGAACAACTTCAACAATTTTGCGCGCTGAAGAGTCAATGACCTCGTGATCGTAGGCCTTGAGCCTAATTCGGATCTTTTGTCCAGCCATGTGGCTTGACCATCCTTTTCTTCTAGATACTGCCAATAAGGGGTCTTAATTTTTTTCATTTGGTAGCAGGTGGCCCTTTCGGACCACCTGCTAACGCAAACAGATGTCTTGCTAGATCAATTAATTAATTACTTGATGATCTTGGTTACGCGACCGGCGCCGACTGTGCGACCACCTTCGCGGATTGCGAAACGCAGACCTTCGTCCATAGCGATTGACTGAATTAACGCAATGGTCATTTCAGTGTTATCGCCAGGCATAACCATTTCGGTTCCGCTTGGAAGCGTTACTACGCCAGTTACGTCCGTGGTACGGAAGTAGAACTGTGGACGGTAGTTGTCGAAGAATGGTGTGTGACGGCCGCCTTCATCCTTGGAAAGGATGTAAACGTTAGCTTCGAAGTCAGTGTGAGGGTTTACTGAACCTGGACGACATACAACTTGTCCACGCTCAATGTCTTCACGCTTTGTTCCACGAAGAAGTAGTCCTACGTTTTCGCCAGCGCGACCTTCATCAAGAAGTTTGCGGAACATTTCAACACCAGTGACGGTTGTCTTCTGTACATCTGGACGAATACCTACGATTTCAACTTCTTCGTTGACCTTTACGATGCCCTGTTCGATACGACCAGTAACAACGGTTCCACGACCTGTGATTGTGAAAACGTCTTCAACTGGCATAAGGAATGGCTTTTCGGTATCGCGGGCTGGTGTTGGGATGTAATCATCAACGGCCTGCATTAGGTCAAGAACTGACTGTCCCCACTTAGCATCACCCTGAAGTGCTGGGAATGCAGCTACGCGAACAACTGGAATGTCATCGCCTGGGAATTCGTAAGCACTTAGAAGTTCACGAACTTCCATTTCTACGAGTTCAATAAGTTCTTCGTCATCAACCATGTCGCACTTATTAAGGGCAACAACGATTGCAGGAACGCCAACCTGACGAGCAAGTAGTACGTGTTCCTTGGTCTGAGGCATTGGGCCGTCAGTCGCTGCAACTACAAGAATTGCACCGTCCATCTGTGCCGCGCCAGTGATCATGTTCTTGATGTAGTCCGCGTGGCCCGGGCAGTCAACGTGCGCATAGTGACGCACTTCTGTCTGGTACTCAACGTGGGCGATCGAAATCGTGATACCGCGTTGACGCTCTTCAGGTGCCTTATCGATCATGTCGAATGGCGTGAATGGGTTTACATCAGGGAAAGCATCGTGCAGCACCTTAGTGATGGCAGCAGTCAGCGTGGTCTTGCCGTGGTCAATGTGACCGATGGTGCCGATGTTTACGTGCGGTTTCGTCCGCTCGAACTTCGCCTTTGCCACTTTGGGTCCTCCTGGATCCTTGTGCTGACTGTTGAGATGACTTTCATCTCAACAGGTTGGTTTCTTGGCCTGTGGGCCGTTACTCGCCCCGAGCTTTCGAGACAATTTCGCTCTGAACGCTGGCTGGGACTTGGGCGTACTGCGCGAACTCCATGGAGTAGCTAGCACGTCCTTGAGTACGACTACGAAGATCTCCCACATAGCCGAACATTTCCGACAACGGAACCAGAGCCTTGACTACGCGTGAGCCAAAACGCTCATCCATAGCCTGAATCTGTCCGCGCCGAGAATTAAGGTCGCCGATTACATCACCCATGAAGTCTTCTGGGGTGGTGACTTCGACGCTCATTAGTGGTTCAAGAATTACTGGGCCGGCGCTGCGAACGCCTTCCTTGAATGCCTGAGTACCAGCAAGTTTGAAAGCAAGTTCGGAAGAGTCAACATCGTGGTACGCGCCATCAAGAAGTGTGACCTGCACATCAACCATTGGGTAGCCAGCAAGAACGCCATTTTCCATAGCATCTTGGCAACCAGCATCAACGGACGGAATGTATTCGCGTGGGATACGTCCACCAGTGACTTTATTGATGAATACGTAACCACCGTTGGCAGTTTCGTCGCCATCAATTGGCTTGTTTGGACCAATTGCAATTTGAACCTTGGCGAACTGTCCGGAACCACCAGTTTGCTTCTTGTGGGTGTAATCGATGCGATCTACGTTCTTTGTGATTGTTTCGCGGTAAGCAACCTGTGGCTTACCAACGTTTGCCTCAACATTGAATTCGCGCTTCATGCGATCTACAAGAATTTCCAAGTGAAGTTCGCCCATTCCGGCAATGATGGTCTGGCCAGTTTCTTCGTCAGTGTGCACGCGGAAAGTTGGATCTTCATCTGACAAGCGCTGAATCGCAACACCAAGTTTGTCTTGGTCGCTCTTGGTCTTTGGCTCAATGGCAACTTCGATAACCGGAGCGGGGAAAGTCATTGATTCAAGAATGATTGGGTTAGCTGGATCGCAAAGTGTTTCGCCAGTTGTGGTGTCCTTAAGACCCATTACTGCAACGATGTCGCCTGCGCCTACTGATGCAATTTCTTCGCGCTTGTTCGCATGCATTCGGTAAATCTTTCCGATGCGCTCCTTGCGGCCCTTAACTGAGTTGAGAACTTGGGAACCAGCTTCAAGACGGCCAGAGTAAACGCGGACATAAGTTAGTTTTCCAAGGTGTGGATCAGTTGCAATTTTGAAGGCAAGTCCAGCCAGTGGTTCGCTGTCACTTGGAGTGCGAAGCATTTCTTCTTCAATCTTGCCTGGCTTGTGACCAGTTACGCCTTCAACATCTAGTGGTGATGGCAAGTAACGAATAACGGCGTCAAGCATTGGCTGTACACCCTTGTTCTTGAATGCTGTTCCAGTAACGATCGGCACTGCGCCACCTGAAAGAGTTACTCGGCGCACTGCATCATGAACATCATCTTCGGTAAGTCCGTCAGGATCTGCGAAAAACTTCTCCATGAAAACTTCATCGTTTTCTGCGATGGTCTCCAGCATCATCTGACGGTATTCATCAGCTTGATCTTGCAGATCTGCTGGGATTGGCTCAAGTGTGTAATCTTCACCGATTGCCGTTTCGCCGCGCCAAACCATAGCCTGCATGCGAATCAAATCAACTAGACCAATAAAGTCGCCTTCAGCGCCAATTGGAAGTTGCAGGATAAGTGGGTTTGCGCCAAGGCGATCCTTGATCATGCCAACACACATGAAGAAGTCAGCGCCGGTGCGATCAAGTTTGTTTACAAAACAAATGCGCGGAACGCTGTACTTGTTTGCTTGGCGCCATACAGTTTCGGATTGTGGCTCTACTCCTGCAACACCGTCAAACACTGCTACCGCGCCATCAAGCACGCGAAGTGATCGCTCAACTTCCACTGTGAAGTCAACGTGGCCAGGGGTATCAATGATGTTGATGGTGTGATCTTTCCAAGTACAGGTGGTTGCAGCTGAGGTGATCGTGATGCCACGCTCTTGCTCTTGTTCCATCCAGTCCATGGTTGCCGCGCCTTCGTGCACTTCACCGATCTTGTAGTTAATTCCGGTGTAGAACAAAATGCGCTCAGTGGTTGTGGTTTTGCCCGCGTCAATGTGCGCCATGATCCCGATGTTGCGGGTCTTAGCGAGGTCTAACGTTGTTTCGGTAGCCACTTACTTATCTCGTCTCTTGTTCTAGTTGCTTAAAATTGAATGTTCTTGGATTACCAGCGGTAATGAGCGAAGGCCTTGTTGCTTTCAGCCATCTTGTGTGTGTCTTCGCGCTTCTTAACAGCTGCGCCAAGACCATTTGATGCGTCCAGAATTTCGTTCATTAAACGCTCAGTCATGGTCTTCTCGCGACGGGCACGGGAATAACCAACTAACCAACGAAGTGCAAGTGTGTTAGCGCGACCTGGCTTAACTTCAATCGGCACTTGGTAGGTAGCGCCACCAACGCGACGGCTACGAACTTCAAGTGTTGGACGAACGTTGTCCAGTGCGCGACGAAGAGTCTGCACTGGATCTGCGCCAGTCTTTTCAGCGCAACCAGAAAGCGCACCGTAAACGATTGATTCTGCAGTGGACTTCTTGCCGTGCAACAAAATTTTGTTAACAAGCTGAGTAACTACTGGTGACTGGTAAACCGGGTCAACAATAATTGGACGCTTTGGAGCTGGACCTTTACGTGGCATATCAGCTCTTCTCCTTCTTTGCGCCGTAGCGGCTGCGAGACTGCTTACGGTTCTTTACGCCCTGGGTATCAAGAGCGCCACGGATGATTTTGTAGCGAACGCCAGGAAGATCCTTAACACGTCCGCCACGAACAAGCACGATTGAGTGTTCTTGAAGGTTGTGGCCTTCACCTGGGATGTAAGCAGTAACTTCAGCGCCACTGGTCAATCGCACACGAGCAACCTTGCGAAGCGCGGAGTTCGGCTTCTTAGGTGTTGTCGTGTAAACACGCGTGCAAACGCCACGGCGTTGCGGACTGCCCTTAAGAGCAGGCGTCGTGTTCTTGGTGACCTTGTCCTGTCGGCCCTTGCGGACCAACTGTTGGATCGTTGGCACTCTTACTCCTTCATCCAAGTTGCGAAATTTCTCCCGCAACTTTCAAACGTTTACTGTGATGGCGCCGCCGCCACTAGCTCCGACCCACGCGGTCGGGTGTGTTGCCCCATTTGGCGCGTATTGTTAGACATTTCCTTGATTAAGGAGCCTGTCTAGCGAACACTGCGCCGACGGGGAAGCCCTAGGCATAGATGCGAAACCCAACTTTCGTTGGGCACAAGGTGAAACACTACCCACACTTATGGTTAAAGGTCAAAACGAGGTCGCTCCCCACCCACGCGGACGGCGTGTCGCACCCAAAAATCGGACATTTTGGACGATTAGCCAGATCTGACTTAGGAACTAACTACTCGCCCAGAACTCGGAAATTGCCAAAAAACAAGGCCGAGCATTTCTGCTCGGCCTTGTTTTTTTGAGTATTGCTATTTAGGAACGGTATTGACCCATGTCGTAATCTTCCAAGCGAACTGCTTCGCCGGACGCCTGACCAAAGTCGCTGTAGTCGTAGTCGTCGTAGACGCTCATCGCGGCGTAGACGGCTGCCTTGGCTTCTTCGGTTGGCTCGACCTTCACGTTGCGGTAGCGCGGAAGACCAGTACCAGCTGGGATCAACTTTCCGATAATCACGTTTTCCTTAAGACCAAGTAGTGGATCGCGCTTGCCGTTGATTGCGGCATCCGTAAGAACACGAGTGGTCTCTTGGAACGATGCAGCCGACAACCATGATTCAGTTGCAAGTGATGCCTTGGTGATACCCATTAGCTCTGGACGAGCCGATGCTGGCTTGCCACCTTCGGCAACTAGACGACGGTTGTCGTTTTCGTATGCCGAACGCTCGACAAGCTCGCCAGTTAGGAATGCTGATTCTGCCTGCTCAACGATGATTACTCGCTTTAGCATTTGGCGAACAATTACTTCGATGTGCTTATCGTGAATTGATACACCCTGCGAACGGTATACCTCTTGCACTTCGTCAGTTAAGTGAATCTGAACTTGACGCGGTCCACGAATACGAAGAACTTCCTTCGGATCTGGCTTACCAACAAGAATCAAATCACCGGCTGTGACATTCTGGCCATCTTCAACAACCAACTTGGCACGCTTGGATACTGGATATTCCAATTCCTCAGTACCGTCATCTGGGATAACGATTACCTTCTTGGACTTATCAGTTTCATCGATGCGAACTCGACCTGTTGCGGCTGAGATTGGCGAAACGCCCTTTGGAGTGCGAGCTTCGAAAAGTTCGACTACGCGAGGTAGGCCATGGGTGATGTCTCCACCGTCAGATGCAGCGCCACCAGTGTGGAAGGTACGCATTGTTAGCTGCGTTCCTGGCTCACCAATAGATTGTGCAGCGATGATGCCAACAGCTTCACCGATGTCAACCAACTTGGAAGTTGCAAGCGAACGACCGTAGCAACGAGCGCAAGTACCAAAGCGGCTATCGCAAGTTAGTACTGAGCGAACCTTGATCTCAGCAACTCCGGCAGCAACCATGTCATCGATATCCAAGATGCCAATATCTTTGCCAGCTTCAAATAATTTCTTGCCGTCTACAACTACATCTTCTGCAAGGCAGCGAGATGCAATCGAGGTATCCAAGAAATCATCAGCAGTTCCATCAGCTTTTAGAATCGCCTTTGCCAAACCACGATCAGTTCCACAATCTTCTTCGCGAATGATGACATCCTGTGAAACGTCTACTAGACGACGAGTTAGGTAACCCGAGTCAGCGGTACGAAGCGCAGTATCAGCAAGACCTTTACGAGCGCCGTGAGTAGAAATGAAGTACTCAAGTACTGACAAACCTTCACGGAAGTTGCTCTTGATCGGGCGCGGAATAATTTCGCCCTTAGGGTTTGCCACCAGCCCACGCATACCTGCGATCTGACGAATCTGCATCATGTTTCCACGAGCACCTGAGAAGAC
>DJBM01000126.1:27798-28375 GCA_002430405.1 Actinobacteria bacterium UBA5976
CTTTTCCTGCATAGCGTCGGCAACCTTGTTGGTTGTGTCAGTCCATACTTCGATTAGTTCTTGGCGACGCTCGGAGTCTGCAATCAAACCACGGTCGTACTGCTTTTGAATCTTGTCAGCTTTTTCTTCAGCTTCAGCTAGTAAGCCTGCCTTAGCAGCAGGAGCTACAACGTCTGCGAATGAAATGGTTACACCAGAACGAGTTGCCCAACGGAAGCCCGCTTCTTTCAAAGCATCCAGAGTCGCAGCGACCTGGACCTTTGAGTAGCGCTCAGCTAAGTCGTTGATAACTTCGCCTAGCTTTGACTTCTTAACCTCTTCGTTTACGAATGGGTAATCAGTTGGCAGAGTCTCGTTAAATAATGCGCGACCTAGTGTGGTTTCGATCGTCTTTGCAGATGACTCGCCACCCATCACGGTTACTACATCTTCCAAACGAATCTTTACGTTTGCCTGCAGCGCAAGTTCGTTTCGATCAAAAGCCATGATGGCTTCTGCTAGCGAACCAAATGCGCGGCCAGCACCAATGCCTGCTTCATCATCGCGAGTTAGCGAGTAAAGACCAAGAACCATGTCC
>DJBM01000028.1:0-2875 GCA_002430405.1 Actinobacteria bacterium UBA5976
CTCGGATGGGCCGAGTTTGCGGGCAATCGTTATGGCACTCCGCGCGTTTCTGCCCAAGAAAAATTGGCCAATGGAATTCCAGTTTTACTCGAAATTGAAGTCCAAGGCGCTCGCCAAGTACGCGAATCCATGCCCGATGCTGTGCTGGTATTCCTGGAGCCACCAGCCTGGGCAGATCTGGAAGCCCGCTTGGCTGGACGTGGCACGGAATCTGCCTCACAGATCCAAGAACGCCTCGATGTTGCACAAAAAGAGTTGGAATCTTCGGGTTTCTTCGATTATGTGATCATAAATGATGACGTTTCGCGAGCCGCCCGCGAGTTGGTACAATATTTGACGTAAGAGTTTTAATAATCCCCGCAATTTACAAGGAGTCCAACGTGACTGCAGCTGCTCCAGAGGGCATCACCAATCCACCGATCGACGAACTTTTAGCCGTCGCGGACTCCAAGTACGCCTTGGTTATCTATGCAGCCAAGCGCGCGCGTCAGATCAATGCTTACTATTCCCAACTTGGTGAAGGTCTTCTTGAGTACGTTGGACCACTAGTTCCTTCCGGCAATCAAGAAAAGTCATTGTCAATTGCCCTTCGCGAAATCAACGAAGGCAAACTGACGATTGAACCAGAAACTGCTGCTTAAGTCGGTTTCACCCGACAACAGTTATCGGAAATTTCCGTGACTTGCCCAGCACGTCCAGACTCGTTGATCAAGTCATGAAGAAATCCCTGAACATTGTCCTTGGTGTCAGCGGTGGCATCGCGGCTTACAAAGTTGCCTACATACTTCGCTTACTAACTGAGGCTGGACATAACGTTCAAGTTGTTCCAACGCAGGCCTCACTTAATTTTGTTGGCTCTGCAACTTGGGAAGCACTTTCCGGTAACCCAGTAAATGCGCAAGTATGGGATGACGTTGCCGAAGTGCCACATGTGCGGATAGGGCAAGCCGCGGATTTAGTAATTGTTGCTCCAGCCACTGCCGACTTAATATCACGCGCAGCCTCGGGGGCAGCTAATGATTTACTAACAAATGTTTTACTTACTGCAACGTGCCCAATCGTTTACGCGCCTGCAATGCATACCGAGATGTGGCTCAACCCAGCAACTAAAGAAAACGTGGCAACGCTTAGATCTCGTGGCAACCTGGTTATTGAGCCAAGTGATGGTCGCTTAACTGGTGATGACAGTGGACCCGGTCGCTTGCCAGATCCCGAAGAAATTGTGTCCATCGCACTTGGCGTATTGAGCGAACAAGATTTACTTGGTCAAGACATTGTAATTACCGCAGGCGGCACTCGCGAGTTTCTTGATCCAGTTCGCTTTTTAGGTAATAGCTCAAGTGGCAAGCAAGGTGTTGCCTTGGCAGTATCTGCTCGCAATCGAGGCGCAAAAGTTACTTTAATTTGCGCAAACGTTTCGGTGCCACTGCCCGTTGGCGTAACAATCGTTAACGTAATAACTGGCGATGACATGTTAAGTCAAGTGTTGAAATCCGCATCTACAGCTGATGTCATAGTCATGGCAGCTGCAGTTGCAGATTACAAACCTAAAATCAAACAAACTTCCAAAATGAAAAAATCAGCCGATGGTTCAGTCCCAAGCATTGAGCTCGAACGCACCGTTGACATCTTGGCTGACCTAGTAATTCATCGAGGCACCTCACACCCCGATCAAGTCATTGTTGGCTTTGCTGCTGAGACGGGCGATGACAAGGGTTCTGTCCTGGAACACGGAATCGCAAAATTGCAACGCAAGGGTTGTGACTTATTGGTCATCAATGAAGTCGGACCAAACCTGGCTTTTGGAACTGATGATAATGAAGTCACGATTTTGACTCGTGACCCAGCTTCGCAATTAACAATTCCTAAAACCTCAAAAACTGCGATCGCCCATGCCATTTGGGACACCGTAATCTCACTGCAAAGCCATAGCAAATAGTCCCAACCGGCGTAAGTCAGGGATGGCAAATCTGCTAATGTGAGCAGGTAACTATGCGCTTGACCAGGAGCCCCTAAGCATTAGCGTATTCACATACTTGTTTACTCTCGAGCAAAGGCAATGCAATGTCAGGTCGATTATTTACTTCCGAGTCCGTAACTGAGGGCCACCCAGACAAGATGGCAGATCAGATTTCTGATGCCATTCTTGATGACTTACTCGCACAAGATCCAAAGAGCCGCGTCGCGGTAGAAACCATGCTTACCACCGGACAGATCCACGTTGCTGGCGAAGTGACAACAAATGGTTTTGCCGATGTCATGGCGCTGGTTCGCACTGTTGTTTGTGAGATTGGCTACGACAGTTCGGAAAAAGGTTTTGATGGCAACTCTTGTGGCATCTCGGTTTCAATTGGCGCGCAGTCTCCAGACATTGCCCAAGGTGTGGATGATGCATTTGAAGAACGCGTTTCTGGTTCTGCTGATCCGCTAGATCGTCAAGGCGCAGGCGACCAAGGTTTGATGTTTGGTTACGCTTCCAATGACACCCCAGAACTAATGCCGCTTCCAATCACAATTGCGCACCGCCTGGCAGAGCAACTAACTTCAGTTCGCAAATCTGGCCAAATGGCTTACCTGCGTCCAGATGGAAAAACCCAAGTAACCATCGAATACGACGGAGATCGTCCAGTTCGCTTAGACACAGTTGTTGTTTCCTCGCAGCACGCTGATCACATTGATCTTGACAAGCAGCTAGCACCAGAAATTCGCGCCAATGTTGTGGAGCCAATCTTGGCTAAGTTCGACATTGATGCCACTGACTTTAAATTGTTAGTTAACCCAACCGGCAAGTTTGTTGTTGGCGGTCCAATGGGCGACGCAGGCTTAACTGGTCGCAAGATTATTGTTGACACTTACGGCGGCATGGCTCGTCATG
>DJBM01000028.1:2962-14907 GCA_002430405.1 Actinobacteria bacterium UBA5976
GGCGGCATGGCTCGTCATGGCGGCGGCGCTTTCTCTGGAAAAGATCCATCGAAAGTTGATCGCTCGGCAGCATATGCCATGCGTTGGGTTGCAAAGAATGTTGTAGCTGCAGGTTTAGCTGCGCGCTGTGAAGTTCAAGTTGCTTACGCAATTGGTAAAGCGCAACCAGTTGGTGTGTTTGTTGAAACTTTTGGTACTGGAACAGCGCCTGAGGAAAACATTCGCCAAGCGATCCTAAAAGTATTTGATCTACGACCAGCTGCGATTATTGCTGACCTTGAATTACTTAATACCAAAGTTGTTAAGTACCGCCCAACGGCTGCTTACGGTCACTTTGGTCGCCCCGGTTTCACTTGGGAGCGAACCGATCGCGCCGAAGCACTTAAGGCTGCTATCTAATCCATTTATTCAACAAAAGCCCAGCGCACAAACGCTGGGCTTTTGTTTTTTCCTGTCACGGGGTAATGCCAGACTGTGACAGTGAGCGAGGATCAACTTAGCCTGGTGCCAGGCAAGAAAAAGCGCGTTAAGGCAGAAGTGCCAATCGCGAAAACCGCGCCCATTGCGCAAATAGCAATTGATAGTTCGTTGCCGCACTTAGATCGATTATTTGATTACGCAGTTCCGGAAAAGTTAGCCGACCAAGCAGTTCCAGGTGTGCGGGTGCGCGTTCGCTTTGCCGGCAAGTTAATTGACGGCTGGTTAATCTCACGATCGCAAGAAAGCGATCACCCAGGAACTTTAGCTGCAATTTCTAATGTGATTTCACCTGAAGTTGTCTTGTTGCCACAAATTCTCGAGTTAGCGCAAGGCGTTGCGCATCGGCAAGCTGGAACTCTTTCGGACGTGCTACGCAACGCAATTCCTAATCGTCACGCTGGCGCAGAAGCCACAATTTTCCCAATGGCGCCCGCAGTTCCATTAGTTCAAACTCACGCTTGGCAAGATTACGTTGGTGGCAGCGCGCTGATTAAGCGCACTATTGCAGGAGAAGCGCCGCGCGCAATTGTGACAACTGGAACAGATGATCCAGCTGAATTACTAGCGCAATATGCAATGTCAGTTGCTCACGATGAAAAAGGAATAGTTGTTGTAGTCCCAGATCGCTCCGCAATCGATCGAATCGTTGCTTGCTTGAATGCACTTGGTTGCCCCAGTGCCAGTGTGGCAACTCTTGCAGCTGATGATGGCCCAGCTACTCGTTATCGCAACTGGCTCGCGGTATTACGCGGCACAGCGCGCATTGTGATTGGTACGCGCTCTGCAGTATTCGCGCCAGTAACTAATCTGGCAGCCATATGTGTTTGGGATGATTGGAATGACACTTTGGCCGATCCACAATCACCTTATTGGCATGCCCGTGATGTTGCGGTGCTTCGCAGCTCGCAGCAAAATACTGCGCTGGTAATTATTGGCGCAACTATGTCAGTTGAAGCTTGCGCGCTAATGCCATGGGTTGTGCACGTTGCCAAGAGTCGGGAACAACTTCGCAACGAATCCCCTAAAGTGCGAAGCGCCCTTGATGAAATTGGTGAGCGTACTAATCCAGCAGCCAGTGGTTCGCGAATTCCTTCCATTGTTTTGCAGACCATGAAGTCCGCGTTAGTAAATGGTCCAGTGCTGGTATTGGTTTCTCGAGTTGGCTATACCCCCCGAATAATCTGTGACACTTGTCGAACTTCGCCAAGTTGTTCAGTTTGCAATGGACCATTAATGCAAACTGCGCGATCGAGCGCGCCAGCCTGCAATTTATGTGGCCACCTAGAAACATCTTGGCACTGCAAAAAATGCAAAGGCACCAAAGTTAGAGCGGCAGCTGTAGGTAGCGAACGAACTGCCGAAGAATTAGGTAGAGCTTTCCCTGGAATTCCAGTTCGATCCTCAACTAGTGATCACATTTTGCGAACCGTGGATGCGCGGCCAGCAATTGTTGTTGCCACTGCTGGCGCTGCGCCGATTGCAGATGGGGGATACAGCGCTGCAATCTTGCTTGATGGCACTGCGATGTTGTCTCGTCCGGAATTGAGCGCAACCCAAGAAACATTTGCGAAATGGAGTGAGTGCGTCTCACTGGTTCGCGCTGCCGGTGATGTCGTGGTTGTTGCGGATTCCGAACATCCCGCAGTGCAGGCTTTGATCAGACATGATCCAGCTGGCTTTGCCCAACGTGAACTCGAACTGCGCACCCAAGTTTCGTTGCCACCTGCAGTTCGCTTAGCTGCGCTAACTGGGGAGCCCGCTGATGTTGACGAAGCTATGGCACTGCTTGCACTTACTCCCGAGATTATGAAGCGTGGGCCAGTCCCTGGAAAAGACACGCAAGTTCGAATCCTGCTTTCGTGTGATCGGCGATTAGGTCTACAACTTTGTGCGCAACTTAAGGCAATGACGTCCGCGCGAAGTGCCAAACATAAAGGTGGATCCGTGAACGTCCGAATTGATCCGCAAAACCTCTAAACTTGAGGCAACGCAAAGCTCATTTTAAGAAGGTGTCAGATGTCCGTTAAACCCGTGCGGTTATTTGGTGATCCAGTTCTGACCACGCCTGCGTTAGAAGTGACAACTTTTGATAAAGAGCTTCGCCAACTTGTAGCTGACTTAACCCTGACCATGCAGGAAGCACCGGGTGTTGGCCTGGCTGCTCCGCAAATTGGTGTTTCACTTCGCGTATTTACTTATGACGTAGATGATGAGATCGGTCATTTAATTAATCCAGTTCTAGATTTGTCTGATGAAATGCAAGATGGTCCCGAAGGCTGTTTATCCCTACCTGGCCTAACTTTTGATACTCCAAGATCAATGAATGTGGTTGCTAAAGGCATGAACATGTTTGGCGAACCTGTAACAATTGTGGGCACTGAACTTTTAGCTCGCTGTGTGCAGCATGAAACTGACCATTTAGATGGCGTGCTCTTTATTGATCGCCTAGATGTTGAAGGCCGCAAAGAAGCCATGAAAGCAATTCGCGAAACCGAGTGGTTCACGGCTGGCGCACCGACAATTAAAGTAAGTCCGCACACCATGTTCAATGGCATGACATAAGCGTGCTTAATCAAATATGAAAATTGCTTTTGCTGGCACACCGCTAGCTGCGGTACCAACTCTCACAGCATTAATAGCATCAGATCATGAAGTGGCACTAGTAGTAACTCGCCCCGATGCTCCTGCCGGTCGAGGTCGCACTTTGACCTCAAGTCCCGTTGCCGATGTTGCCGGCATGAGCGGAATACCTGTTCTAAAGACTTCGGACTTAAGTGGCCACCGCGATAAATTTGCTGCTGTTGATTGTGTAATTGTTGTGGCATTCGGCGCGCTGGTCCCCCGCGAATTACTTGCGGCCCCAAAGCACGGTTGGATCAACGTTCATTTCTCACTGCTGCCACAATGGCGCGGCGCGGCCCCAGTGCAATACGCGATTCTAAGTGGCGATGAATTCACTGGAATCACCACATTTCAAATTGATGAAGGTCTAGATACTGGCCCAATGCTGGCCTACTTAACCACCCAAATCGAACCCGCTGAAACTGCAACAGCGCTGCTTGATCGACTTTCCATCGAAGGTGCCCAACTTGCTCTTGCAACTTTGACTAGTGTGGAAAATGGTTCGATCCTGCCATTGCACCAACCAATTGATGGCATCTCACACGCACCAAAGCTAACTGTGTCCGATGCTCGGGTGCGTTGGGACGATCCAGCACTTGCTATTGATCGTCGCATTCGCGCAGTAACTAAAGAACCAGGTGCTTGGACTATGCATGGCGAAGTGCGAATAAAACTTGGTCCTGTTTCAGTAAGTCCGCATGTCACAGATTTGGCACCTGGCCAAGTTGAACTTCGCGAAGGTGAGGTACTGGTTGGAACGGGTAGTCACGCGATTGCACTCGACACAGTTCATGAAGCCGGCCGCAACATAAGTGATGCCAAGGTTTGGTTTAACAATCAAAGCTCTTCAGTAGTTTTTGCGTGAAAACCTCTGGCGCAACAAGACGAGTTGCTTACGATGTGTTGCAAGCAGTCCACGAAAAGGATGCTTACAGCAATCTAGTTTTGCCCGCTGCGTTAGATCATCTAAAGGTATCCGCACGCGATGCTGGTTTAGCAACAGAAATTACCTACGGAGCATTGCGTCGGCAAGGAAGTCTGGACGCGGTTATCGATGCTTGTGCATCCCGCACGGACACAATGGACAGTTCAGTTCGTGATGTGTTGCGAGTTGGGGCTTACCAATTACTTTTTATGCGAATTCCATCGCACGCCGCAGTTGATGAAACCGTCTCACTCGCGCGCGAAGTTGCTGGGATGGGCGCTTCAAAATTTGTTAACGCTGTATTGCGCAAAGTATCTGCGCAAACTTGGGAGCAGTGGCTTGCGGAATTAAGTGAAGGAAAAACAGCGGTAGAAGTGTTGTCACTGGAATTTTCCTATCCAGCCTGGGTAATCCGAAGTTTGGCAGACGCTTATAAATGTGATGAAGTAACGATTCGCGAAGTGCTTGCTGCGGGAAATGATCCTGCTCCCGTTTCGCTCGTTGCAAAACCAGGTCAAGCAAGTGTCGAAGAACTTCTTGCGTTACCGCATGTTTCTCCTGGTGCCTGGTCGCCACTTGCTGCCACGATTTTGCGCCCAAGTGGACCAGATGAAAATTGGTCCACCAGGCCAGGAGACATTGACGCAGTGCGCGACAACCGAATTGGTGTCCAAGACGAAGGAAGTCAGCTAGTCGCACTTGCCGTTGCAAATATTGAAATCACTGGACCGCAATCACATTGGTTAGATATGTGCGCTGGTCCTGGGGGTAAAGCCGCAATTCTTGCCGGACTTGCAAGCGAGGTTGGCGCGCACTTCACGGCGCTTGAACCAATCGCGGCGCGCGCACACCTGGTTTCTAATTCGTTATGGAACGCTCCTGGTGATCATCAAGTCATCACAATTGATGCTCGCGAATTTGAAGCAGATTTTGAATTTGATCGAATTTTGGTCGACGCTCCATGCACTGGCCTAGGCGCACTTCGCCGGCGCCCCGAAGCTCGCTGGCGTCGCCAGCCAAGTGACTTACCGCCACTTACTGCGCTGCAACAAGAACTCTTAACTAAGGCCAGCACGCTAGTTCGCGTGGGGGGAGTAGTTGGGTACGTTACTTGTTCACCGCATTTGGCGGAAACAGATGCGATAGTTGCAAACTTTTTGAAACGAAATTCAAATTTCGAAGCGATGGATCTTTCTCCTGTTTTGCCGCAGCTTGAATTACCTATTGGCTCGTTGAGCCTGCGCTTGCGCCCTGATGTGCATCACACTGACGGGATGTTCTTGGCCATTTTGCGCAGGACCGCATAGATCATCTTCGTTGGCTAGGCTAAAGCCGTGGGTCTTCGAATTTCGCCGAGCATACTTTCGGCCAATTTTGGCAATTTAGTTGCTGACTGCAATCGCGTTGCAGCGGGCGCTGATTGGCTGCATGTTGACGTCATGGATAACCATTTCGTGCCTAACTTAACTATTGGTCCAGTCGTCGTTGAATCTCTAATCAGCCAAGTTTCCACTCCTGTTGATTGCCACCTAATGATCAGTGACGCTGATCGCTGGGCCCCGGGCTACGCCGAACTGGGGGCAAAGAGTGTTACTTTCCACGCGGAAGCAGCAACAAACCCGCGCCAAGTAGCCCGAGACATTAGAAGCCTCGGCGCCCGCGCTGGTCTGGCAATTAAGCCAGGCACAAAACTTGAACTTTACGAAGAATTTTTTCCTGAGTTAGACATGATTTTGATCATGACAGTTGAACCAGGTTTTGGCGGACAGTCATTCATGGCAGATCAAATGCCAAAAGTTAAACGCGCTCGTGAAATCATAAAAAATCTTGATCTAGATATTTGGGTGCAAGTAGATGGCGGCGTATCACAAAGCACAATTGAACAATGCGCAGATGCTGGCGCAGACACATTTGTTGCCGGCTCAGCCGTTTACAACACGGATGACGCAATTGCTGCAATCGCGAACCTTCGTAGCAAAGCACAAAGCGCAACTGATGTGTCTTGGTGGTGCGCAACCTAGTGGCACCAGAAGATTACATGTCTCGCGCACTTGAATTAGCCATCAACGCTGATCTTGCCCGCGACACTAATCCAATTGTTGGCGCAGTCATTGTTGATGCTGCCGGAAAAATAGTTGGCCAAGGATTTCATAACGGCAGTGGCACAGCGCATGCTGAAGTTGTTGCAATTGCGAATGCTGGCGAAAAAGCAAAAGGTGCAACTTTGTATTGCACTTTAGAACCCTGCAATGCTCAGGGAAAAACTGGACCATGTGCGCAAGCAATAATTAGCGCGGGAATTTTGCGAGTGGTAATTGCCCAGCGTGACCCAAACGTGGCAATGTCTGGGGGCGCGCAAACTTTAATTGCTGCCGGTATCGCCGTTGAATTTGATGTGATGTCAGAGCAAGCTCGAGAACTGAATGCATCATGGAATTTTGCGCACGAAACAAATCGACCATGGGTAATTTGGAAAACGGCAACTTCGCTGGATGGCTTCATTAGCGCTGTTGATGGCACCAGCCAATGGATCACAGGTGAACCAGCGCGTGAGCGCGTGCAAGAAATCAGAGCAAGTGTCGGCGCGATTGTTACTGGTTCGGGAACTGTGTTAGCCGATGACCCATTACTTACCGTTCGAAGTCTTAGCGAAGAAAATCAGCCACTTCGGGTAATTGTTGGCGATCGAGAAATTCCCAAGGACGCAAAAGTATTCACTGGCCCAAAACCTGCAATTCGAATTAAGGGTGATTTGAGCGAAGTCATCAACGCGCTCTGGCGAGAGCATGGAATTCATAAAGTTTTAGTCGAAGCTGGCGCCGCCATCGCTCATTCAATATGGTCTGCGGACTTGGTAGATGAGGTTTATTGGTTTCAAGCCCCAGTACTTATTGGCGATGGCACACCAGCAATTGGGCCTTTTGGCGTTAATACCCTTGCTAATGCTCCTCGATTTCCCCAATATCAACTCGATCGTGTTGGATTAGACCTACTAATACACTTCAAAACTCGTTAAGGCGGATTATGTTTACCGGAATTGTCGAAGAACTTGGGCGCGTTGCTGCGATCCAAGAGCTACCTGACAATGCAATTCGGCTAACCATTGAAGGTCCACTGGTACTTAGCGATGCATCTTTAGGTGATTCCATTTGCGTCAACGGGGTTTGCTTAACTGTTGCTGTCCAAGATGGCGACACATTCACCGCTGATGTTATGAGCGAGACCATAAACCGAACTACGATCGGCGATTTAATATCTGGCTCGCAAGTAAATCTTGAACGTCCCGTAACTTTAGCTACCCGCCTTGGTGGACATTTAGTCCAAGGCCATGTGGACGCAGTTGGAAAAATTAGTGCTCGAGTACATTCGGAAAACTGGGATGTAGTAACCGTCACCCCGCCTGTTGAATTGCTCAAATACATTGTGGAAAAAGGCAGCATCACAATTGATGGCACTTCACTTACGGTCTCGGCCGTTGACGATAAAACTTTTAGCGTTTCGTTAATTCCTTCCACACTTGATAAGACCACGCTAGGCACGCGCCAAATTGGTGATCGAGTAAATTTGGAAGTTGATGTTTTGGCAAAGTATGTCGAGAAGTTAGTTGCTATGCGATGACCCGTTTAGATTCAATTGAAGATGCAATTCTTGCGATCCGCGAAGGAAAGCAAGTTGTCGTAGTCGATGATGAAGATCGCGAAAACGAAGGCGACTTAATTTTTGCCGGAGCAAAGTCCACTCCTGAAGCCATCGGATTTATGAATCGTTACACCTCTGGCGTAATTTGTGTGCCGATGGAGGGTGAAGCTCTTGACCGTCTGGGGCTGCCGCCAATGACACATATCAATGAAGATCGAAAGGGCACGGCATATTCGGTCAGCGTTGATGCCCGCGATGGCATTGAAACTGGAATCAGCGCAGCAGATCGTTCCCGAACCATTCGCGTACTTTGCGATTCAGCAACTGAGCCTTTTGAATTAACTCGCCCGGGTCACGTCTTTCCCCTTCGCGCTATGCCCGGTGGTGTACTTCGTCGTCCTGGTCACACCGAAGCAGCAGTTGATTTAGCTCGCCTTGCTGGGCTAACTCCTGCTGGTGTTATCGCGGAAGTAGTTCATGACGATGGCTCGATGATGCGCGCTCCAGCACTTCGCGAATTTGCTGATACGCATGGTTTACTAATGATTTCGATTGCAGACCTAATTGCATACCGCCGCAAAAATGAATCGCAAATTGAACTTGTCGCAACTGCCCAGCTGCCAACTGAATTTGGGGTATTTGATATCTGTGGATATCAAGGAATTTTAGATGGCCTTGATCACGTAGCAATGCGCATTGGCGAAATTGGCGATGGCCACGATGTTCTCGTTCGCGTGCATTCTGAATGCCTTACTGGTGATGCCCTGGGTTCACTTCGCTGTGATTGCGGACCACAACTTAAAGCGGCAATGCGGGCGGTTGCCCAAGAGGGTCGTGGCATTGTGCTTTACATGCGAGGCCATGAAGGTCGCGGCATCGGACTGCTTCACAAACTTCGCGCTTACGCATTGCAAGATACGGGCTCGGATACTTTGCAAGCAAATCTTGAGTTGGGTCTGCCCGCTGATTCGCGCGACTACGGAACCGGCGCACAAATCTTGGTTGACATGGGAGTTAAGTCCATGCGACTTCTCACTAACAACCCAACTAAGCGCGCGGGCCTTGAAGGTTATGGGCTAACGATCACCGAGCAAGTTGCCATTGAAATTGAACCTAATGATTTCAACATGGCTTACTTAACTGCCAAGCGCGACGCAATGGGACACAATTTACATTTTGGAGATGCTAAATGAGTCGTGCTGGAATTCCCGAATCAGTCGTTACTGGATTTAATGGCACCCGAGTTGTCGTAGTTGCATCTTCGTGGCACACCAAAATCATGGATGGCTTGATAGCTGGTGCGTGCCGAATTATTGAAGAATCTGGCATTACTCCTGAAATCCATCGCGTTCCAGGAACTTTCGAAATACCAATTGCTGCTAAAGCCGCAGCCCTTTCAGGCGCCGATGTAGTTGTCGCACTAGGTGTAGTAATTCGCGGTGGCACTCCCCATTTTGAATACGTTTGCTCAGCTGCAACCGATGGGCTCACTCGAGTAGCACTTGAGACCGGAGTGCCAATGGGATTTGGCGTTCTTACTTGCGACGATGAAGCACAAGCCATCGATCGCGCCGGCTTACCTGGCAGTGTTGAAGATAAAGGCGCGGAAGCAGCGAGTGCGGCGATGAATACTTGGACGGTTTTGCGCGCTATTCACGGCGACTAAACTTGGCTTCGTGAAGACATTCGAAGAACTTTTTTTAGAACTTTCTACCAAGGTGCAGGCAGGGGATACCACCTCTGGAACGGTTAGCGCCATCTCCCAGGGTATTCATAGCGTGGGCAAAAAAGTTGTCGAAGAAGCAGCGGAGGCCTGGATGGCCGCCGAGCATGAAAGCAAAGAACGCGCTGCCGAAGAGATTTCCCAATTGCTTTATTGGACTCAAGCCCTAATGATCGCAAGTGATGTTTCACTTGATGACGTTTACCGAAAGTTGTAATCATGTTGCGCGTTGCCGTTCCTAATAAAGGTCAGTTATCTGATCCAGCTCGCGACATGCTTCGCGAGGCAGGTTACGCCGCTGCCGCGAGTAGTCGCGAGCTTGTGGTGCAAGATCCAGAAAACGATGTTGAATTCTTTTTCTTGCGACCACGCGACATTGCAACTTATGTTGGTCGCGGCACTCTCGATGTCGGTATTACCGGGCAAGATCTACTTGCGGATTCCAAATCCACAGCGTCCACGATTTTGGAATTGGGATTTGCGCCTTCAACATTTCGCCTGGCTGCCCCAAAAGAGACCGCAAAGTCCGTTTCCGATCTTGCTGGAAAGCGCATCGCTACTTCCTATCCAACAATTTTAACGGACTGGCTAACTTCTAAAAGTGTGACTGCAGAAGTGGTTGAACTTGATGGCGCAGTTGAAAATGCGGTGCGCTTAGGAGTTGCAGACGCAGTTGCTGACGTAGTAGCTACTGGCACCACGTTGAAACAAGCCGGCCTTGAAGTTATTGGCGATCCTATTTTTAAGAGTCAGGCAGTTTTGATTTCGCGCAGTGACATTCAAGATCAAAATGCTGTTGATGTTTTCGTGCGTCGCCTCGAAGGTGTAATTGTGGCTCGCGCTTATGTCCTAGTTGATTACGACATTCCAAATACTCTGATTGAAAAAGCTTGCGTCATTACCCCAGGCATCGAATCGCCAACCGTGTCTTCGTTGCATGACTCAGCTTGGTCAGCAGTGCGTGCAATGGTCCCGCGCAAGCAAGTGCACGGAGTGATGGATGAACTTTACAACTTAGGTGCCCGTGGCGTTATTGTCACTGACATCCATGCCTGCCGAATCTAATTCCTAATGGCAACAGATTTCACTGGCGCGCAATTACCAGAGTCAGATTTTGCCGGCGATGACGGTTCGCCAGATCCCTACCTCCGATCAGTGCTTCGTAATTACGCCCAAAGCGCTACGGCCGAGTCTGCGCGAAATTTACTCGATGCCTTGCTTGTTGCTCGGGTATTAGTTCCGGTAGTTGCGCAACTTGATTCGGTGGAAGTCATTGCTGGCGTAACTGCCGAAAAAGATAGTCACATGGCAGCTATCGAATTTCATTCGGTCGATGGCCGACGCGCACTTCTTGCTTTCTCGGGAACTGACAGCTTGGAAGCATGGGACGAAGCCGCCCGCCCCATTCCGCGGATTGCATACCTGGTTGCGCAAAGCGCAATTGAGCAAGGACTTGATGCGCTGATAATTGATGTTGGTGGCCCGGTACCAACTGCAATCGATGGCACGTTGCTTGCGCTCCTAGCAATTGGTCCAAATCGCGAGGAACTTCTGGATGACACTTTGGATGAAGTGGTAGCGATTCTGGCGAAATTGCCAGGCATCAAAAGTGCAAAGTGGGATGACACTGACGAAGAAGTCACCATTCACCTTGAAATTAGTGAGCCAATTGCCACCATGGGCAGCGCAATCACCGAAGTGATCGCTGCCAGTGACTTAAATGTGCTGCTAGATCGCCCACTTGAAGTGGCAATCTCAAACGAGTAGTAGCACTAAATATCCCGCTATTTCCGCGATTATGAGTCTTAGCCGCGATGGCATTAAACTCTTTCATGACCGACTAAATGACTCTTGAGTTGCTTAGTCACACAAGCGGACATTGTTCCCACTCGCATCGCCCAATGGGTGTCGAGTTGGTCTGGAAACATCGCTCTATGCGATGTGTGCACACTCGTGCACATCCAGGTGAACCCTGTTTGTTTGTAGCCCGTCAACAACAGGAGGACTTATTAGTATCGAACCCCGCATCAATGAGCGGATTCGTGTGCCCGAAGTACGTCTTGTCGGAGCTGCTGGAGAGCAGGTCGGCATAGTCGGTATCGAGGATGCATTGCGAATGGCTATGGAAGCTGATCTTGATCTCGTAGAAGTTGCACCTGAAGCTAAACCTCCAGTTTGCAAAATTATGGACTACGGCAAGTTCAAATACGAAGCAGCCGTTAAAGCTCGTGAAGCACGAAAGAACCAAGTCAATACAGTCATCAAGGAAATGAAGTTACGTCCAAAGATTGACCTGCATGACTATGTGACTAAGAAAGGTCACATCGAACGGTTTCTTTTACAGGGTGACAAAGTCAAGATCACAATTATGTTCCGTGGTCGCGAACAGTCTCGTCCTGAATTGGGTTACAAACTTTTGCAGCGTTTAGCATCTGATATCGGCGAAGCGGCCGTAATCGAATCTTCGCCGTTGCAAGATGGTCGCAACATGACGATGGTGCTCGCACCAGCTCGAAAGGGTTCTGGTGCAAAAGCTGCAAAGCCTGCGCCAGTTGT
>DJBM01000073.1 GCA_002430405.1 Actinobacteria bacterium UBA5976
AGCGAAACTAAATACATTGTGCAGTTCCCCGAAGAGCGCGAAATTTGGTCTTACGGATCGGGTTACGGCGGCAACGCGTTACTTGGTAAGAAGTGTTTCGCACTTCGCATCGCATCTGTGATGGCGCGCGATGAAATGTGGTTAGCCGAGCATATGTTGATCTTGAAACTAACTTCTCCAAAAAAGAAAACTCATTACATTGCAGCGGCATTCCCGTCAGGCTGTGGCAAAACCAATTTGGCAATGTTGGAGCCAACAATTCCGGGCTGGAAAGTTGAAACAATTGGCGATGACATTTGTTGGATGCGGCCAGGCCCAGATGGACGCCTGTATGCAATTAACCCAGAAGCTGGATTCTTTGGCGTAGCACCGGGAACCGGCATGAAAACAAATGCCAACGCGGTGCGCTCACTGTATGCAAATTCATTATTTACAAATGTGGCACTAACTGATGACGGCGACATTTGGTGGGAAGGGCTAACTGACGAGCCCCCAGCGCATTTAATTGACTGGAAAGGCAACGACTGGACGCCAGATTCACCAGAAGTTTCTTCCCACGCTAACTCTCGTTTCACCGCACCTGCGGAGCAATGCCCATCGATTTCCGATGAATGGGAAAATCCCGCCGGCGTGCCAATTTCTGCAATCTTGTTTGGCGGTCGTCGCGCGACAAATGTGCCACTTGTAGCTCAAGCTCGCAGTTGGAACCATGGTGTGTTTATGGGAGCCACAATCTCCTCTGAAATGACAGCGGCTGCCGTGGGCGGCCTTGGTCAATTACGCCGAGATCCGTTCGCAATGCTGCCATTTTGTGGCTACAACATGGCCGATTACTGGGGCCACTGGGTAAACATGGGTCGCACGTTTGCAAACGTGCCAAAACTTTTCCAAGTGAATTGGTTCCGAAAGAATGAAGCGGGTGATTTCATCTGGCCAGGATTCGGTGAAAACTCTCGAGTACTTGCTTGGATAGTTGACCGATTAGAAAATGACGCTGAAGGCATCGATTCACCAGTTGGTATTTTGCCAAATCGCGAGGACTTGCTCTTAGATGGTTTAGGAATTTCTGAGCATGATCTAACCGCGCTCTTTGACGTTGATAAGAGCAGTTGGCTTGCCGAATGCGATTCAACTGATGAATACTTCGGACAGTTCGATGGTCGAGTGCCGCCCGAGCTGCAGGCCGAGTTAGCGGAATTAAAGCAGCGACTGCAAGCTCTTCCTGCCTAGTTTGTTAGGGTAATAAGCATGGCTGAAGATACCCGCACAGACGGTGGCTTACTCATTGAGGAACGCGTCGAGGAGCAACTTGAAGCGGGCGACCATGAGCGTTTCGCGCATTATGTTGCAAAAGACAAAATTGTAGAAAGCGCAGTAATGGGCGCACCAGTAGTTGCACTTTGTGGAAAAGTTTGGATCCCAAGTCGCGATCCTGGCAAATTTCCCGTGTGTCCACAATGCAAAGCGATCTTTGAAGGTTTGCCAATGGGTGGAGACAACAGCGACAATTCCGAATGACCGTTACGCCTTGGGCACCTGAATATCGGCGACTAAGTACCGGCATTGTTGCGCTGGTAAGTGTTTTTGGTTTTGAAGGAATTGCAATTGCGGCCGTGATGCCAGTCGCAGCAACTGACTTAAATGCCATCAGCAACTACGCAGTCACGTTTACAAGTTTCACTATGGCCTCGTTGCTAGGCATGTCATTTGCTGGATTATGGGCAAACAAACTTGGGTTAGCGAAAGTTGTTATTTTTGCGATCGCAACATTGGCAATTGGTTCGCTAGTAGCTGGCTTTGCGCCAAATCTGGCGGTGCTAACGATCGGGCGCTCACTTCAAGGTTTTGCATTGGGACTGGATTTGGTCACCATGTATGTGGTTATTGGTCGAATGTATCCAGAATCTCTGCGCGCAAAGGCGCTAGGCATGCTGGCAGCCGCTTGGGTGGTCCCTGGTTTAATCGGGCCTGGGCTGGCTGGATTATTAGTTGAGATTTCTTCTTGGCGCATGACATTTTGGATAGTGCCGCTTCTTTTAGTCATTCCAACCATGTTGCTTATTCCCGAGCTCAAGAAACTTCCACTAGTGCCATCCCCAGCGCGACCAGATGCGCCGAAGCAGGTAGTCGCGGTACTAGTTGCCATCGCGGCGCTTGCCCTGTTCCAAGGCGGCGCATCACATGTTGGGCGCTGGCCAACACTTAACATCGTGCTGATTGCGATTGTTTCACTCAGTTTTGCTGCCTGGACAACAACAGTTTTAATGCCAAAGGGTTTCTTGCGAATCGCGCCGGGCATTCCAGCAGTAGCGGGAATGCGTGGGGTGGTTGCGGGAGCGTTTTTTGCGGCAGAGATTTACGTACCTCTCGCGTTACAGGAAATCCGTGGCGTCTCGGTTGCCCTGTCTGGTGGCGTATTAACAGCCGCAACTATCACTTGGTTTGCCGGCTCATGGCTGCAAGGAAGTCACCGACTCAAGCTTTCCCGAGAGCAAATTTTAGTTATCGGGGTACTTATGACAACACTTGGAATCGCCCTTATCCCGATTGCTGTTTTTGTTCCCAACTCGATTGCCATGGCAGCACTTTTGGCGAGCTTGGTCTGGGGGGTTTCGGCGTTCGGCATGGGAATTTGTTTTCCAACGCTAGGAGTGCTGATGCTTGATAAATCTCTTGAAGCAGAACATGCCCGAAACAGTGCATCTCTTCAGATGTCAGATTCCTTTGGGGTAATTATTGCAACAGCTCTTGCTGGATCATTACTTTCCGTTGCCAGCCTTAACTCCAACATAACGAGTACAACTTTCACAAGTATTTGGATTTTCTGCGCAATTGTAGGGTTAATTTC
>DJBM01000119.1:0-158 GCA_002430405.1 Actinobacteria bacterium UBA5976
GGCTGAAAATTTGGATCGTAAGGACGCGATGGATCACAGCGCACCCCAAAGTAGTTCTGAACTCGTCGTTCAGTTGGCAATCCGTTGTCATCCCATCCCATTGGGTAAAAAACGGACTTACCGTTCATGCGCTGATACCGCGCCACACAATCTATATG
>DJBM01000119.1:422-705 GCA_002430405.1 Actinobacteria bacterium UBA5976
AGTGAGCCGCTAACTGTTGGCGGCGGGGTATCAATACTGAAAACGTTTTCCCGAGTCGCACTGCGATCAAATGAGTAAGTGCCAGCTTTATCCCAGGCTTGCATCCACTTTGATTCCAAACCATCAAGAGTTGGTTTATCTGGCATACGTTGCGCGCTCATGAACCCTAATCCTAGACAATGGCAGCCACTTAGAATGAATTCATGTCTTCTCCAGATCTCCAAGAACTTGCGCGGGTAGAGCAGGTCTTGGAATCTCGTTGGCCAGAGACCAAAATCGAACC
>DJBM01000119.1:1018-3888 GCA_002430405.1 Actinobacteria bacterium UBA5976
GTAAAACTTCAACTGCGCGGATGATTGAATCCTTACTAAGAGCTCTCGGACTGCGAACAGGATTGATAACCAGTCCTCACCTGCACCAAGTGAGTGAACGAATCCGGCTCAATGGTGACCCAATTCCGGCTGCGAAATTTGTAGAAATTTACGACGAACTGGAACCATACTTAGCAATCGTGGACAGCGAAAGTTTGGCTAACGGCGGCCCAGCAATGTCTTACTTTGAAGTCTTAACGGGAATGGCATTTGCTGCGTTTGCGGATGCACCGGTTGATGTCGCTGTTGTTGAAGTTGGCATGGGTGGAACTTGGGACGCCACTAACGTTGTTTCGCCACTGGTGAGTGTCGTTATGCCCATTGGTTTAGATCACGCAGAATATTTAGGCGACACCGTGGAATTAGTTGCAACTGAAAAATCGGGCATCATTAAAGCTGGAGCCATCGCAGTTCTTTCATATCAAGATCCAATTCCTGCTGAAATTCTTTTGAAGCGCGCCGTACTTGTTGATGCTGCAGTTGCTCGTCAAGGTGTGGAATTTAGCGTTCGAGATCGCGCCATGGCCATTGGGGGACAGGCGCTAAATCTAGATGGCCTAAATGGAAATTACGATGAAATATTGCTACCGCTTTTTGGTGCACACCAGGCTGCAAACGCATCAGTTGCCTTGGCTGCAGTTGAAGCATTTTTTGGTGGAACAGTGACATTAGATATTGACGCTGTGCGCGAAGGTTTTGGAAGCGTTACTTCACCAGGCCGAATGGAAATCGTACGGCGAAGTCCAACCGTAATTGTTGATGCCGCGCACAATCCACATGGCGCCATTAGTTTGGCTACTGCCTTGGAGGAATCATTCACGTTCGAACAAATTATCGGAGTGGTTTCAGTTATGGCAGACAAGGACGTTCTTGGATTGCTACAAGCATTGGAACCAGTGTTCAACGAAATTGTTGTCACTTGGAATGGAGCAGCTCGCGCTATGAAGAGTTCGGAACTCGCTGAAATTGCAATTCAGGTTTTTGGTGATGATCGAGTTCGAGTAGAAGCAAATCTTGCAAGTGCTATAGATAAGGCAATCGCGATGGCTGATGAAGCGGGATTGAATGGTGTTGGCGTAGTAGTTACTGGCTCGGTGGTAACCGCAGCTTCTGGTCGCGCCCTTATGGGAAGAGTGGGAACCTGATGAAAGTAATGGGAAGCGCAATATTGTTTTTTGAGGCAATCGTGCTTGGGCTTTCAATTCCGATTTCGATAGTTATTTACCAAACACCAAAGTCGCTGACACTTTGGGCAACGTTCTTGCTCATGCTGCTTTGCATCTTGGCAATTGGCGGTGTGCGACACGATCGGCGCACTGCAATTGCAACTGGAGTTTTAGTTCAAGTTGTCATAATTTTTGCTGGAATTTGGGTCAGACCCCTTAATTTTCCTGGCATCCTATTTCTATTGGTGTGGTGGCTAGCCGTAGTGTTGAGCAAAAGAGTCGATGAGGCAAAAATCGCCCAGGCAGAGACATTGAAAAAAACCCTTTAAGATTAAGAACATGTCGCAACGTACCCTTGTCCTTGTTAAACCAGATGGCGTAGAGCGCGGTCTAATCGGCGAAGTAATTTCACGCATTGAGCGCAAGGGTTTCAAAATCGTTGCTCTTAAAATGCGCACCATTGCCCGCAGTGTTGCCGAAACACATTATGGCGAGCATGTGGACAAGCCGTTCTTTAAAGATTTAGTTGACTTTATTTCAGGTGCGCCATTAGTTGCAGCTGTAATCGAAGGCGATGACGCAATTGCCGCGTGGCGAACCATGATGGGTGCGACCAATCCAGTGAACGCTGAGATGGGAACTATTCGTGGTGATTTAGCCACACAAACTCAATTTAATGTTTCGCACGGTTCGGATTCAGTTGAGTCAGCAACGCGCGAAATATCATTATTCTTTCCAAACCTGTAAAGGGAAAACTATGACCGTACAGTCTGTATTTCCAGCGCTGGAACAGTTATTGCCTCGGGTGCAAAAACCTGTGCAGTATGTTGGCGGCGAGCTAAACGCTGTTATCAAAGCATGGGATGACACAGTTGTCCGTTGGTGCTTGATGTATCCGGACGCATATGAAGTTGGCATTCCAAATCAAGGTGTACAGATTCTTTACGAAGTACTAAATGAACGCGCGGACACTCTGTGTGAGCGCACATATGCAGTTTGGCCAGATCTAGAAAAATTAATGCGCGAACATAACGTGCCACAATTTACGGTTGATGCACATCGTCCAGTTGGCGCTTTTGATGCACTTGGCGTTTCCTTTTCAACCGAACTCGGTTACACCAACATGCTCACTGCCATAGATCTTGCTGGCATTCCGTTACATGCAGTAGATCGGGACGAGACGCATCCGCTGGTTATTGCAGGTGGCCATGCGGCATTTAATCCAGAAGCTATCTCTACTTTTATAGATGGCGCAGTTCTCGGTGATGGAGAGCAAGCCGTTCTCGCAATCACCGACATCATTGCTGCATTTAAGAGCGAAGGAAATCCTGGTGGACGCGAGGAATTATTACTACGCCTTTCAAAGTCTGGCGTGATGTATGTTCCTGCTTTTTATGATGTTGAATATTTAGAAGATGGTCGGATTCGCCGAGTTGCTCCAAACCGACCAGGTGTGCCATGGCGCGTTGCAAAGCACACCGTGATGAATCTTGACGAGTGGCCATACCCAAAGGCGCCACTAGTGCCAATCGCTGAAAGTGTGCATGAGCGCATGAGCGTGGAAATTTTCCGTGGTTGCACCCGTGGGTGCCGATTCTGTCAGGCTGGCATGATTACTCGTCCAGTACGAGAACGATCCATGACGAGCATTGCCGAAATGGTTGC
>DJBM01000134.1:0-15522 GCA_002430405.1 Actinobacteria bacterium UBA5976
TATGTGAACTAAAAATCGATGGCTTAGCAATTAATGTGGTCTATCGCAATGGTGAACTCGAAACATTGGCAACGCGAGGAAGTGGCAGCGTTGGGGAAAATGTCACGGCAAGTATGGAGTACTTAACCTGCATCCCAAAGAAACTTAAAGCAACTAAAGGCACGGTATTTCCCGAGTTACTGGAAGTTCGCGGTGAGGTGTATTTTTCACTGGCGGAGTTTGATCAAATCAATTTAGAGGTAACCGCAACAGGTAGAACTGCTTTTGCAAATCCAAGAAACGCAGCCGCTGGAACACTTCGCCAACTCATCGACAAGCGCATCGAAGCGGTTGCGGATGCGACTAAGCGTGCCGAAGGTAAGGCGCCGGATTCTAAGCAGGCGTTGTCCTTGGCAAAACATGTTGAGGAATTACAGCGAGCAACCAGCGCGCTGTCTCGACTTGGCTTAATTGTGCATGGCATTGGAACTCATGAAGGCTTAGAAATTTCTGCGCAATCTCATGCTTATGAATTATTGAAAAGCTGGGGACTACCAACTTCAGATCGCGTAAAAGTTGTTAAATCAATTGCAGATGTTAAGGCATACATCGCTCACCACGGCGAACATCGCCACGATATCGAGCACGACATTGATGGTGTTGTAATCAAAGTCGACAGCCTGGCTGAGCAGGATCAGCTTGGTTTTACCGCGCGCGCACCGAGGTGGGCGATTGCATATAAATATCCACCAACTGTTGTACGTACCCGACTCCTTGATATTGGTGTTCAAGTTGGGCGCACCGGTCGGATCACTCCGCGGGCTGCTGTTGAACCAGTGCTGGTTGCAGGATCTACTGTGTCGTTTGCAACTCTGCACAATGGCTTTGAAGTTTCTCGTAAAGGTTTGTTGTTGGGGGATATGATCTTCTTGCGTAAAGCAGGTGATGTCATTCCAGAGATTCTTGGTCCGGTTGTGGAATTACGTGATGGCTCAGAACGCGAATTTAAAATGCCAACTAAGTGTCCAGAGTGCGGCAGCAAATTAGCAACCGAAAAACAAGATGATAAAGATCTCAGATGCCTAAATACCCGAAGCTGTCCAGCGCAACTGCGAGGAAGGCTTGAACATTTAGGCTCGCGCAGCGTTCTTGACATCGAAGGGCTTGGCGAAAAAGCCGCGCGCGCACTTCTGGAAGACAAAATTATTTCTGATGAGGGCGATTTATTTGCGCTGACCGCAAAAGACTTACAGCAAAGTGACTTTTTTGTTAAGGGCGCAAATCGGGAACTTGGAGAAAATGCAAAATTACTTCTAGCTCAACTTGAAATTGCCAAGACTAAGCCACTTTGGCGATTTATTTGTGCGCTATCTATGCGCCACATTGGACCGCCAACTGCGCAAGCGTTAACCCGGGAATTTAACAGTTTGGATGCTATTTCAAAAGCGCCAGCAACTCAGCTCGCGCAAGTAGAGGGAATTGGGCAAACCATTGCCGAAACTATCGAGGCGTGGTTTGCCGAAGACTGGCATTTGGACATTATTAAAAAATGGAAGAAATCTGGTGTGGTACTTGAGCAAGAGTTAGTTGAAACTGGACCACAACCACTTGCTGGTTTAACAATCGTGGTGACTGGAACTTTGGTGGACTTTACTCGCGATGGTGCTGCGCAAGAAATTACCAGTCGGGGCGGCAAAGCCTCTGGCTCAGTTTCGAAAAATACCGACTTTGTGGTCATCGGACCAGGCGCGGGATCTAAGGAAGCAAAAGCAATCGAGCTAGGCCGACCAATTTTGGATGAAGCCGGCTTCAAGATATTGCTCTCTGATGGGCCAGAGGGTGCAAGAGCACACTTGGGCTTGAACTAGCCGAAACTCGGGTAACAAAGTTCCCAATAGAATTGATCCATGTCCGGAATTTCACAAGAAGATGTAGCGCATTTAGCTAATCTGGCTCGCATCAATATTCCTACCAAAGAATTGGGCCACTACGCATCACAATTAGATGCGATATTAAATGCGGTTGCCGTGGTTTCCAGTCTTGATACTTCAAATGTTGCAGCCATGAGCCATCCAGTTCCGATGACAAACGTTTTTCGCGAAGACATCCCCGGAGTTTCCTTAACTGCAGAGCAGGCACTTTCGGGCGCTCCTGCCGTTGAAGATGAAAGATTCCGCGTGCCGCGTATTTTGGATGAGGAGTAAGAATGTCTGACCTCATTAGAAAAGATGCATCAGAACTAGCTGGATTAGTTTCATCGGGTGAAGTTTCGGCTGTCGAAGTTGCTCAAGCTCATCTTGATCGAATCGCTGCAGTTGATGGCGCGGTACACGCTTTCTTGCACGTTGATACCAAAGGCGCGCTAGCGAGCGCTGCCGCTGTAGATGTCAAAGTGAAAGCCGGCGACAAACTTTCAGTTCTGGCTGGCGTACCACTTGGCCTAAAAGACATCCTTGCAACTAACGGACTACCGACAACCTGTGGTTCAAAAGTTCTTGCTGGCTGGATCCCGCCATACGACGCAACCGTAGTTACAAAGTTGCGCGAAGCGGGCATCGTAATTTTGGGTAAAACAAATATGGATGAGTTCGCGATGGGTTCATCAACTGAACATTCAGCTTTTGGTCCTACTCATAACCCATGGGACTTAGAGCGAATTCCAGGTGGTTCTGGTGGTGGATCTTCTGCTTGCGTTTCTGCTTTTGAAGCACCACTTGCAATTGGTACCGATACTGGTGGTTCAATCAGGCAACCAGCAGCAGTTACTGGATCTGTTGGCGTTAAGCCAACATATGGCGGAGTAAGTCGATATGGTCTGGTCGCATTGGCGTCTTCACTTGATCAAGCCGGACCCTGCGCCCGAAACGTACTTGATACTGCGCTACTTCACAGTGTGATTGCTGGATACGATCCAATGGATTCAACTTCGATCAACTCACCAGTGCCAGATGTAATTTCTGCAGCAAAGCGCGGTGACATCAAAGGTATGAAAGTTGGCGTTGTTAAGGAACTTGGCGGCGAGGGTTATCAAGCCGGTGTGCGCTCTCGATTTGATGAAAGTGTTGCTTTGATTGAGAGTCTGGGCGCGCAGGTAGTTGAAGTTTCTTGCCCAAGTTTCCCAGCGGCGCTGGCTGCTTATTACTTGATCTTGCCAAGTGAAGCATCAAGTAATTTGGCAAAGTTTGATGGAATTCGCTTTGGAAATCGCGTGGGCGATGACGGCACAAAGTCAGTCGAACAAGTCATGAGCGAAACTCGCGCGGCCGGATTTGGTCCTGAAGTAATTCGCCGAATCATTTTGGGAACTTACGCACTTTCAGCTGGCTATTACGACGCTTATTACGGCCAGGCGCAAAAAGTTCGAACGCTAATTAAGCAAGATTTCGATGCTGCATTTGCAAAAGTGGATGTTTTGATTTCCCCAACTGCGCCAACAACTGCATTCAAGATTGGCGAGAAGCTAGATGATCCACTAGCGATGTACTTAAATGACGTTGCGACGATTCCAGTAAACATGGCTGGCTTGCCAGGCATGTCGCTTCCAATTGGTCTTGCTCCTGAGGACAATTTGCCAGTTGGATTGCAAATCATCGCACCAGCTATGGCAGATGATCGTCTCTATAACGTCGGCGCAGCAATTGAACGTGAATTGCTAGCCAAGTGGGGTGGCCCAATCCTGGGTCTAGCACCAGAGTTGGCAGGTGCGTAATGGCTGAAGCAGTAATGAATTACGACGAAGCAATTTCCAAGTTTGATCCAGTACTGGGCTTAGAAGTTCACGTCGAACTAGGCACGCACACAAAAATGTTCTGTGGTTGCTCAACTGTTTTTGGGGCGGCGCCAAATACTCACGTCTGTCCAGTATGCCTAGGTCTACCTGGCGCATTGCCGGCACTGAACAAAATTGGCGTGGAATCCGCAATTCGTATCGGCCTTGCACTTAACTGCGAAATTGCGCAGTGGTGCCGGTTTGCACGTAAAAACTATTTCTATCCAGATATGCCAAAGAATTTTCAAACTTCGCAATATGACGAGCCGATTGCATTTGAAGGTTACTTAGACGTTGACATTGACACGGATGAAGGTCGTAAAACTTTCCGAGTTCCAATTGAGCGCGCCCACATGGAAGAAGACACCGGCAAGAACTCACACGTCGGTGGCGCAACTGGAAGAATCCACGGCGCAGATTATTCGCTCGTTGATTACAATCGTGCTGGTATTCCGCTAATTGAAATTGTGACCAAGCCAATTACTGGCACCGGAAAGTATGCGCCAGAAGTAGCTAAGGCCTATGTGGCTGCGCTTCGCGACATCCTTCGTGGCCTTGGTGTCTCTGACGTGAAAATGGAACAGGGTTCACTTCGCTGTGACGTTAACCTTTCACTTCGCGAAACTCCAGAATCAAAACTGGGCACCCGCTCGGAAACCAAGAATGTGAACTCACTTCGTTCAGTCGAGCGCGCAGTTCGTTATGAAGTAACTCGTCACGCAGCCCGACTTACTGCGGGCGATAGCATTGTGCAAGAAACTCGTCACTGGCATGAAGATACGGGTATCTCAACTTCAGGTCGTCCTAAGTCAGATGCTGAAGATTACCGATATTTCCCAGAACCAGATTTATTACCGATCGCGCCATCTCGCGAATGGGTTGAAGAGTTGCGCGCAGCGCTGCCCGAAAATCCTGCAGTTCGCCGTGCTCGTTTAGTTGCTGATTGGGGATTAAGCGAGATCGACATGAACACTGTGGTTAATTCTGGCGCACTTAACTTAATCGTTGAAGCAGTTTCAGCGGGCGTTGAACCAGCGGCCGCTCGTAAGTGGTGGACCGGGGAACTTTCCAGAATCGCAAATGATCGTGGCCTTGAAATTGATGATGTTCCAGTAACTCCAGCAGACTTGAAGCGCCTAGAAGAATTGATTTCTAGCGGTGCATTGAATGACAAGTTAGCCCGACAAGCACTCGAAGGTCTTGTTTCGGGTGAGGGAGACATTGACGCAATCGTTAAAGCCCGAGGTCTTGCAGTTGTTTCTGATGATGGACCACTTTTAGCTGCAATCGATAAAGCATTAGCAGCAGATCCAGCGGTCGCTGAAACAATTAAGTCTGGAAAACTTGCTGCGGCAGGTTCGGTAGTGGGTGCAGTTATGAAAGCAACTCGCGGACAAGCAGACGCTGCTCGAGTTCGAGAATTACTATTTGAAAAACTTGGCGTTTCCGAATAAATGAGTTTCGTGTGAAATCTTCCGATATTTTTGAAGGTGCAGATGATGCCCAACAAGAAAAATGGGAGCAAGAGTTAGTTGATAAGAATCCAGATGCAGCAAGTCACATTGCAGAATCAAAGCAGCGAATGTCCGGCTGGTCCAAAGAAGATGGCACATTAATTCAAAAAGAATTAGCTGAGATCGACGCTCGCTTAGTCGAGCTAATTGATGCTGGAGTTGCCCCAGAGGACTTTCGAACTCAGGAAGTGATCGCAGATCATTTTCGCTGGGTATCTCAATTCTGGAGTCCAAATGCAGAGTCTTACGTAGGCCTTGGAGACATGTACAACGACAGCCCAGAATTTCTTGAAAGGTTTAATGGAATACATCCAATGTTGGCCTCGTTCCAACGGGACGCGATGGCACATTACGCACTCAATGTGTTGATTAACGAATAAAGGTCGGGCGTAACACTCCCAAGTCAAGCACTCGTTCAATGATTGCCATGGCGCGAACTAAACCAGGTTCATCATTTACTCGAGCTGCAACACCAAGTCCAACTGGTAAGCCGTCAACTAATCCCATTGGCAATGACCCAAGAGGCCAACCTGCAATCGCGGGCGCATGAGTCATCCAGCTGGCATTAGAAAAGTCATCACCTTTGCCTAAAGTCGAGAGCCAAGCAGGTGCATATGGCACCCCAATTAGAACATCAACTTCGTATAGCGCTGGCGACAACACATCATTAATCGCCCACTCTAGATTTCGCTCCCGTGCTTGATGGTAGATCTCATTTCGACCACCAGAGGCCAGTGCCTGATCGAAATAATCTTGATGAAAATGAGTTAACTCTGATTCGGCATTTTCGTTATTGAATGCAATTACCTCAGCAAGTGATTTAACGCCTTGACCTGGTCGATTACTTAAGTAAGCAGAAAGATCCTCGACAAGTTCGTGTAGTAGAACTATTCCTTCGTCATCACCGGCTTGGTCAGGCATATCCGAAATAGTAATTTCTGAAATTTGTATTCCTGACTTTGCCAAGAGCGAGACGGTGTCATCAAAAAGTTGGTTTGTTCCATCGTGCCCAGTTAACCAACTACGAACTACGCCCACTCGTAATGGCTGATCATTATTGCAAAGATCAACTAACCCGGACTGACCCAATAGAACTTCAAGCAACATCGCAGTGTCTTCAACGTTTCGAGCAATTGGCCCAGGAATATCTTGACTCAAACTAACTGGAACTACGCCACGAGTTGAAACTGAACCAACTGTTGGTTTGATTCCAACTACGCCATTGAGGGATGCCGGGCAAACGATTGACCCATCAGTTTCGGTACCAACTGCAAATGGAATTAGTCCGGCTGCAACTGCTGCGCCAGAGCCAGATGAAGAGCCGCCGGCGCTGTGTTTGTAATTCCACGGATTCGCAGTTAACCCGCCAACAGCAGACCATCCGCTAGTTGACTCTGTAGACCTGATGTTGGCCCACTCTGAAAGATTGGTGCTTCCCATAATGATTGCGCCCGCATTTCGCAATTTTGAAACTAGTTGAGCATCTTGGGTGACAGTACGTCCGGCTAACGCCAGTGATCCCGCAGTTGCCGGTAGCCCGACAGCTTGAATGTTGTCCTTAATCAATACTGGAATTCCATGTAGTGGACCACTAGCTGGCGATGAATCTAGCTTGCCGGCAACTTCCATCACGTCAGAACTGATCGCCAAAACTGACTGCAGGCCACCAGCACAATCATCAATTTGTTGAATCCGGTGCAGCAAAGTGCTAACTAGTTCAACACTTGTAAAGTCTCCAGCTCGACGACTTTCCACAAGGTCAAAGGCGCTGGTGTATCCGATTTCGGCAGTATCTACATCTGGATCAATCACGACTCCATCGTGGCACAAGGGGAGTGCGCGGTGCGGCAGTTCGCAGTAAGTTGCCAGAATGGAGCCATGAGTTCGCACATCATCGCACCTACTTGGATTACGGAAGGTTATGAATTTCCTGTGGATGTCCAAGTTACCGAATGTGATGATTTAGGCGAGCTACCTCTGGAAGTGATTTCGGCTGCTGAATTTGTGATCTTACCTTATGAGGACTTCTCAATTTCCATCCCAGAGACAATGTCACGACTGAAATCTGTAAAAGTCATTCAAACTTTAACTGCCGGTTTTGATAAAGTTCTGCCGCATATTCCTAGCGGTGTGACGCTATGCAATGCTGCTGGAGTTCATGATGACGCAACATCAGAGCTTGCGGTGTTGTTGACGTTAAGCTCACTTCGCGACATGCCCCGATCATTTAAAGCCCAGCAGGATCATCATTGGGAAACTTACTTCGCACGTTCACTTGCTGACAAACACGTTTTGCTTATCGGTTATGGAAATGTCGGGAAAGCTGCTGAAAAGCGATTACTTGCATTTGGCTGCACAGTTACGCCAGTTGCGCAGAGTGCACGCGACCACGTGCACGCAGTTAGTGAATTACCAGAATTAATACCGATGGCCGATGTCATTGTGCTGATAGTCCCTGGAAATGCGGGAACTAAAAACTTAGTTAATGCCAAGTTCTTAGCAAGCATGAAAGATGGTGCGCTTTTAGTAAACGTGGCTCGTGGGGTTGTAGTTGACACCAAAGCCTTAGTCGCTGAACTAAAGACTGGTCGAATTTATGCGGCGCTAGATGTTACTGATCCAGAACCCTTGCCAGCCGATCACGAACTCTGGGATTTGCCAAATGTCATTATTACTTCACACAACGGCGGTGAGGGTGACATATTTTGGGATCGTGCTCGCACGCGAATCCATAGTCAGTTTGATTTATGGTTTGCTGGCAAGCCCTTGGACTGCGTGATTACGCAGTAGCGAGTCACAGCTTTGAAAAATTCGGTATATTTAACCATGCCCAATATGAAGCCTCGCAGTGGACAAGTAACCGACGGTATTGAACGTGCCCCAGCTCGCGGAATGCTCCGCGCAGTAGGAATGGGTGACGCTGACTGGGTCAAGCCACAAATTGGCATCGCTTCTTCGTGGAATGAAATCACACCGTGCAATCTTTCCCTGGAACGATTGGCTAAGGCATCCAAAGAAGGTGTCTTAAAGGCTGGCGGCTTCCCAATGCAGTTTGGAACCATATCAGTTTCTGATGGAATCTCAATGGGTCACGAAGGTATGCATTTCTCACTAGTTAGCCGAGAAATTATTGCCGACTCTGTCGAAGCCGTGATGCAAGCTGAGCGCCTTGATGGCATGGTCAATTTTGCTGGTTGTGATAAATCACTGCCTGGAATGTTAATGGCAGCAGCTCGCCTAGATGTGGCAAGTGTGTTTGTGTATGCAGGCTCAATTTTGCCAGGCAATGTCACATTGTCAGATGGCAGTAATCGCGATGTCACAATCATCGATGCCTTCGAAGCGGTGGGAGCATGTGCTCGCGGATTGATGAGCGAAGAAGATGTGGATCTAATTGAACGCGCCATTTGTCCAGGTGAAGGCGCATGTGGTGGCATGTACACCGCAAACACCATGGCCTCGGCTGCGGAGGCCATGGGAATGTCATTGCCAGGTTCAGCTGCGCCACCTGCCGTTGATCGCAGGCGTGATGGTTTCGCAATTGCATCAGGTGAGGCAGTAGTTAATTTAATTTCGCAAGGCATCACAACTAGAGACATCATCACAAAGCAGTCACTCGAAAATGCAATCGCAATCGTTATGGCATTTGGTGGCTCGACAAATGCGGTGTTGCACTTGCTCGCAATTGCTCATGAAGCACATGTTGATCTACACCTAGATGATTTTCATCGAATTGGTTCAAAAGTTCCACTGCTCGCTGATGTTAAGCCATTTGGCCGATATGTAATGAGCGATGTTGATCGAGTGGGAGGTGTGCCAGTTGTAATGCGCGCACTATTGGATGCAGGTCTGATGCACGGTGACTGCCTAACTGTGACTGGTAAGACAATGGCTGAAAATCTTGCAGATTTAGATTCCCCAGATCCTGATGGCGACATTGTGCACGCCATGAATAATCCAATGGGTGGCACAGGTGGAATTTCAATATTGAGTGGATCACTTTCGCCAGAGGGCGCAGTTGTTAAAACCGCAGGTATTCCAGTTGATGTATTTGAAGGACCTGCCAAGGTTTATGAACGTGAGCGCGCCGCAATGGACGCTCTTGAAAGTGGCGATATTCAAGCGGGCGATGTTGTCATCATTCGATACGAAGGCCCAAAGGGTGGCCCTGGTATGCGCGAGATGCTAATGATTACTGGCGCTATTAAAGGCGCTGGACTTGGTAAAGAGGTAATGCTAATTACTGATGGCCGCTTTAGTGGTGGCACAACCGGGTTATGTATTGGCCACGTAGCACCCGAAGCAGTTGATGGTGGGCCTATTGCATTTGTAGAACATGGCGATAAAGTCCGCATCAATATTAGTGAACGCAAATTAGATCTACTTGTTGACGAGTCAGTCTTAGTTGAGCGGCGAAAGAACTTTAAGCCAGTGCCTCATAAATATGACCGTGGAGTTTTGGCCAAGTACGTAAAGCTAGTTGGGTCCGCCAGCAATGGCGCAGTCTGTGATTAATTTTGCCTAGTCATTCTCATTCGCATAAACGGGCGGGCGACATTGATCGCTCTTGGATCGACCCCAAAAGGGAAAAGGTTCTGCACAGGTTTTTACTGGCAATTTTGCTCCCATTAACTTTTCTTGGAATTTTTACAATTGCCACCTCATGGCCAAGCAGTAATTTGAGTATCGATAATAGTATTTTCGGCTACGTTGATGACTCTGAGTTTTACACCGTAGAAGTTCAAACGATTAAAAAGTTTGATTGCATTGCAAATGGTGCAACTCAGGATGCATCTGGGAATTTCACAACTGCCCCATGCGCAAACATATCAGCCAAGCTTTTAAATGGTCCGAATGCAGAACAAATTGTGACATTTGATGTGCAGCCAACAATTGTCGACTTTGGCATTCATTCTGGTGACAAAATCTCAGTAGCATCCTTTCCAACTGATTCCGGAACACAATATATTTTCAATGATTTCGAGCGAACAAATGGCATCTTTGTTTTGTTTGGGGTCTTTCTTATAGTTTTAGTTTTAACCGCTGGCCTCGGCGGACTTCGAGCGTTAGTTGGACTAAGCCTCACCTTTGGACTTTTAATTGTCTATCTAATTCCAGCACTCATCCAAGGTCAGCAAGTCGTTTATGTTGTTGGTGGGGTAGTGCTTTCCATAACTGCATTCGTGCTGTATTTAGTTCATGGCTTCAGCCTCAAAACTGGCGCCGCCATCGTTGGAACTTTAACTGGATCCGTGATTGCGATAATCGGGGCGCTTTGGTCAACTGGCGCGTTGCGCTTGACTGGCATAACTGGGGATGAAGATTTAATCCTTTCTTCGATTGCCTCCCAAGTTAAGTTGTCGAATTTATTAATTGCCAGCATGGTTATTGCAGGATTTGGCGCTTTAAACGACGTGACAGTTACGCAAAGTTCAGCTGTGTGGGAATTAGCAAGTTCCAGTGAAAAACAAAATTGGCGCCAATTGTTTGTCGGTGGCATGCGCATTGGTCGCGATCACATCGCATCCTCGATTTATACGATCGCATTTGCTTATGTTGGCGCTGCGCTAGTGACTTTGATGCTGATAGTTGCCTCGAGTCCACCACTGGCAAGACTGATCAATGACGAAGTAGTTGCCCAAGAACTAGCACTGATAATGGTGGGCTCCATTGCGCTGGCATTAAGTACACCAATTACCACAGCATGCGCTGCTTGGTTTGCCGTAAAAATCGCAAAGCAAGAACAGTAAAAATAGTTCTGCAAATGGGTGCGGATAGATGCACAACAAGTAGTTTGCTGCGGGCTTGACCCGTCGACCCACGGATTATGAGGACGCCTGTGAAAGTGTGTTTTGTACCGTTAAGAAATGCTGACGCGGCCAGCTTCAAGGCGTGCAACTGGAACACGAAATGGTGAGCATGAAACATAATCCAAGCCAACGTCATGGAAGAACTTAATTGATTCTGGATCCCCACCATGCTCGCCACAAATTCCGAGTTTGATATCTGGCCGTGTTGCGCGCCCTTTATCTACTGCGATTTTTATCAAAGCTCCAACGCCGTCCACATCGAGAGATTCAAATGGCGAAACCGTGAAGATTCCTCGATCTAGGTAAGTCGCAAAGAATGAGGCTTCCACGTCGTCTCGGCTAAAGCCCCAAGTTGTTTGGGTAAGGTCATTAGTTCCGAACGAGAAGAACTCGGCAGCTTCAGCAATTCGCTGCGCCGTTAAAGCGGCTCTAGGGAGTTCAATCATGGTGCCAATTGCAAATGGCAGGTCGATGTTTTCATCTTTTGCGATTTGGGCAAGTAAGACATCCATCTCATCTCGAATTAAGTGCAATTCCATAACAGATCCAACAAGTGGAATCATGATTTCAACTTTTGGATTGCCACCTGCTCGTAGTCGGGTGATAGCAGCATTGGCAATAGCGCGCACTTGCATACTAAACAAGCCAGGAACTACAAGTCCCAGACGAACGCCGCGCAGTCCCAACATTGGATTGGATTCGTGTAAGCGATCGACGGCCGTTAGTAATAATTCCTGCTTTGAGACATCTTCATTACGGGCCTTACCTAAGGCAACTTCCACCATCAAATCCGCGCGATCTGGCAAGAACTCGTGAAGTGGTGGATCAAGTAACCGAACTGTAACCGGCAAATTGTCCATGGCTTCAAAAAGTTCTTCAAAATCTTTTTGCTGCATCGGAAGCAGGGCATCAAGTGCCGCGGTCCGATCCAAAGTGTTGTCCGCCAAAATCACGCGTTCAATAAGGACTCGTCGATCGCCCAAGAACATGTGTTCAGTTCGGCAAAGTCCGATGCCTTCCGCGCCGAGATTTCTTGCCCACTTGGCATCTTCGGCTGTATCAGCATTAGTTCGCACATTAAGTCGGCGAACTGAATCTGCATGTTTCAAAATCCGATCCACTGCTTTCACGAGGGCAGAAATCTCGGCATTATCTGTAGCACTTGCTACCTCTAGGCCATTTTCAAGATAGTTGGAAACTGGAGAGGGAACTACTGCAAGTTCGCCTAGGTAAACATGGCCCGTTGAACCGTCAATGGAAATCATGTCACCTTCTTTAACAACAACATTGCCAATCGTTGCAGTGCGATCTGCGTGGGAAACTTCAATTGCATCGGCGCCACAAACACAAGTTTTACCCATACCTCTGGCGACCACTGCAGCATGAGAAGTCTTGCCACCACGCGCAGTCAGAATTCCATTTGCAGCAATCATGCCCTCGAGGTCATCTGGATTTGTTTCGCGGCGCACTAAAACAACGCGCTCACCTAGGTCAGCCCACTTAACTGCCGTTTCCGAATCAAAGACGGCTTTACCTACTGCGGCGCCAGGGGATGCCGCCATGCCAGTGGCAATTACCTTTTCTTTAGTTGCCGCATCAAACTGCGGGAACATTAGTTGAGCTAGTTGCGTTCCAGAAACGCGGATCAAAGCCTCATCCATAGTGATCAGGCTTTCATCGACCAGTTGAGTTGCAATGCGAAATGCGGCTGCTGCAGTTCGCTTTCCAACACGAGTTTGCAACATCCAAAGTTTGCCATTTTCCACGGTGAATTCGATATCGCATAAGTCGCGATAATGCGTTTCAAGTTTGCGCATGATTTTCATGAGCTCTTGGTAAGAAGTTGGATCTGTGCGGTTTAGTTCATCCAAACTGAAAGTATTTCTAATTCCAGCTACGACATCTTCACCTTGCGCGTTAGGAAGGTAATCGCCGTAAGCACCAGTTTTTCCAGAAGCTGGATCACGCGTGAATGCAACGCCAGTGCCAGAAGTTTCGCCTAGATTTCCAAAAACCATTGAGCAGATGTTTACTGCGGTACCGAGATCTTCTGGAATACGTTCCCGCCTGCGGTACAGGCGAGCGCGGGAGGTATTCCAAGAATCAAATACTGCTCGCGTTGCCAAATCTAATTGCTGTCGAGGATCTTGTGGAAAATCTGCGCCGCTATGTTCGCGCACAATTAACTTGAAACTTTCCACGACTTCCTGCAGTTGCGCTGGAGTTAAATCAACTTCAGTTGTTACCCCCGCTTTTTCATTTGCTTCCTGAAGCGCGTCAGCAAAAACTTCACCTTCAATTCCTAAAACTGTCTTTCCAAACATTTGAATTAGTCTGCGGTAGGAATCCCAGGCAAATCTCTCGTTATTACTTGCTTTAATTAATCCTTGAACTGAGTAGTCATTCAAGCCAACGTTTAAGACGGTCTCCATCATTCCGGGCATCGAGAATTTAGCGCCAGATCGAACGCTAACTAACAGTGGATCATTTATGTCACCAAGTCGTTTTCCAAGTGCATCTTCCAGGCGGCGAAGCGCCATGGTGACTTCCACGCGAAGCGCGGCCGGTTCAACTCCGCTGACTAGATATTCGCGACAAGCTTGCGTCGAGATTGTAAAACCAGGAGGAACTGGTAATCCCAGGCGAGTCATTTCTGCCAGGTTGGCACCTTTGCCGCCAAGAAGATCCTTTTGATCTTTATCCCCTTGGGAAAAGTCATAAACGTATTGCGTCATTACTAATGCCGCCCCTGTCTGGAAACCATGGTCATTTCTGGCCTTGTCTGGAGTCCACGCTATTGCCCACAGGGGTAATTCGCGAAGTTGGGATCGATGCCCAATCAGATTTTAGTGTCTCAATATGTGGACAACAATCTCAACTGATGTGACTCCTGTGACTTACGGGCATTAAGGTAGGACAACTATCAACATTTCGTAGTTGGTGGTGACGCAATCGATTAGCTACGAGCGAATCAGGCGCAACCCGTTGTTACAAGCCACCCGGCGCAGCAGGTAGGTCACCAGAAGCCAGCTAACTACGATGCTAAATCGAAGCGATCCTTCGGTAGATCAAGGAGTTACGGCATGTCAAAAAAAATTACCGGCGCCGAGAGCCTAGTTAAATCTCTGGAACACGCAGATGTCGAAGTAGTCTTCGGTATCCCAGGTGGCGCAATCCTTCCGGTCTATGACCCATTAATGGATTCCCCAACAGTTCGACATATTTTGGTTCGCCATGAACAAGGCGCAGGTCACGCAGCTGAAGGTTATGCATCAGCAAGTAATCGTGTTGGCGTTTGCATGGCAACGAGTGGACCAGGCGCCACTAACTTAGTGACTCCTATTGCAGATGCTCATATGGACTCAGTTCCAATGGTTGCGATCACTGGTCAAGTGCCAAGTCAGTTCATTGGCTCAGATGCATTTCAAGAAGCCGACATTCGTGGCATCACGATGCCTATTACTAAGCACAATTATTTGATTACCCGCGCTGAAGATATTCCGCGCGCGATTAAAGAAGCATTTCACTTAGCAAGCTCCGGACGTCCTGGTCCAGTACTTGTTGACATTACAAAAGATGCACTGCAAGCAAGCGCCGAATTTGTTTGGCCGACATCAATTGATCTACCGGGTTACAAGCCAACAACTAAGCCGCACGCTCGCCAGATAAAAGATGCTGCTCGGATGATTGTGGAATCACACCGTCCCGTTTTTTATGTAGGTGGCGGTGTTATTCGCTCGAAGGCAGATAAAGAACTTCGTCAGCTTGCTGAACTTACTGGGATCCCAGTTGTCACAACTTTGATGGCTCGCGGCGCATTCCCAGACTCTCACGTTCAGCATATGGGTATGCCAGGTATGCATGGAACTGTTGGCGCAGTTGGCGCATTGCAAAAAGCCGATCTCTTGATCGTTCTTGGAGCTCGTTTTGATGATCGTGTAACAGGCAAACTTGAATCATTTTCGCCAAAATCTAAAGTGATTCATATTGATATTGATCCTGCGGAAATTGGAAAGAATCGCCACGCCGACATTCCTATCGTTGCGGATGTGCGCGAGGCCATTGCACAATTGATTCCTGCTATCACAAGTGAATTTGATGCGGGAAATCGCGCAGATCTAACGGCTTGGTGGATTACCTTGAATCATTGGCGCGAAACTTACCCGCTTGGTTATGACACGCCTTCGGATGGCACCTTGTCGCCGCAATATGTAATTGAACGTCTTGGCAAGATCTCTGGACCAGAAACTATTTACACTGCCGGAGTTGGACAGCACCAGATGTGGGCTGCGCAATTTATTGGCTACGAATATCCAAACACTTGGCTCAATAGTGGTGGCTTAGGGACTATGGGTTACTCCATTCCAGCAGCCATGGGCGCAAAAGTTGGCTGTCCCGATAAAACCGTTTGGGCAATTGATGGTGATGGTTGTTTCCAGATGACAAATCA
>DJBM01000134.1:15659-21454 GCA_002430405.1 Actinobacteria bacterium UBA5976
CTGTTCTACAACGAGCGCTATAGCAATACCGATTTGAATTCCCATTCAGTTCCGGACTTTGTAAAACTTGCAGACGCGTACGGCTGCCATGGAATTCGGGTTACTAAAGCCGAAGAAGTTGATAAAGCGATTGAAAAGTCGATGGAGTTAAATGATGCTCCAGTTGTAATCGATTTCCAGGTGCATCGGGATGCCATGGTTTGGCCAATGGTTGCCGCTGGCACCGGAAATGATGAAATTCAGTTTGCCCGAGACATAGCTCCAACATGGGAACGGGGAGATGACTAGTCATGGCCCGTCACACTTTATCTATTTTGGTTCAGGATCAACCTGGCGTTTTGGCTCGGATCTCGGCGCTATTTTCGCGTCGCGGTTACAACATTGAATCTTTAGCAGTAGGCACAACCGAAACTGAAGGTGTATCACGCATGACTGTCGTGGTAAATGTGGACGATCATGCTTTGGAGCAAGTAACTAAGCAACTTAACAAACTTATAAATGTGCTAAAAATTGTCGAGTTAGATGACAGCACCGCAATTTCGCGCGAGCTAATGCTCATCAAAGTCAAAGCGGATGACGCATCTCGCAGCAAGGTTTTGGAGTTCGTTGAGCTATTTCGGGCCAAAGTGGTTGATGTCGGTAGCGACGCAGTCACTATCGAGGCAACTGGATCACGCGACAAGCTTGAGGCACTCTTGGACGTATTAGCACCGCACGGAGTAAAGGAAATTGTGCAGTCGGGAGTTGTTGCGCTAGCTCGAGGTGGACGTTCAATTGCTGATCGTTCCGCCAAGAACCCCGACCGCACCTAACCCAAATTCACACCAAGTCAAGAATCTGACAGACTAACCAAACGAGCGAAATAGGAGAGCCCAGTGGCCGAATTGTTTTACGAAGATGATGCAGACTTATCAATTATTCAAGGTCGCAAAGTAGCCGTTATTGGTTACGGTAGCCAAGGTCATGCACATGCATTGAGTTTGCGAGATAGCGGCGCAGATGTGCGAGTAGGTCTTGCTGCAGGCTCAAAGAGCAAGGCAAAAGCAGAATCAGAGGGTCTTCGCGTGGTAGATCCTGCCACCGCTGCTGCCGAGGCAGATGTCATCATGATGCTGGTTCCAGATCACGTAGCTCGCAAAGTTTATGCCGAATCAGTAGAACCAAATCTAAAAGCCGGCGACGCCTTATTCTTCGCGCACGGTTTCAATATTCGTTTTGGCTACATTGCGCCACCTTCAAATGTTGACGTGTGCATGGTCGCGCCAAAAGGCCCAGGACACTTGGTGCGTCGTGAGTATGTTGCAGGTCGCGGCGTACCGGCGATTGTTGCTGTTGAACTAGATGCGACCGGTAACGCCTGGGCACTAGCACTTTCCTACGCTGCTGGAATTGGCGCACTTCGCGCAGGTGGAATCAAAACTACCTTTACCGAAGAAACCGAAACTGATCTTTTTGGTGAGCAAGCGGTGCTTTGTGGTGGCGCCTCTGCGTTAGTGCAAGCGGGTTTTGAAACTTTGGTTGAAGCGGGTTACCAGCCTGAAGTTGCTTACTTTGAGTGCTTGCACGAATTGAAGTTAATTGTTGACTTGATGTACGAAGGCGGCATTGCCAAGCAGCGTTGGAGCGTTTCTGATACTGCTGAGTATGGCGACTATGTATCAGGTCCCCGGATCATTAATGAAAACGTGAAAGCAGTTATGAAAGACGTTCTAACTGACATTCAGCAAGGTAAGTTTGCGCAACGCTTTATTGATGATCAAGATGCTGGCGCGCCTGAGTTTAAGGCGCTGCGCGCTAAAGCAGAAGTTCATCCAATTGAAGCTGTCGGTCGCGACCTTCGTAAGTTGATGTCATGGGTTAAGACTGATGACAGCGATTACGTTGAAGGCACTGCCGGTCGTTAACCGATTCAATAATTTATGCGTGCGATACAGGTAGCTAAACCCGGGGGACCAGAAGTCCTATCCGTAGTTGAGCTACCTGTTCCCGTTTGTGGCGCTGAACAACTTCTTGTTGACCTTGCCTTTAGTGGCGTGAACTTCATTGACATTTATCAGCGGCAAGGTATTTATCCAATGCCAAGTCCGTACGTACCGGGCCTTGAAGGATCTGGAGTTGTTGTCGAGGTTGGCGCAAACGTTTCTGGGTTTTCAGTTGGAGACCAAGTTGCGTGGCCATCAAGTCTTGGAAGTTACTCCGAAATTCATGCGGTGAATGCTGGCTCGGTAGTTAAAGTTCCAAAAGACATTTCCCTAGATACTGCTTGTGCTGCAATGTTGCAAGGTATGACGGCGCATTACTTAGTCGCCTCACTTTATGAAATCAAAGCTGGCGATTTTGCACTTGTTCATGCGGGTGCTGGTGGTGTTGGACAGCTACTTTGCCAGATGATTACTGCGCGCGGCGCTACTGCGATTGCCACCGTTTCCACAGATGCTAAAGCTGCAATTGCCACCAAAGCGGGAGCCAAACACATTATTAGATATGACAAAGACGACGTAGCTGCCGAAGTTAAGAAACTTACAAGTGGACTCGGTGTTGATGTTGTCTATGACGGTGTAGGTAAATCAACTTTCGAAGCAAGTCTTGCCTCACTAAAGCGCCGTGGCATGATGGCACTTTTTGGTGGTGCCAGTGGAATGGTGCCAGATTTTGATTTACAGTCCTTAAGCCGAATGGGTTCACTCTTTGTTACCCGCCCAACATTGGCGGACTACATTGTGGCACCGGGGGAAATGCAATGGCGCGCTGATGAAATATTTTCTGCCCATAGCGCTGGCAAACTCGAGTTCGCTATTGGAAAATCTTATGACTTAGCGGATGCACATTCTGCACACAGCGATTTGGCTGCGCGCAAAACGACTGGAAAACTTTTACTCGTTCCCTAAACATTGCGAAGTGCCGCTAAGGCATTTTTCGATAATAAATTCCGAGATAGGCTTGCGACATGCCAGCAGCATTAGTGACCGGGACGTTTAACCCGCCTCATATGGGTCACGTAAAACTGATCAAAGCTGCAATCGAAAAACGAGATCATGTTGTGGTTGTAGTGCTTGCCCAACCGCATGATCGGTTGACTGCGCACGACAGAGCTCGCGCATTAATGCAAGACTGTGTTGCTGAAGGCGTAGCTGAATCGGCTATGACGATTGTTCATGGTTATGAATCCACGCCTTATAAGCCAGATAATCCTGATGTTGCCAAGTCAAATGCCCGAGTCATTGAAGCACATCTGCGCCATACTCCGCCGGTTGATCTGCTGGTGACTTCCGAGATTAATGGCGAACAATTCGCTCAACTTCTTGGACTGCATAGTTACAGTTTTGATCCAGAGCGTACTCAAGTTCCAGTTTCATCAACTCAAATTCGGGAAGGGCTTGCGAACAACTGGCACCTACTTGGACCTGGATCACGCGAACTGCTTTCCATACGCGCTGTCTTTATTGGCGCTGAATCAACCGGTACTACAACAACTACTTTGGCGGTGCAGGCTGAGTTAATGAAGCGCGGCGGAAACTTCACCAGCACGAATTGGATTCGAGAGTATGGTCGCGACTTGACTATGCGAAAAGCCGAGCAAGCCGAAGCCATGGGACTACCAGAGTATGAAGTTCCTTGGACAACTAATGACTTTGTAGAAATTGCAATCGTGCAACAACAACTTGAAGATGTTGCCGCCCGTACTGGTGGCCCCGTAGTTTGCTGTGACACAGATGTCTTTGCAACCATTATTTGGGAGCGACGTTACTTGCGCGAAAAAGCGTCCCTGCCTATGCCAGTCGATTCACAGAATCGCATCTATTTTGTAACCCAACCCGACGGTGTTCCTTTCGTTCAGGACAAGATTCGAAATTCGGAAGGCCTTCGAGAATCTATGACGCGGGAATTCGAAGACGACTTAATCAGCACGGGACGCTCATGGATGGCACTCGATGGAAGCGTTGAAACCCGAGTAGCGATTGCATTGGATGCTATTGATGCAGCCATGGCGCAAGCGTTTGATTTTCATACCCACTAAATCCAAGGTTCCTAACTTTTCTGCAAGTTCAACACTCTAAACTTGCGGATATGCGTTCTGTAAAAACAATCCATGTTGTAAGTTGCCACGCCGAAGGTGAAGTTGGCGATGTAATCGTAGGTGGGGTAAATCCACCACCGGGGGATACGCTTTATGAGCAATCCAGATTTATTGCCTCAGATAACGAATTACGACAGTTTGTTTTGAACGAACCTCGTGGTGGCGTATTTCGCCATGTGAATATGTTGGTACCACCCAAAGATCCAAAAGCTGCCGTGGGATTCATAATTATGGAACCCGAAGACACCCCATTAATGTCGGGATCAAACTCAATGTGTGTGGCAACTGTTGTTTTGGAAACTGGCATTGTGCCAATGGTTGAGCCAGAAACTCATTTCTTTATGGAAGCACCGGCTGGATTGGTGGAAGTTTTTGCAACTTGCAAAGATGGCAAAGCCCTTCAAATTAAAGTTCATAATGTGCCGTCATTCGCGGCCACACTCGACACCAAATTAGAAGTTCCTGGGCTAGGAACTTTAACTGTGGACACTGCATGGGGCGGAGATTCTTTTGTAATTGCGAATGCAAAGGAACTGGGATTTACCTTAGATCCCAGTGAAGCTCGCGACCTTGCCGTGATGGGCATTGGCATTACTAAGGCAGCAAACGAACAACTCACATTTACGCATCCAACAAATATTGGTTGGTCACATTTCTCATTTTGCCAACTTGCTATGCCAGTTTTTGAAGAGAATGGCATGCTAATAAGTCACAATGCCGTTGCAGTTCAGCCTGGCAAAATTGATCGTTCTCCAACTGGAACTGGAGTATCGGCGCGCATGGCAGTTTTGCACGCCCGTGGCGTGATGAAACTTGGCGACCGATTGCGTGGCCGTTCAATAATTGGCTCGCACTTTGAAGGACGCATTGAAAAGGAAGTCATGATTGGGGAAAAGCCCGGAATCATTCCTTCGATTGCTGGTCAAGCTTGGCTAACTGGAACGCACCAGCACATGCTTGATCCAACTGATCCATACCCACTTGGCTACATTGTTAGTGACACTTGGCCGCGAATTGGAAAAGATTAGTTCGTAAAATGCAAGAGGCCTCAAATCCTGCACACCTAGATTTTTCGGAAACTGGATTTTCCATCCGCTCTGATCAAGTCATGCAGGCTCGAGAGCAGCATTGGTATGCAACTACGAATTTCGGAATTGCAATCTTGCGATACGAAGATTCCAATGCATTACTTAAAGACAAACGGCTTTATCAAGGAACTCGCAGATGGCCCTCACACTTTGATATCAAAGGTGGCTTGCTTGCGCAGTGGTGGCCCGACATCATGCTCAGCATTGAAGGCGAAGATCACCTTAGACTTCGTAAACTTTCTGGACCAGCATTTTCACCAAAAGTTCTTGAACCACTGATCCCAACTTTTTCAGAACTTGCTCACGAATTAATAGATGGTTTCTGTGAGCGTGGTACTGCAGAGTTTATGAGCGAGTTTGCCGAAGCATATTCAGCGCGAGTAATAACCGGGCTTCTCGGTATTGATAAATCCATGTGGCGAGAGGTTGCAGATTTTGCAACAGAACTTGGCTATGTATTTAGCGTCACGATCAAAGATGACCTGGATGTTATTGAACATGGCTTGTCTGGATTGTTAGAAATTTCTAAATCTCTAATAGAAAGCCGGCAAGGCACCGACGGTGAGGATTTTGTCGGCGCGCTAATCAGGGCAAATTCAGATGGCAAGAAGGTCACTGATCATGAGTTA
>DJBM01000075.1:0-1311 GCA_002430405.1 Actinobacteria bacterium UBA5976
GCAGTGGCTGGTAAGAACCTGGGTAACGACACCAAAGATGTCCGTAACGTTATTACCAATAATGATATCTTCCCAGCACCACTTGCTTTGAACGTAGTTCCGTGGGCAGGATCACTCTCGGAAAATGATTACACCAGTGAAGAAATTAAAGTCCGAAATGAGTCACGAAAGATTTTAGGAAAACCAACTCTAAAAATCCATGCAACTTGCGTTCGAGTGCCCGTAGTAACTACCCACTCATTAGCGGTACACGCTGTGCTTGATCGTGACGTAACAGCAGAAGAAGTTCGAATTTTGCTTTCAAATGCAGCTGGCGTTTTAGTAACTGATGATCCAGCAAATAAAGTTTTCCCAACACCGATAGATGTTGTGGGAACCGACCCAACCGTTGTTGGCAGAATTCGAGTATCGAAAGAATACCCAAATGAAATTGATTTTTTTGTATGTGGCGACAACTTACGAAAAGGTGCAGCCTTAAACACGGCACAAATCGCAGAAGTGGTCGCGCAAGAATTTAATTAAATTCGGGCGCCAATCAACAGTGCAAGAATTTAATTAAATTCGGGCGCCAATCAACAGTGCAAGAATTTAGTTAATCTCTTTTGCTGTGAGATTTAACAACGTGGCTTCTGGACGACAAGCAATGCGAATTGGCGTAAATGGTGATGTCCCAACTCCAGCTGAAACATGAAGTGGCATTTTGGAATTTCCAAATTCTGAATAACCTTTAGCTTGGCTATTGGGCAAGTCACAATTAGTTACTAGCGCACCAAAAAATGGCAGACAAACTTGCCCGCCATGAGTGTGTCCAGCAAGAACTAAGTCGGCATTATCCGTTTCAAAGCTTTCTAAAACTCGCCGATACGGTGCATGTGTGATGCCAAGTGCGAATGAGTCATTGGCAAACGCGCCGGCAACAGCTGCATAGTTATCTTTCATGATGTGTGGATCGTCAGTACCACGAGCATGAATTTTCACACCATTAATCGTGACAACACTTTGTTTATTATTTAGATCTAACCAACCAGCATCAGTTAGTTGTTCTATTAATTCACTTGTTGGTAGTGCTTCACCACCTGCATTTATAGCTCGGTACTTATTAAAATACTGAAGTGGATTTTTTAAAGTTGGTGCAAAATAGTCATTGCTTCCTAATACAAACGCTCCAGGAATGTCCATAAGTTCGTCCATGGCCTCAACGACCGCTGGTACTGCAAGGGTGTGTGCCAAAAAATCACCGGTTCCAACTACAAAATCGGGTTCAAGTTTTGCAAGTGACTTCACCCAATTTATTTTTCGCGTTTGAGCGGG
>DJBM01000075.1:1501-8064 GCA_002430405.1 Actinobacteria bacterium UBA5976
CCTTCGAGTCGTAAAGGCTTGGGCCTCAACCAACCCATATGCAAGAGTTCCTACCCCGCTAACACCAATTGTGAGCGCCGAATTCGCCAAAAACCCCATGTTGGTAAGCATTACATGGAAAGGACATTTCACATGTGCACAAAATGCCCATAGGCTTAGATTCTCCACATCTTCCCTAGGAGGCTTGCCATGTCTGATGATGTTTCATTCAATGCTGCCCGCTCCCGAGATTTGGACCCCTTAACCTCTCCGGACTGGAAACTTGCCGACAAAGTTGATTCGGCGCGTGTATCAGATGTTGAAGAAATTATGTTGTCCAAAGAAGACACCATGATTCGGCGACGACCACTACCTCCACCAGATGCAGATGAAATTATCCGTGGTGAGTACACGGGTTGGGTTCCGTTAATTAAGCCGGGAGAAACGTTAGCCGATGCTAAGGCACGAGAAGAAAAGCTGGCTCTATATTTAAATCCAGTAAAGCAAGACACAAACTACATGAGTGAATTCTCAGCGCCAGTTGATTTCGCTTCAGAATCTGTTTCCCAAATAGGAAAACCAATTGTCGATTTTGTACCAGCAAATTTTCCAAATGCAATAGTTGCTGACCCAGAATCAGTTCTATCGCCCACCGAAGCGCTAGAAGAAGCTCGTCGCCGAATTGCCCAAATGCGGTCAAGTTTGCAAACAAACATTAATCGTGCGCCCCAAAATTTCGCTGTCCCTATTTTCACTGAGCAAATTGAAGAAGTTGAGTTGAAAGAAGTTTCGGATTTACCAGCTGATGAACCACAGATTTCCTCGCAAACTTTTGAATCATTATTCGAAACGACTCCAACTTCGGAGCGGGACTGGCCACAAGAGCCCGAGCCAGCACAAATTCAAGTTCACGAAGAGTCTCAGGTTTATACCCAAACAACCCAGCAAGCGTCCCCAACAGTAATAATCGATGAAGCAGCTGACAAAACGCAATCCCTAGAACTTGTCATAATGCGTGATGAAATTAAGAATCTCCGTGATCGATTAGATACCTCCGATAAGTTAATTGAAAATTTAATGGTTCGGTTGGCGGATATAGCTGAGTTAGCAATTAAGCACAGAGATTAGCGGTCTGCGTCGCCTGATAAAAATGGCATGCTCGCGATGATTGCATCAAAATCACAACGCTTTGAATTCTGCAAAACTGTAGGTAGCGCCAAAACTGTGTGCAAACTCGCAGGGCGTAACTTCAGGCGATATGGCAATTTGTCATTTCTGGAAACCAAAAACCAAGATGCGATTCCTAGCGGAGTTTCAATACTTTGCTCGTAAGTTCCTTCGGGTACCCGCACTACCTTTGGAAGTAATACATTTACGTTCTCGCCTAATTGCTCCACACACGACTCGATTAGTTCTGAAATCATGGCAAGTGAGACAGTGACTTCATCAACAAGTTGAAGCATGCGACTACGCACGTCCCCTCCCGATTGCATTACAACTGCGAAACTTTTTAGTGCGTGATACTTGACGCCACTCGCAGTTTCGCGAGAGTCAATTGCATATCCGCTAGCTCGGGCCACAGGACCACTAATTGCTTGCTCGAGAGCTTGCGACTCGGTTAGTAATCCAATTCCCGTAAAGGGAGTTAGTAAATGATCCCAATTTGTTTCAAGAACAATTGCAGCAGTATCAAAACACAACGCGGTAACGTCTTCGAACCAGCCAGCTTGCGGTGCATGTGTGAGCCCACCAATTCGGGTTAGCATGGGGTGCATTCGGCTTCCGGTGTAAAGCTGATAGTGGTTTACCCAAAGTTCACGAGAGGCACGAATACGATTTGTCAGATCATCATTTGCCCACGGAAAACCCGCTAAAAAAGCAAGGTGAGAGGTAACGCGATTAAATTCCAGCAAGAAAGTACGTAGCCACTGGGCAGCTTCCGGAACTTCAATTCCAAGTGCGTTCTCAACAAGTTGCGCTACGCCAACTTCGCCAGAAAAAGCGCTAAGCCACTCATGTCGATTTGCCAGTCCAATTACTTGCCGATAATCGCGGGATTCAAATAATTTTTCAGCCCCACGATGCATCGAACCCAGTAATGGCGTTGCAGCCAGAATAATGTCGCCTTCAATTTGGCAATCTATTCGCAACATGCCGTGACTTGCTGGCGCAAAAATCGGTAAGCCAGAAGTCTCATCACTTCTAATAACGTCTAACGGCGATAATCCGATCACGCTGCGTTTGACCACGAAACTCATCGTGCCATAAGCCGATTGCTAAAGCGATTTCTAGACATTCATCCGATTTCTATTAGGCTTGAGATGTGGTCAACACAATGGCCGAGAGCGATGAGCCTTGGACCGAAAAACCTCCACGCCTGGACGTCGGCGTAGTTGGAACTGGTAGAGCCGGTTCAGTGCTGGGCGCTGCTCTAAAACGTGCGGGACATAACATACGGGCTTGCACTGCGGTAAGCGATGTTTCCAGATTGCGGGCCGAAGCATTACTGCCGAGTATTCCAATTCTTAGTATTGATGAAACCGTTGCAAATCGTGATCTAATCCTGTTGAGTATTCCAGATGATTTCATTTCACAAGTTGTTTCTGGACTGGCAGCCACGAATGCAGTTAGTCCGGGAACTTTTGTTATGCATCTCTCTGGTCGCTATGGCATTGACATTTTGCGGCCACTTACGGAACAAGGATGCTTGCCTTTAGCAATTCACCCAGTTATGACTTTCACTGGAACGAGCATCGATTTAAATCGACTCTCAGATTGCCCGTTCGGAGTCACAACCCACGACATTCTGCGCCCAGTTGCAGAAACTCTCGTGATGGAAATGGGTGGTGAGCCTGTTTGGGTTCCAGAAGCAAGCAGAGGTTTATATCACGCAGCACTAACATTTGGCGCGAATAATTTGATGACACTTGTGAACCAAACTTCCGAATTGTTAGAGGCTGCAGGTATTTCAAATCCAGAAGCCTTAGTTACGCCATTGCTAAGTGCTTCCTTAGATAACGCGTTGAGAAATGGTGATAGTGCATTAACGGGTCCGATCTCGCGCGGGGATGCTGGAACAGTTCGGGAACACTTGCGAGTTTTAGCTAATTTTGATCCTGCAGTTACCCAGGCATATCGAAGCTTGGCCCGGTTAACGGCAGTTCGCGCATTAGCTTCAGGGAAACTGCAACCGATTGCAGCCCAGGAGTTGCTGGCAGTTTTGGCAGATGAGTCATGACTTTTCCCACTGTCTTATCTACCGCAGCGCAGGTCAATGATTGGCGCAATGAATCGTTATCGCCCATCGCCGCGGTTCTAACAATGGGAGCCCTTCACGATGGGCACGCACAACTCGTAACTTATGCAAAATCACACAGCCCCGAGGGCACGCGCGTCATAGCAACTATTTTTGTGAACCCAACCCAATTCAATAATTCAACGGATTTAGAAAAGTATCCGCGCACCCTAGAGGATGACTTGGAAATCCTTGCCGGTGTTGGCGTGGATGCAGTATTTATACCAAGTATTTTGGAGATTTACCCTGACGGATTATCAATTGCGGCACCAATTGATCCTGGATCAGTCGGTGAAATTTTGGAAGGCAAAATTCGACCAGGACATTTCTTGGGCATGCTCACTGTGGTGCATAGGCTGTTAGAAATCACACATGCAAACTATTCATTTTTTGGTGAAAAGGACTTTCAGCAACTTACTTTGGTTAGAGCCATGATCAAAGAGTTGGCATTACCTATCGAAATCATTGGAGTGCCAACTGTCCGTGATGAATTTGGTCTGGCGCTATCGAGTCGAAATCGAAGGTTGTCCGCGACGGCATTAACTGCGGCTCGAAAAATTCCAATTGCGATGAAGGTAGTTTCGGATGGATTCAAAGAAGGCATGGAAAAAACTGAAGCTGAAGATTTAGGTAAAAAATATTTATTAGAAAACAAACTAGCCAATCTTGATTACTTAGAGATATGCGCTGAAAACCTTCTTGACTTACCCAATGCATCGAATGCTCGGGTATTTATTGCATTAAACATTGATGGCGTTCGCCTGATAGACAATTTAAAAGTATCAAATTAGGAGAATCATGTTGTTAGCAATCGATGTCGGAAACACCAATACCGTTCTTGGATTATTTGATGGTGAGAAGTTGACATCATCTTGGCGAATGAAAACTGATGCTCGCGAAACCGCTGATGAATTAGCGCTGAAGTTTAAGGCGATTTTGAGTGACTCCCCGCAAGTTACTGGAATTTCCCTTTGCTCTACTGTTCCAGCCGTACTTCGCGAGATGCGAACTATGCTCGGCAAATATTTTCAAGACGCCCTACAAGTAATTGTTGAACCGGGTATTAAAACGGGTGTGCCTGTGTTGACTGATAATCCAAAGGAAGTTGGCGCGGATCGAATTGTAAATTCGCTAGCTGCTTTTACGCTTTATGGTGGTCCAGCAATTGTTGTTGATTTTGGAACTTCAACTAATCTTGACGTGATTTCAGCTAAAGGTGAGTTCTTGGGAGGCGCGCTTGCTCCAGGAATCGAGATTTCAATTGATGCGCTAGCTTCACGAGCCGCCCAATTGCGCAAAGTGGAGTTAATAGCGCCACGAAATGTGATTGGTAAAAATACTGTTGAAGCTTTGCAATCTGGTGCTATTTATGGCTTTGCAGGGCAAGTAGATGGCTTAGTGGATCGAATTATTGATGAACTAGGCACTCCAGTAAAAGCAGTAATCGCAACTGGTGGATTGGCTGGAATTGTTGTCCCAGAATCCGAAACTATAACTGCGCATGAGCCAGATTTAACTTTAATTGGCTTGCGACTGATGTACGAGCGCAACTCTTAGTACCGATAATCTTGTGGCGTGGCCAAAGATCAAAATTCCTCCGACTTGGAAGTAGAAGACTTACCTGAGCAGATGCGGGTACGCCTTGAGAAAAGGGCGGCGATTTTAAGCAGTGGCGCCGATGCCTATCCAGTTCGAGTTCCAGTTACAACCACAATTGCGGCGGTTCGAACCAAGTATGCCCACTTAATTTCGGAGCAAGAAAGTGGCGATTCTGTCGGCATCGCAGGGCGCGTTATGTTCCTGCGTAATACTGGCAAATTGTGTTTTGCTCAGCTCCAAGCTGGAACAGGTGAAACGATCCAAGCGATGTTGTCTTTTGATCGAATCGGCGAAACACAATTGGATTCCTGGAAGTCGCTAGTTGATATTGGTGATCTAGTAGCCGTGGTTGGCGAAGTGATAAGTAGTAAGCGTGGCGAACTATCCGTTATGGCCGATAGTTGGCACATGGCAGCTAAGGCACTTCGTCCACTACCGAATCCGCACACACCACTTAGTGAAGAAACTCGAGTACGTCAGCGCTACGCAGATTTAATTATGCGTGAGACCGCTCGCACTGTGGCGCGATTACGACCAGCCACAATGACCAGTTTGCGCGCAAGTTTTGCTAAGCGCGATTACCTAGAAGTTGAAACTCCTATGTTGCAAACCATGCATGGTGGAGCGGCGGCTCGACCATTTGTAACTTCGTCAAATGCTTTTGATATGCAATTGTTTTTGCGGATTGCGCCAGAATTATTTTTAAAACGTTGTGTGGTTGGTGGTATTGAACGCGTATTTGAAATTAATCGTAACTTTAGAAATGAAGGTGCAGACTCCACTCATTCACCTGAATTTGCAATGCTGGAGTTTTACCAGGCTTATGCCGATTACCACGACATGGCGACTTTAACTCGAGAGTTAATTCAGGAAGCCGCCTTAGCAGTACATGGAACTTTGAATTTTGATTTAGTTGATGGTGGAACTCGTGACTTATCTGGTGAGTGGGATCAGATTTCGGTTTACCCATCGGTGAGCAAAGCGATCGGACAAGAAATATCACCCGAAACGCCAATTGAAATTTTGCGTAAATTGTGTGTGACTGCTGGCATAACTCATGATCCAAAAGCTATTCATGGAAAACTAGTTGAAGAACTACTAGAGCATTACGTAGTTGGAAATCTAAAGCGACCAACGTTTGTAATGGATTATCCGGTTGATACCTCACCACTTGTGCGAGAGAACAGATCAACTAAAGGCACAGCCGAAAAGTGGGATCTCTATATTGAGGGCTACGAGGCAGGCACTGGGTATTCCGAGCTCGTCGATCCAGTGATCCAACGTGAGCGTTTAATTGAGCAGTCATCATTAAAAGCTGGCGGCGATGCTGAGGCAATGCAATTAGATGAAGATTTTTTGCGGGCTTTGGAATACGGAATGCCACCAAGTGGTGGAGTTGGTATGGGAATTGACCGCTTGCTGATGACTCTGACAGGTTTGAACATTCGCGAAACGATTTTATTCCCACTTGTTAAGCCGGAATAGCAATGTCAATTACCGTGCGCCCAGCACGCACTTCAGACGTGCTGGCTATCAGAGACTTAGTTGAGAACTACGCGGGTGACGGCCCGAGGTTACTGAGGAAAAACACCGTAACGCTTTACGAGGACGTGCAAGAATTTTTTGTTGCCGAACTAGATGGTGTGATTGTTGGGTGTGGCGCCCTACATGTTTTTTGGCACGATCTTGG
>DJBM01000096.1 GCA_002430405.1 Actinobacteria bacterium UBA5976
GATTTCATTGCTGACATGGTGCCAGGAACGGGTTCGCGCCGGGAACGAATCGTTGCCTCACAAACTGCAGCAGATGAGCATGAGCACGCTTTGAATCATCGCTTGCGCGAAGGGTTGCAAGCCATGGCAAACGTCACGCTGTATAGCAACGCCCGACAAAAGACACCAACTGAGTTATTTAGTTTGGCTGGAATTAATTCCGAACGAATTTATGAATTTTTGGCAGAGCGCAAAATAAATGCGCCAGCAGATAGTTTCTATGCGATTGAATGCTCGCGTCATCTTGGCCTAGGTGATGATGGCGCAATTCGCGCAGGTCTTGCACCTTACAACAACGTAGATGAAATTGATCGACTACTTGAAGGTCTAGCTGACGCTAGCAAAAAGCTCTGAGCAGCGCTTAAGCAACAGAGATTTGATCGCCAGTAACGGTGATGGCAATCTTAGCTAAGCCAGTTGCTGTCAGACTCTTGGAAGTGGCTTCATCTGGTTCACCTGTTGCTAAGTCATATTTAGCACCATGGCAGCCACATTTAAATGCATTCGCATCTGGGTAAGCATCAACTACGCAACCTTGATGTGTGCACTTTGAACTGTAGGCAAGAAAAGTTCCAGCTGCTGGTTGCAGCAAGAACCCAGGTAACCCACTGTTTGGGTCAGTGAATTTGAAAGCCGAACCTACTGGGACATCTGCGGTTGTGGCGATAACTTTTGTTGCTGGCGTCGCTTCGCCACTTGCGCTAGCGGAACCAACCTCGCTGGTTTGTGCGCTATCGCTCTGTGAACCACAAGCCGCCAGGCCAATTACAGCAGCGCTCGCAGCACCTACCTTTAACGCATCTCGTCTTACAAATCTCTTAGCCATATTCATATTCTGACATTAATTCAAGAATCTGGCTTGTCAGGAACCTGAGGTACACTCAGACCATAACTAAATAGTGGTGGTTACAACCTTCATGTAGTCCCGCAAGCCATGGGGATGAACGGTTTCGACTTTGGTAGTCGAAATGGGAGAAGCGAGCCGAGAATGTTGGTCATCTCGTAAACGTCCAGCAAAAACAATAAGTGCCAAATCAAACCGCACTGATTTCGCCCTAGCTGCATAAGCTAGCCTCGAAATCCGCGAGACCAGGGGCGTTCCCGCTCTGGATCCTCGCGTCATTAAGGGAACTTACCAACGGAACCGGTCGCGGGTTCTGACGGAAAATCTAACAGTGACTGTGCCTGTCGACATCTTGTTTGCGTGAACGTCGGGGCAGAGAAAAGCTAATGCAAACTGCGCTCGGAGAATAACCAAATCTTCACCTAAGGACCCGGGTTCGATTCCCGGCATCTCCACCACAAAAAACGATCCGGCCTGTGCGCCGGATCTTTTTTTGTTCGGTGGAAATGTAACGGGAATCGGGATGAGCAGCAATCTAAATTGCTGCGAAGGATCCCGGCATCAGGTAGTCCAAGTTGTGATCGTCTCCGGCCAGCGAACTGCAGGAGTTTGAAAAGTTTCCTAAAGCAAAAGTTTGGAATTAATTTTAGATGCCAACGCCTTGGCATCATTCGTACCAATGACAATTCGCGTCCACTTGGTATCCGACAATTCCAATACAAGAACGTTTTGCCCGCGTCTCCAAATTGAGAAAATCCTGTCCCCTCGCTTTGCAAACAATCCATAAGAAAATAGTCCTGGGACTCCGATTGCACCAGAAAATCTGATGATTAGCGATTCATTCATAAATGTAGGGTCTTCTGTGGCACCGCGGACCTGGGAAAGTGGGATGACAATATTTTTTCGATAAGTAAGGACCTTTTCTATAAAGGTTAAGCTGACCGTAATTGCTTCTTCATTGATGATTAGTGAGGTCACTAGTTCTGTCCTTTCATCTTTGCTAACAAATTTCTGCCAAGAATTTCCGAAACATTCTTGCTATCTGCTCGACTTATGATTTCCTGACAGATCTTTGCAACCTTGGCATCTTCACTTGCCAGCTCCTTTAGGGCCACCGTCAGTAGGTCTAGGCTCTCTGGAGACTGGTCAAAATCATCACCTAGCGATGAAAGCGCAGCTTCAAAGAGATTTCGTTTTGAGCCAAAAGCTTTATAAATACTTCCTCTAAGTAGTCCCGTAGAGTTCACTAATTCGTCAAGGCTTGTACCGTGATATCCCCTAGAGGCGAACAATTCTCGCGCCAAGCTAACCACTTCAGTCTCGTCAAATTTTCGGGGTCTTCCCATACCCAGACATTAGCACTTATTGAACGACCGGTCAATAACTTTGACATTATTCAAGCCCACGGGTGTTCCCAGTTGGAATCAAGGTTCATAATTCAAATTACAAACTTGAACCGAGATTGCTAAGTTGAATATTGCTACCAGACATTTTGACGGAAAGTCCGTTACTGCTTAATGAAACAGATTCGATTTTAAGTCCATTAGGCAGTGTCAGGCTTATTTGGCTCTTGTTCTTGATTTCATTTTGAAGATCAGCAGGTAATGATGACGCCGAAATTTCATTGCCCAAGATAGAAAAGCTCTGAAGTTCAAAATAGATCTTACTATCTGAGTGTTTCGGAATCAAGGACGCAGTACCCAATCCATCTGCTCCAGTAGAAACTTGCAAAGTATTTCCCACAATCTGCACATCATCAAATCCCGATGACTCAACAATTGTTGACGCAGGAATAGTTACCGTTACTTGCAAAGAGCCAACCAGGTTTGGTTTTGCTTTACTGATGTTTGATGCAGAAATATCTAGCGAAGTCTCAGTGCCGTTCTCTTTAAGAGCGAAACTCTCGATGTTTATGTGTACTGATTTGATTGAATCAGAAGTGATGTTGCCAAGCACATCAGCGAATGGAACAGAGACACTAATACCTGAAGCTTTGGGCATCTCTCGCTCGACACCGGAGGTGATCTGCGATGAAATGTATTGTTGAACCCCTAGTAATCCACCCAAAATCAATAATGCGGTTGCCGATGCTGCAACTATTATTTTGGTTTTCATTTCTTTATTTTAGCAAGGCAGAGATCAACCTAAGTTCTAGTGACTGCGCCGGATTCTCTTTAGCTACCTACAGGCAGTTCTGGCTAACCGCTGACGCAATATTGTTTGCAAACTTTTGTGAACCTGCTGGTGAGAAATGTCCCTCATCTACGAAATCTGAGGCAACAAACTGTGATTGCTGCGCATCTACGTAAACCGCACCCAAGCGAGTTGCCTCTGCTTTCATTACAGAATTCAATCTGGTGACCATGTCAATTAAATCTTTATCCCGAACGAACGGGATCCAGCCATCCGATGAGTCACCAGTTAAAGCTGCAGAATTAAGCACCTGCCCAATAAAGATTGATTTTGTTCCACGCGAATCATTAATAGTAATGATGCTCTCTACGTTTCGGCGGAAGATTTCTTCAAGTTGTGGGTCTGGGCCATCGCCTGGGGCTGTGGGCGGGTTACTTGAAAGGACTGTAGAAGGAGCAGGACCAAATGCCGTGAGGCTTCGCAAGATTGTCATTATTGGTGAAAAACGGCCTTCCGTTCCAACTTCT
>DJBM01000035.1 GCA_002430405.1 Actinobacteria bacterium UBA5976
CCATTTGGTGGTGGCCGAGCATCTGGAACTAATGACAAAGCTGGCGCAGCAATTAACTTGATGCGCTGGACAAGTGATCGCAGCATCAAGGAAACCATGGTGCCAGCCCAGAATTACCAATACCCATTCATGGGGTAAATAGGGGCGATGTTCCAATGTCTGCATTACTAATTACTGATGGTGACTGCGGGTTTTGTCAGCGCACTGCCAAGAAGCTCGCCAACATAGTTCCAACAGGCTGGATCAACGTACCGAGCACGCAGTTGAGCCGGACTTACGGCTTAACTCAAGACCAACTTGCGCATTCGGTTTGGCTGATAGAACAGCCAGACTCAGATCCAATTCATCACAGCGGTGCTAAGGCAGTTGGAAAAGTCTTGCGAATCCGAGGTGGGCTGTGGGGCGCAATTGGTTGGCTCACTTTTATTCCGCCAATGTCCTGGGTCGCAGCGGGTTTATATCGAGTGGTCGCGAACAACCGAAAATTCTTTAGCCGGTTTGTTTAGATTTGATTTTTGTAAGCGCTTTATTAGGTGGAATTAATCACTTAACTCCCGGCCGCAGCCCTGGAAGTTTCGATTAATTTATTGAGTAGTTCAGATTCATCTTTAAGTTGATCAAACACAATCAAAGAATTTAATAATTCATCGGGGACATTAAGTGTTAGAAACTCAATACCAATGATTTTTCCATCTTTGTCTAGATCTACATTTGCGTAATCAGATGCGTCAACCGTTTTTGCTACATCGCCTTTATTGAGAGTTATGTAGGCAGCATTAGAGGCACTATCTAGTGTCATTACATAATCAGTCATTGTCCTGCCCTTTCCATACCGCTGACTCAATTATCACACGATCACCATTTTTTGGGAATCTATAAATCCATAATTTCAATACTCTACCGTCTACAGAGCCCTCGATTCTCATGCCAGATCTAATACTGACAACAGAGAAATGGAAGTCTCGGAGAACTGACTCAACATTTGTTATTGAAATTCCCCTCTGGGTCATGCGAGCAAGGGCATGAGGTGTGTACTGGATTTCCACTGATGACTTTCTCTTGAATTGAATTGTTGAAAAAGTGTAATCATTTACGAAAAGGGTGCACAGATTTCATCCACAAGCAATCGGCAACTCTCGCCACTACCAAACCAAGTTTCGACTACTTGGGTAACCTAGAGGAACTATGAGCAAATTACTGTCGCTCGATGCACCTATTTTGGAAATCGTTGAGGATAATTTTGCTGGACTTTACTCGGGCGAACTTGGACTTAGCTCCATAAAAGGTGGTCAGACTGCAGCAGACCAAGCACTCGCAACACTTGACATAACTGGCTACGCGGCAAAACGTTCTGAAGTTCTTCCGAGGTCACGCCGTGGCGCAAGTGTTTTATCTCCCTACATTCGCCACAATCTTTTAACTTTGCCACAAGTGCATCGCGCCGTAAAAACTGCGCCTTACAAGGACCGTGAAAAGTTTCAGGACGAACTTTATTGGCAGGAATATGCTCGGCATCTTTATGCCCGCATTGGAACTCGTCTTTTTGAAAACCTGCGATTCGAAGCTAACGCCACCACAGTGGGCGATGGTTGGAATCGTGAAATGAGTTGTGTTGATGAAGTAGTTTCAGAATTGGAAACGGATGGCTGGCTAGTTAACCAAACTCGAATGTGGCTTGCTTCGCACTGGACTGTTCGAAACAACATCAGTTGGCAGCTTGGCCAAGAACGCATGTATCGAGAGTTAATTGATGGTTCGCGTGCTGCAAACTTACTTGGTTGGCAGTGGACGGTTGGAGCGGGAACTGGCAAGCCTTACGGATTTGCACGTTGGCAGGTAGAAAAACGGGCGCCAGGATTATGTAAGGGGTGCGCACTTGTAAATTCGTGCCCAATCCAAGAGTTTCCAGAGGAAGTGGATTTAAACCGCATCGACGTTGATTCGATACTGGAATTTGATCCCGATCCTGAAAATACTGCTGGACCAAACACGGTTGTGAAAGTTGGCAATCCTGAACATGTTCTCTTAACGATTGACTCGTTAGGAGATGACGATCCTGCGCTGCGGGCACACCCGGAACTTCCAGCAGTATTTGTTTTCAATACCGGCGCACTACATAAACTGCAGTTGAGTTCAAGGCGAATTGGTTTCTATCTCGAGACCCTGCAAGACCTGGCGGAGCGGCGGAGTTTGCAAGTTTATCTCGGCAGTCCATACGAATTTGCTCAGCAGAATCAGGTTGCAACAACCTTTGCACCCGTTCCATCATTCAAGAAATTTACTTCACTTGCTGAAATTCACCCTTACCCGTGGTTACAAAAACCACATTCAGGTTCAATTAAGAGTTTTTCAGCTTGGCGAAAATCTAAATAACTTTGACGCTTTTTTAACGAATCACTAAATGCTAAATAGAAATCACTGGCTACTGAACTACTAAGGTTTTAACGGTCTTTTTGAATTTTGGTAATTTGCCCTTTATAGATTTTGGTTTTTGTAGAAAGACTTACCAACAAAAAGATGGGCCGACTCGATTAGAGACGGCCCATCTTTTTAATTGAATTTCGAACTATTTGTTAGCACCTTCAACTGCATACTTCTCTTCCGGAGATAGCACGAGACGATGGCGACCCCAGATAGCGAACACTGCCAACACAACAACATAAACGATTATGATTGCGAAGATTGCAGGGCGGAATGTTGGATTCAACAAGAAGCCAATGAAGGACAGGAATGCAATGATTCCAGCAATAACTGCTCCTTTAAGACCCCATGGTGATATGTACGGGCGATTTAGGTCCGGGTACTTACGACGCAAAATCACAAACGAAATCATTTGCATCAAATATGCCAACATGGCTCCCCATACCGCGATGTTCAAAACAATTGCTCCAGCTGGAGAACCTGAACCACCAGTTGCATCAATCACAACAAGAGATACGAATCCGATTACACCGCCAACTACAAGTGCTGCCCAAGGTGCCTGACGTTTGCCAGTAACCGAGAGTGCCTTTGGGTAGTAGCCCGCCCGCGAAAGCGAATACATGTTCCGGCCATAAGCAAACATGATTCCTTGCAATGAAGCTAAAAGCCCAATCAAAGCAAATAAGCCAAGCACAGCAGCCCAAGTATCTCCGACAATTACTCGGAAGGCATCAAGAAGTGGCTCGCCTGCTTCACCAGTTGTTTGCGCTCCCAAAATACCCGTGTTTAAGAACAGCACAAGAAGTCCAGTTGCAATTAGTGTTCCACGTGCCCAAATTCCAGCTTTCGGAATGTCTTTTGCTGGGTCGTGTGCTTCTTCAGCTGCAAGTGGCAGAGCTTCAATGCCTAGGAATAGCCAAACACCAAATGGAATGGCAAAAAGAATTCCCATAACTCCAAATGGAAGGAAGCTGCTTGATGTCGCGCCACCATCAGATGGAATGTTCCACAATGAATCCCAGTTAAATTGACCTGAAGTTAGCACCATGACAGCGAACACGAGCAAGATTCCAATTGAAAGGATAGAAACCACAATTGAGAATTTAAATGAAATTTCTGAGCCTGCTGAGTTGAGCAAAATAAATATCGCATACAGAACGATCCACCAGACCCAAGCGGCCATTTCAAAGCCCAATAGCTCAGAGACAATTCCTGCTGCATATCCCGCACTGAAATAAACAACTACTGCTGTGGTTGCAACATACTCAATCGTTTCTGCAAGACCTGTGACGAATCCACCCCAGGGCCCCATCGCCTTGCGTGCGAATGAATATGCGCCTCCGGTGTGTGGCATTGCAGCTGACATTTCACCGATGGCAAACATCAAGCCGTAATACATCACAATTAGAATCGCAAAAGCCACGAGCATTCCGCCAAAACCACCCTCGGCAATACCAAAGTTCCAGCCTGAGAAGTCGCCTGAAATAACGGCTGCTACTGCCAGTCCCCAAAGTGACCATCGGCCTGCGGTCCGCTTTAGTTGCCTCTTTTCGTAATAATCAGGTGCCTGTGAATTGTAGGTAACGCCTGAGACTTTCAACTTGTCTGTAGACATAAATCACTTTCCTTCTCTATCAGATATTTGCGACCACCTATTGGCTCTGTCGAGGGAAGTTAAACTTGAGCCTAGACCCAGACACGGGGGGAAATTTAGTTATTTACATAAATTTTTTAGACGAGTTTCACAACTCCTTAATTCACAAATATCCTCATTAATTTAAAGGATTTTACTGCTTGAGGCTCATAATAGGCATGTGAATCCTTTTAGCAACGAGGGAGCCACTGGAGGAATTTAGGTTCTGACGAGTTATCTGGCGAACAAAGTCTGGCACGTACGAAGTGATTAGAACCACTGACTATGTCCTAAAAGCCTATTTACTTCAGTAGCCAAAAACGATCAGCTGTCTAAAGCGATAGGCCAATAAAACGTGGTTCTGGTTTAAGTTCAATTTCAAACTTTGCAAGAACACCATCACGAATGTGTTGAGCTAACTCCAAAATGTCTGCACTGGTTGCGTTGCCTCGGTTTGAGATCGCCAAAGTGTGCTTGCCAGATAATGCAGCACGACCATTTAAAGTGAAGCCTTTGCCAAATCCAGCCTGTTCAATTAACCAGGCGGCGCTTACTTTCACTGCGCCACTTGTTTCTGTCCAATTTGGGGCGCCCTCTGGTGCTTGGGCAACTCGCGGATTCATAAAGAACGAGCCCACACTCCAAGTGTCATGGTCGCTGGAATCAAGCACCATTCCTTTTCCGGCGCGCAGTTGCAACACTGCGTGCTGCAGATCTGTTGTTGGAACTCGATCACCAAGATTCACACCAAGTCTTTTTGCTAACTCGTCATAACTAATTGGCGAAGACATCGTGCCAAGTGGTAGCTGAAAAGTCACGCTAAGGATTACCCAGGTGTCAGGGTTAGCTTTGAATATCGAAGTTCGGTAACCAAATTCACAGTCTGCGGCAAACAAAATTTCTACTTCTTTAGTCTTGCGATTCCAGGCGCGAACTTGGGCAATTGTTTCGCTAACACTTTGCCCGTAAGCGCCAACGTTTTGAATTGGAGTCGCGCCAACTGTGCCTGGAATTCCTGCTAAACCTTCAATGCCAGTCCAACCACTTGCTACGGCCGCGGATACAAAGTCCTTCCAGTTATGTCCAGCCTCGACCGTGACCCAGGCACCAGCGCACGCAGATTCATCATTTGTAAATCCTTGGGTTTCAATCTTTACAACTTCGCCAGCAAAATCATCACTGACTAATAAATTGCTGCCACCGCCAAGAATTAACACCTCGGGGCCTGCTGCTGATACTGCCTCAATGAGTTGCGATTGTGTGGTGACTACAGTCAACGACGAAGGCGCGCCACCAACGCGCAACGTGGTCAGTTCCGCAAGGCTGCGCATCATGTTCCTATTGTGCTAGTTGCACAGTTGCTTTGGCTTGCCCAAGCACTGTGATGCCATCACAAATAGCGCTTAACTCAATGCGCGCAACGCCATCATCATTTAATTCAACGACTTTTGCAGTGAAAGCAACAGTCGCGCCACTTGGTGTATTTGGCACTACTACTGGCCGGGTCATGCGCACGCCATAATCAATTACGGCAGCTGGATCCCCGACCCAATCAGTGACTAACTTGATGGCTCGACCCATGGTGAGCATGCCGTGTGAGATCACATCTGGCAGTCCAACAGACTTTGCAAATTCTTCATCTTGGTGGATTGGATTTTGATCACCCGATGCGTTCGCGTATTCGACTAGATCGGAACGTGTGAAGGAAAGTTCAAGCGGAGTTAATTCATATCCAACGGAAACATCAGATGATTTAATTTTTGAAGTCATTACGCTTCACCGCGCACAATTATTTTGGACCAGCCAGTACATACCGCTTCACCCTGTGATGTGACTTCGGTTCGAAAAGTTGCCGCGTCATTGCTTCCCAGTGAGCGAATTTCATCAACGTGAGTTGTCACAACTAATTCATCACCAACACGTATGGGACGCTGATAAGCAAATCGCTGATCCCCATGAACAACCCGCGTGAAATCCATGTTCAGCGCAGGATCTGCAAAGGCATCCTTCAT